>NZ_JBCGFC010000005.1:0-309503 GCF_038739615.1 Aeromonas sp. SER | reverse complement strand
GAAGATCTGTTAGTATGCGCCTCGCACTTGGGGAGGGGTTCCCGAGCGGCCAAAGGGATCAGACTGTAAATCTGACGGCTCTGCCTTCGAAGGTTCGAATCCTTCTCCCTCCACCATTCAAGTGCAACAATCAGGAAAATACCCCGTGGAGGGGTTCCCGAGCGGCCAAAGGGATCAGACTGTAAATCTGACGGCTCTGCCTTCGAAGGTTCGAATCCTTCTCCCTCCACCATCTTCCTGAACACAATATGCAATGCCCCTGTGGAGGGGTTCCCGAGCGGCCAAAGGGATCAGACTGTAAATCTGACGGCTCTGCCTTCGAAGGTTCGAATCCTTCTCCCTCCACCATCATTCAAGAAAACCCGGCCTCGCGCCGGGTTTTCGCTTTTCTGGCCCATACGGTTTGCCACCCCTTGTCAGATCTGACAGTTGCATTTGCTGCCGATTCTGTTCACTTTATCACCACCTTTATCAGAGTATTCACATCATGTTTGAGATCTGGGACGAACATGGCCATGCCACCGGGCTCACCCTGCAAGCCCTGAAAAAGCGCATGGAAGGCTATCAGGGCGACCTGATGGTTCGCTACAGCAACAAGCTGGGCCTGCCCACGACGCTCTTCGTGACAGTGAAGCAGGGTATTCCCTATCAGCGCTTCAAAGCGGGCAGCCCCAGACTTGACTGGGAGTGGCTGGCTGGCGCCACCAACGGCGCCATGCCCCGCACCATTCGTGAACAGCGCTTCGAGATGGCGCTTGCAGCCATCCACTAGATTACTAACTCACACCGCCAGCTCATCGACCAGCTGCTGCAACAGAGCACAAAACCGCACCAGTTCATCGCCACACGCTGCAGCCCCCTGTTGACGGATCCGCTCCTCCAGCCGCCAGCCCTGCTCAGCTACCTCCGGGATCATCATGGCGAGCGTACCCGCCTGACGGTGCACCCACTCGGCCAAGGCGATATCTTCTTGCGGACGCATGCCAAGTCCACGCTCCAGTTCGTCACGACACTGCTGCAACGCCTGTCGCAACGGCTTACCTGCGCCAAATAGCGAGCTCACCACAGCGAGGTCGAGTAGCCGCTCGGAGGGGAGGATATGCCACTTCTGCAACATCTGGCGCAATCCAGCCAGCAGTACCGGCTTGCCGAGCAGATCGTCCATCCCGGCGGCAAAACAGCGTTCGCGCTGTTCCGGTAACACGTTGGCGGTCATGGCGATGATCAGCAACCGCTCATCCTGATCCTCCTGCTCGCGTACCTTGCGGGTGAACTCGTAACCGTCCATCACCGGCATCTGGCAATCGCACAGCACCAGATCGTAAGGAGTGCGCGCCACCATCTCCAGCGCCTGCTCCCCCTGCCCGGCCAGATCACAATGCAAGCCAAGCTGGCCCAGCTGGCGCATCACCAACGACTGGTTTAGCGGGTTATCCTCCACCAATAGGATCCGGTAGGGCAGCAGCTCGCCGGCTTCAGCCTGTTCGCGCAGCGGGGCCGGCAGCAGGGCATCGGCCAATCCCAGCTGGCGATAACACACCTCGCGTACCGCATGCCAGGTCAGGGGATTGCTGTTGAGCAGATAACGCCCCGCTTCGCGCCGATAACCCATGGGCGAGTCCAGCTCTACCAGTCTGATGGCATCGCCGTGAGCCTGTTCGCTGTCGCTAAAGTGCAGCTCTGCCCCACCCGCTTGCCCGGTGCAGCTCACCCCCAGCGCACCGAGGTGCAGCAACAGGGTGTGACGCAATTTCTCATCGCGCAGCTCGATGACAGCACGCATCCCGGCGAGGTGCGGGTCTGGCTCGGAGTGGGCCACAACCGGCAGAGTCACGGTCAACGTGATAAAGGTGCCAAGGCCCGGCGAGCTCTGCAGTCCAATCTCTCCCTGCATCAATCCGGCAAGGGTGTGACAGATGCTGAGCCCCAGCCCACTGCCGCCGTAACTGCGGGTAGTCGAGCTCTCCGCCTGTTCAAAAGCGTTGAAGATCCGGCTTTGCGCCTCGTCACTCATGCCAATCCCGCTATCTCGTACCCCAAACTGCAGCCGCTGCCTCCCCTCTGCCTCCTGCAATACCGCGAGGGAAAGCTCGACAAAACCGCGCTCGGTAAACTTGATGGCATTGCTGACAAAGTTGAAGAGGATCTGGCGCAGTCTTAGCACATCGCCACGCAAGCGGGCGGCCACCTCCTGATCCGCCAAGAGATAGACTCGCAGCCCCTTGCGCTGTACCTCGCTGACGGTCATGGTCAGCACGCTGTCGATAAGCTCCCGCATCAAGAACGGCACTTCGTCGAGCACCATCTTGCCCGCCTCCAGCTTGGCGTAGTCGAGCACGTTGTCGATCAGCGCATGCAGCCCCTGTGCTCCCCGGTTGATGATCTCCACCATCTGGCGCTGATCTTCGCTCAACCCGGTCAGCGAGAGCTGCTCCGCCATACCAACGATGCCGTTCATCGGGGTACGGATCTCGTGGCTCATGGTGGCCAGAAATTCCCCCTTTATGGTGGCAGCAGACTCGGCTCGCACCTTGGCGCTGGCCAGTGCCAGCTCGACCTGATGCCGACGGATGATCTCCTGCCGCAAGCGCCAGTAAGCGACCAGCAGCGTCAGGATAAACAAGCTGATGGCCAACCCCACCGGCAGCAGGGTGCGCACCAGTTTCGCCCTAGGGATCCCTTCGCTGTAATTGAGCGCCAACCAGCTGTTGCGGATCTGGCGCTGATCCTTGTCGCTCATGCTGGCCAGCACCCGGTTCACCAAAGGTAACAAGGGTGCGTATGGCTCACGTACCGCCACAGCCAGCTCATCCTTGAAGGGGGTAGGCGCGGCGATATGGAGTCGGTCATCAAACTGCTCGGTGACAAGACGGGAGACCACCACCAGATTGCCGATGTAGGCATCCCCTTGTCCAGCGGCGACACGGGCGAGCCCATCGCTGGCATCACGGGTCGTGGTCAGTTTAAGGCCGGGCACCAGCGCCCTGAGCTCGGGGATCAACATGCCATCGGTCAGCAGCAACTGTTTGCCGGCCAGATCGGAGAGATCCCCGATAGGGAGGCTGCCACGTGCCGTCACCAGCACCATCGGGAATGATGCAAAGGGCTCGCTGGCATGCCACCCCACCAACCGCTCGATGATCCGTGTGGGCAGTACAGCCAGATCCACATCGTGATGCAGCAGTAGTTGTTGCAATTCGGGCCAGCTCTGTACAGGGATGCTGCTGTATGCCAGCCCCAGCTTCTCTTGCAACACGTTCAGATAATCCGCTATCAAGCCTACCGAATTGCCATCCTCATCGTGATAAGAGAAGGGCACCCAGCCGGGGATCAAACCCAGCTTTAGCGGCGGCAGCGTCGAGAGCCAGCCACGCTCATCAGGACGTAGCAAGAAATTGCTGTGCCCCATAAAATTGGGTTCCAGACTCTCCCCCAACCAGCGTTTCTCCAGTTCACTGCGCGCCTCGACCGTCAGCGCCTGAATCGCCGTATCAAGCCGGATAGCAAGAGTGTGTTTCCGGCTGGCAATACCAAGGTGAAGGGTCTCCATCAACAAGGGTGACTGGGCGACCACTGCCAACGCCGGGTGACGCTCGATAAACAGATTGGCCACATGGAGATTGCCGATATAGGCATCTGCCCGACCTTGTTCAACCGCCTGCAATGCACGGCGGGTATCGACAAAGAGCCGAGGTGTGACATGGGGATAATGCAGTTTCACCAGTTTCTCGGTCAGAAAACCTTTTTCGATGGCAATGCTCGCGGACTGCAACCGGCTCACATCCCGAAACAGGGCGCTGTCCTGGCGCACCACCACCACAGTCGGCGAGGTGTAGTAAGGCAGGCTATAGGTGACGCACTGGCGCACTTCAGAGTTAAAGGCATCAAGCAGGATATCCAACTTGCCACGGCAGGCATCGCTATACATGGCTTCCCAGTTCGGATAGATACGCCAGGCAATCCGATAGTCCAGTTTCTTGGCCAACTGCTCCATCAACTCGACACTGAAGCCGGCGGCGGCCTTGCCGTCCCACTGCTGAAAAGGGCCCCATCCTCCGGCCAATATTCCGACTTCAATCGTTGGGACAGAGGGGTCAGATTCCGCCAATACGGCAGGCGTCAAGAAAAAAACAGAGACAATAATTATGAATCGTTTGATTAATGACATAAGCGAACAATATATAGACATAACGATTCAAATATATTTATCAAAAGATATATGCACCTGAAAAAATGGGGTGCGCACGGTAGTATAGAAATGTTAGCTTTGATAGCCTGAATATTATTCACCGTTTTATAAGAGGCTCATCCATGTCCTTCAAGATTATTCTTGCCGATGACCACCCCTTGATTCTGACCGGGATCCGCAGCCTGATTGACCAGATAACCCCCCATTGTGAAGTGATTGCCGAGGCATATCAGGTATCTGACTTGCTGAATTTATTGCAGCAACATCATTGTGATCTGTTGATCACCGATTTCAGCATGCCAGGAGATACCCGTAGCGATGGGCTGGTCATGATCCAGCAGTTGCGCCGGGATTATCCCAATCTTCCCATTATTGTGCTGACCCAAATCCAGAACAGTGCCATCTTGCAATCCCTTATTCAGGCTGGGGTAAAAGGACTGATACTAAAAAAATCGGTTATTAATGAACTTGCCGATGCCATTCGCCAGATACTGCTCGGCCATCGCTATATTGGCCCAACAGTACAAATGCTGCTGGCCAGTGCCGGTATCTCCGGGCAAGGCAACAACAACCCGCTGACGCCCAAGGAGAGTGAAGTAGTGCGCTTGCTGGCCAGCGGCATGTCGGTTACTCAGGTTGCCGACTACCTTCATCGCAGCGTCAAAACCATCAGCACCCAGAAAAAAAGCGCCATGGTACGACTCGGCTTGCAAAGTGATAGCGCTCTATTTCTGTATGCACGGGAGAATGGTCTATATTAACGATTTATTGCGTGACAGGGTCAATAACTGCATCAATAACTATCGTCACATTCCCCTTGTAAGTGCCAGGGGAATCAAGGACACCCTCAACATTTTTACTATTTATCTTGAATAGTAGATAGTCACGTATGGTAGACCCACTCATATTAAATCTTGTGCTTGTTATTGGGCTAAGTAACGTATCTTGACCTTTATTTATTCTATAAACATCAAGCGCCATTGATTTTTTATTACTATTGTTTTTTAAAAGGCAATTCTTCAAACCTATAAATTCACACTTCAACGTCATTGCTACAGGTACCGAGCTAATAACTTGCATTGGTAGCAATCCGCTGAGTGTCGGCACTCTACTGGAATGCCATCCTATTCCATCAGGCTGCAAAACTAATCTGTTACTACCGACAGGAAAAATTACCTTAATCTGATTCCTAACAACCAACCTGAATTCTAAGTCTATGGACTGTGGTGACGGATTGGGAAGATCTCCATAGTCAAAATCCTTATTGGAACCAACAAGTAACCGTAATCTTCCTTGATAAAGTCCATTCGGTAAGGTTTCAATCCCAATCGGTATCAACTTATAACCAAAGAGAATTTTATTTACATTCGCAACACTTTGACCGCCACCTGATGTAAAAGCACGACTATAGCAGCGACCACCTGTTTTTTGCTCAGCTGGGTTGATCTCATAAAGAAGCGTGTCTGTAGATGAAAGATGAGCATCAACTAGCTTGCAATTAGCAACTGGGTCGGCCTGAGCAATATTATTATCCGCTGACAATGCTCTCTTGGTCATAATAAATCCCGTATGAGTAAAAGAAAACTTCATGTCACGGCTATTCCCCTTTCCATCAGACATAACAACATTTTTCTCCCCAGTGAAGTGGTGATGAAAAAGTCTATGCCAGACATACACATTAGATGATAGAGCTCTATCAATATTCGCATCGATTGCAACGATCCTTGACAATCTATTTTCACATACAAATGAGATAGGCAATGTCACGCATGGTTCTGTTATCCTAAAATCTCCACCCACGCCAGAGTTCAATTGCGCATACTCGGCATTAACATACACTGTTATTCCATAGGAAAAAGAACCATAGGTCGATATACACAAAAAAAACAAAACTCTTAGCACTTTGACACCCTATAACAATATGGATAAAAACTGATCGCCAGCACTAATAAAACAATGTACAACATTGCATTGATTAACAGCATGTCATTGAGTTCACCATAAGCTTATTTATAGTTCACCATAAAGTTAACCAAGCGTTATAACGATTTAGTTACTCTTATTTTTGTACGATAACTCTGGGTGAGCATATTAACTCCCCCAACTGAATCACATCAGAATTAACAATTTGTTTCTGTCCCCTTGGTGCACTGTTGCAATTAAGAGTGCCATTATGTTCCACGCTAAATTCTGGCTGTCGTCGACTCGCCTCCAGCGCAAAGAAGCCATCATTTTCGGTAAATGCCCGCCCTATGGGGTTGCTGACCATGGCACCACGCAGCGGCTTGTTTTGCTCGTCCAGCAGGCGACCAATCACAGTAACGGTGCTCACAGCATTCACTTGGCCATAACCCACCCCGCCGCGATTAAGGTGGTAGGGGAGCACGGTCGGCTTGATGGTGAGTGGCATCCCCTCGTGGTCGGCCATCTCCAGTTGCAAGGCACCGCTCTGCAAGGCTGGCACCAAGACCAGATGACGGCCGGGCCCAAGGGTCTGTACGCTGCCCATATCGTCGCTGACCCGGATCCGCGCCGCCTCATCATCGGCTGCAATATCGAGGATCATCGCCGCCTCATTGCCCATGCCGCCCATATCGCGGGAACCGAGCGCCAGATCCCCTTCATGCCCCAGCGCCAGCACACTCTCCAGGTTGACGCCTCCGGTCACCTCTGCGTTATAGGAGGAGTGCTGGGCAAACAGGTCGCCGCCCAACCAGGGCGCCACGAAGCGGCCATAGCCGGATAGACCGGTACCATAGCTGTCGTGGGTGCTGCCCACACTGACCTGACGCAGCGGCCCCCAATCCACCTCCTGCTGGTAGTTGAGATAGGCGCTGCGCTGGGCTCCGCCCGAGCGAGAAGTATTGCTGCCCAGCCCCAGCGACAACTGGCGATCATCTCCCCCCAAGTTGATAGTGAGACTCAGCGTGCTGCCGCGATCTCGCTGCTGCGCCGTGCTCTCGCTGCCGGGACGATCGAACAGGGTCACCCCCCAGGTCACCCAACGCCCCCAGAGCCGGTCACTGTAGTGCCACCCCAGATCGCCGCCGTTGCCACGACCAGACTGGTGAGAGAGATAGACGCCGAGGGAGCCCCACTTTTCCAGCGATTGCTGCAGCGACAGGCTGGAGACCGCACTCACTTCCCCTTGCGTGCGCAGATTGCGCGAATGGCTGGCAACCAGACTGCTATTGCCATGCCAGTAGATCCCCTGCAAGTCGTAACCCCACCCCATGCCAACACTCTGGTTGAGGGAGGCAAAACCGTGGAGCTGGCTGGTCGCCTCCCAATCGAGCGAGAGGGAGTGCTGGGCACGCTTGTCCACATACTGGCTACCCGCCCCCACAATCAGCGAGGGGAGCAGCAGATGGTTAACGGCAATGCCACCACTGGCCCCCTCCAGATCGCTGTCTCCCTGCCGCACCAGCCACCGGGTCTGACGCCCGGCAAACAGGTTGAAACGCCACGGCTCCTCCGGTGTCTGCCAGTTGGAAGGTTTGTAGATCATCTCGCGCCAACGACGGGTCTCCTGACCATCCTCCAGCAATCGCAGCTCCACCTCGTAGATACCGCCAGGTAGCGAGCGGGTATCGAGCGCCTGCAGACCGGATACGACCGGCTGGGACTGGATGAGGTTACCGTCCCGATAGATCTCCACCATGCCCGGTCGTGCCGGTGCCACCTGGATCGGGGCCAGACTGGGCACCCCGCGTTCCCGGCGCAGCAGATCCGAGCTGCCCCACATCACGCCAAGCACTGTGGGCGTCGCACCACTGTAGTAGTTGGGCTGACGCACCAACCCCTGCGCCGAGGGAAAGAAGAAGCCGAGACGATAAAAATTGGCCTCATGGAGCCGTTCTCCATAGACCTGAGCCATCCCCAGATCAGTTGGCCCACCCTCTTGCCAGGTGGCATCCCCCTCCATAAAAGGGGTCCACTGTCCCCAGCTGCCCTCCAGCTGCAGGTTGTAGTGTCCATTGCGCTGGCTCCCCTGCACCAGGTTCAACTGGTTCTGGACGAGCAAGCCCTTGCTCTCTTGGGGCAACGCCATAAAACGCTGATCCCGCGCCCCCTGCTCCACCTGACCGGTCAGTACCGAGAGCTGGGACTCCTCCAGGCTGTATTGCAACCCCACGATGCCTTCAGGGCAGGCTCGGCTACACTCGCCGAGCGGCAGATGGCTTCCCAGCTTGCTCAACCAGCGTTCACGTGCCCCTTCATCAAATTCGCTCTCCTGTACATCCACCAGTGAGAGCAGTTGTACCGAGTTATCCCGTCCGAGCAGCACTTCCCCATCCCCCAGCAGACGACCGTCAACGGTGACTCGCACCATCAGCGGAACGCCAAAAAAGTGCTCTTCAAACCCCTCGGGCAACTGCCGCGCCTGTTGCAGCAGCAGTGCCGGATCTGCCGCCAGAGGGGCAGAGAGCAACAACCCGAACAAGAGAAGAAGAGAACGAACCATGAAGTGCAACCTGAATGCCTGGAATCTCAATTAAAGGGGGGCCTGATGGCCCCCACATACCCAAGTCAGCCACCTTGAGCAGGCGGAGCCTCGGACTCAAACATCATGCTGACAATCCCCTGATAGTTGCCGGGCTTGTAGCCACCGTTTGGTGCCACGGCCGGAACAATCTCCAGTCCGACCTGTTTGCCGGTATTGGCATCCGCCTGGGTCAACAACTCGGCGGATGTGGTGGTCAGCGCGACACCTCCGACCTTGACCGTCAAACCGATGCTCTCCTTGCCGCTGGCCATGGTGGCGGGATAGACCAGATAGCCCTTGATGGGGCCAAGAGTGCTCTTCATCTCCAACTGCTTGGCTAATGGCTCCAGCTGCTGGTTAAAGGGGTTAAACGTCAGTTTCTGCGGGGTACTCATCCAGTCACCCACGGGCTGCACATAAAAGTTTTCGGTCGGGATCTGCGCCGTTACCGTCACCGTATGCTCTACTCGCTCGGCCGCCATCAGCGTATTGCTCGCCAATAGCAAGGCCGGGATGATCGATAACTTCTTCATAACTACTCCTTCAGGTGTGATTACCTGTCTTGTGATATATCGGGATTCAGAGCTTGAACTCCTTGAATACCGACTTTTTCCCTTCGATCAGTTCAAAACGAACTATTCGGGTTGCCTCTTCACTGACCCGCTTTTTAACGCCAGGCAGCAGATGCATCTTCTCCGGTTGACTACATGAGCTCTCTTTTGTGTCACACAGCTCCAGATAATCGAGAATAACGGTGGCATTGCCCCGGTTCTCCACATAAAGGGCCCCGGTTTCACGTTCAATCCGAGTGTCATAACGGGTCTCTTTGGGTGCCACAAACAGAATGGTGCCAAAACCGGTCATGATGCTGACACCGGCACTTATTTGCTGTTGTGGTGGTAATTCGGTTATTTCATCATCCTGTGGCTTGACCGGTACAAAACGCACCCGAAAATAACGTTCCCGCTCCCGCTCTCCCATATAGATAAAGCGGGTGGCCTGCATGCTGCTTGCGGGAATAATCAACCTTGATGGGCTGGTAACCAGCTGACGAACGCCCTCCTCAGGTAAATCCCGCTCCTGTGGCACACCATCAGCACCATATACAATCTCGGCCAGCGTTATTTTGACAAAGGCCGTCTCATCACCAATATTTCTAACCCGCTTTAACAGGGTGCTTTTCTCTGCCGGCATATAGTCATATAAAGTACCAACGCTGATATCCGGCGATGCCAATGCGTTACTGCTCAATATAAACAGCAACAAAATAGAAAGTTTATTCATGGGTGTTATCACACTGCTAAAATAGAAAGATGCTCTGTCACACCAGCGCTCTAATAAACATTTACTTGCAAACAGCCTAATCAGTATATTTTGTTTGGTTGTTCATCATTAAGGCCAGTCTAGATAATGCTCACACCAAACTTAATCGGAATAATCTGATATTGCCAAACCACTTCCCTCTCTATTTCCCTCTCAATAATCGGACAATTCCTACAGCCAGACTTCCGTTGCCTCTCGTATTATTCACAGCTATATCCGTCAACAGGTGAGTGCCATGTTTGCGTTCAAAGAAGAGTTTCCGGTCAGTGGCGTGGCATCCCTGACGACAGCGGACATTGCCGTACCCTTTTATCAGCCAATCGTTGACCGGGATCGCCAGATCATCGGCTTTGAAGCGCTGGCCAGACGCTGGGATCCCGCCCGGCAGGGCTACCAGGGCATCGACTTCCTGACTCTGAGCCAGGGTGAAGCTCTGGACATCGATATAGTGATACTGAGAGCGATTTGGCGTGACCTGCCCGTACTGGCACGCCATGCGCCCTGCTCCCTCTCCATTAACTTGAATCCTGCACTTGAGAGCTCGACATACCAGAACCTGCTGTTGCTGGTGATCTTGCAGGCTCGCAAGCTGGGGATAGCGATCTGGTTCGAGGTGCTGGAACACGCGCCGCTCTATCGCAAACATCGGGAGCGGATCGAAGTGCTGCGCAGCCACGGCGCTCATATCGCCTGCGATGATTTCGGCACCCAGGAGTGCAATTTTCAGCGGGTGATGGCGCTCCCCTACGAGATCATCAAGCTGGATCGCTCCCTGCTGCTGCAGGCGAGCAAGAGCAGCCATGCTTTGCGGATGCTGAGCGGTCTGGTGGAGTATCTGCAGCGCTTTGGCATGAAGGTGGTGTGCGAAGGGGTCGAGACCCTGACTCACATCGAGATCGCCAACCAGCTAGGTTGCGACTATCAGCAGGGCTATGCCCACGCCATGCCCGCCCCCCTGTCTCGCTGGGCCTGACAGCGATACACCCCGTCCCTCTTTATCCCTGCCAAATTGCATGATGGCGTGGGGGCGAGTACAATCTCGCACCCCGAATATCTGGCGCATATTTTATAAGCGTGCAGGCTGGATATGCCGTTATCGGGTGGCAGAACACCATGTAATGGCTCGCGCTGCTACTCAATCCATACGGCGCCATCAGGTGGCGCCGTCCTGATTTGCAATCAGATACGAAGAGTCCGACATGTTTAAACCAGAATTGCTCTCCCCCGCAGGTTCCCTCAAGAACATGCGTTACGCCTACGCCTATGGCGCCGATGCCGTCTATGCCGGCCAACCCCGTTACAGCCTGCGGGTGCGTAACAACGAATTCGATCACGAGAATCTGCAGCTTGGCATCAACGAAGCCCATGCCCTCGGCAAGCAGTTCTACGTGGTGGCCAACATCCAGCCCCACAACTCCAAGCTCAAGACCTTTATCCGCGACATGCGTCCGGTGGTGGAGATGCAGCCGGATGCACTGATCATGTCCGATCCCGGTCTCATCATGATGATGCGCGAAGCTTTCCCTGATATGCCCATTCACCTGTCGGTGCAGGCCAACGCGGTCAACTGGGCCACGGTGAAGTTCTGGCATCAGATGGGCCTGACCCGGGTCATCCTCTCCCGCGAGCTGTCGCTGGACGAGATCGAAGAGATCCGCATGCAAGTGCCGGAGATGGAGCTGGAAGTGTTCGTTCACGGGGCGCTGTGCATGGCCTACTCCGGCCGTTGCTTGCTCTCCGGCTACATCAACAAGCGCGACCCCAACCAGGGCACCTGCACCAACTCCTGCCGCTGGGAGTACAAGGTACACGAGGGCAAGGAAGACGAAGTGGGCCAGATCGTCCATCGTCAGGAGCCTATCGCCGTGCAGAAAGTTGACCCGACTTTGGGCCTCGGCAAGCCGAGCGATGCACTGGTGCTACTGGAGGAGTCCAACCGTCCGGGCGAGTACATGAGCGCGTTTGAGGACGAGCACGGCACCTACATCATGAACTCCAAGGATCTGCGTGCCATCGAGCACGTTGAGCGTCTGACCAGGATGGGCGTTCACTCGCTGAAAATCGAAGGCCGCACCAAGTCCTTCTACTACTGCGCCCGCACCGCTCAGGTCTATCGCAAGGCCATCGACGATGCGGTGGCGGGTCGTCCGTTCGATCGCAGTCTGATGGGCACCCTCGAGAATCTGGCTCACCGCGGCTATACCGAGGGCTTCCTGCGCCGTCACAACCACAGCGAATACCAGAACTACGACTACGGCTACTCCGTCTCCGACACCCAGCAGTTTGTTGGCGAGATCACCGGTCGCCGTGGCGACATGGTGGAAGTGGAAGTGAAGAACAAGTTCCTGGTTGGCAACAGCCTGGAGCTGATGACCCCGCAGGGCAACGTCCGCTTCAATCTGGAGCAGATGGAGAACCGCAAGGGCGAGCTCATCGACACCGCGCCGGGCAATGGTCACGTGGTCTATGTGCCGGTTCCCAAAGATCTGGATGTGAACTTCGGTATCCTGCTGCGCAACCTCGGGGATCGCGAAGACACGCGTAACCCCCATACGGCGGCTTGAGATGGCGCTGCTCATCACCGACAAGTGCATCAACTGTGACATGTGCGATCCCGAGTGCCCGAACCAGGCAATCAGCTTAGGGGAGGAGATCTACGAGATCGATCCCGGTCGCTGCACCGAGTGCGTCGGTCACTACGAGAAGCCGACCTGTATCAGTGTCTGCCCCATCGACTGCATCATCTGGGATCCCGCCCATGTGGAGACCGAAGATCAGCTGATGGAGAAGTTTGTGCGGATGCACAGGCAATAAATGCAAAAGGCCGGGTTATCCCGGCCTTTTTGATCCCCGCTCATCGAATGGGCACTACTTTTTGTTGACCAACCGGTTCAGCTCACCCAGCTCCCGCTGAGCCTCCAGCAAGTCGGTCTGAGCCTGTTCCAGCTTGCTCTGCTTGTCGGCAACCTTGCCCGGTTTGCCGGACACTCTGGCCTCCTGCAGTTCAAGCAGGCGCTCATTGACCTCCCCCCGCAGCTTGCTTACCCGCTGTTTCTGCTCCTTGAGGAGCCCTTCGTCGGTACAGTAGGCCTTGATATTGCGCGCGGCCTGTTCCAGCCCGGCAATCTGCCCGGCATTGTTGTGTGCTTTGGCAAACACCAGCTGCTCGTTGACCGCCTGCAGGCGGGCCTTGCAACCGACAGGCTGACTGGCACAGGCCGAGCCCGCCAACAGCAGCAAGCCGGCTCCCAATACTTTCCACATCTCGATTCATCCGGTCTTGTTTGCGAGCTGACCATAAAAACCTCGATCGGCAGCAGGGTCAAGCAAGCGGGAAAAAGGTGCGACAGAAGTTGTGTCATATCACGCAATTGCCACCTTATTGGTTCTACAATGGCGCTCTTTCCAATCGGGAGTCTCTTATGAATCAACAAATTGTGGTGATTGCCAATGGTGCCCCCTATGGCAGCGAATCCCTGTTCAATGCCTTGCGTCTGGCCATTGCCCTCAACGAACAGGGCGGTGCCAGCCTCAAGCTGTTCCTGATGTCCGATGCGGTGAGCGCGGCGCTGGCCGGTCAGGCGCCGGCCGAAGGATACAACTTGCGCCAGATGCTGGAGATCCTGCTGGCACAAGGGGTCACCATTCGCCTGTGCAAAACCTGCACCGATGCTCGTGGTATCACTGCCCTGCCGCTGATCGAGGGCATCGAGATCGGCACCCTGCCGATGCTGGCCCAGTGGACCCTCGCCGCCGACAAGGTACTGACCTTCTAATACCGCTCGCCTTACTATCCAGCCCGATGAAATGGCTCTGTCGACAAGAGCCATTTCAGTCTCCATCCCGCAAGTGTCTACACTATCAATTGCAAATTATTTCCAATAAGGCTACGACAGCGACACGGAGTCCTGCCGGCCCCTTGATAGAGAGCGGCGATGAAACCCACGGAACAGACCCTGCTGGAGCAGATGCGGATCACCGAATTTGAAATTGCCCATCGCAAAGAGCTGCTTTTGCTGAACGAACAGGATGTCGCTCTGCTGGCAAGTTACAGCGGCAAGATCGAGCCCCATATCGATGAGCTGGTCGACAAGTTTTATCAGCAGCAGACCGCCATCACCGAGATTGCCCTGCTGATAGGCGATGCCGATACCCTCAACCGGCTGCGAGCCGCCCAGCGGCGCTACATTCTCGATCTGTTCAGCGGTCTCTACGATCTGGAGTACGTCAACAACCGGCTGCGGATCGGGCTGGTGCACAAGCGGATCGGCGTCGAACCCAAGCTCTATCTGGCCGCCATCAACACCCTCAAGGCGCTGCTGATCGAAAACATCTTTGACCAAATCGGCAACGAGAGCGAGCGGATCGCCATGCTGGCGGCGCTGGACAAGCTGATCCTGTTCGACATCACGCTGGTCTTCGAAACCTATATCCGCAGCCTGGTGTCAGAGATCGAGTCGTCCAGAGAGAAATCGGAGAACTATGCGAAAAGCCTCGAACAGAAGGTTCGCGAGCGCACCCATCAGCTGGAGGAGCTCAATCGCACCGATGCGCTGACGGGATTGCTCAACGTTCGCCACCTCAATGATCAGCTGCAGCTGACGCTGCGCTCCTGCCAGCGACGAGCCGAACCGGTGGCCATCGCCTACCTCGATATCGACAACTTCAAGCAGATCAACGACAACGAGGGGCACCAGCGCGGGGACGAGATCCTGCGCACCGTCGGTACCTGCATCCGCCAAGTCTTTCGCACCGAGGACAGCTGCTTTCGCTATGGCGGGGATGAGTTCTGCCTGATCCTGCCCAACTGCAACGAGGCGCAGGCGCGAGATATCTATCTCAAGCGACTGACCCAGGCGATAAAGGATCAACTGGCCGGGATCACCCTCAGTATCGGCATAGTGCAGACCGGCCCCGAACACTACGACGAGGGGCTAAACCTGATCCGGCTGGCGGACGAGCGGATGTATGCCGCCAAGCGAGCCCTCAAGACGGTTTCCCCCAAAGAGCGTCATTGAACACTCAGTTGCTGCTGGGCTTCGACACGGCTGCCGCAGGGTGCCGCACGCGGGCTCCCCGTTCATAGAGCCAGAAGATGGCCACGCAGAGCAGCGCCATCAGCAGGAATAGCAGCTGTCCACTCCACTGCTCCAGGATCCAGCCCCCCAGCAGAGCCCCGACAGCGCTACCCAAGCCTGCCAGCGCACTGGCACCAAAATAGCTCCCCTTGAGATGGCCGGGCGCCATCTGGTCGATCAGCACGTTGAGCAGGGGGAAGAGGATGGTCTCGCCGATGCTGAGCAACAGCACGGCAGCAAACCAGTGGCTACGCACCAGCGGATCCCCTGCGGCAAACAACAGCTGGGCCGCCAGAAACAGAGCCATGCCGATATGCAGCCGCACCCGCACCGGCCAGCGCGAGAGCAGCCGCAGCAGCGGGAACTGCAGCAACACCACCGTCAGAGCATTGGTCGCCACCAGCAGGGCAACCAGCTCGGCTACCTGCGGCATACCGGCGCGGGTCAGGTACTGAACCAGTGGCGAGTGAAACTGGGAGTAGACCAATACCATCAGCAGATTGGCCATCACCAGCAGCAGGAAAGCGCGATCCGCCAGCAACACCTGGATGGCATCGCGCAAACCGGGGCCGGCAGCACCATGACGGTGAGAGGAGCCCGCCCGACGAAAGCCCCAGCCAAAGGCAGCCCCCAGCAATAGATAGCTCGTTGCCAGAAAGAGGAAGGTCTCCTGCTGGGCATTAATCCCGAGCGTCACCCCGAGCAGCGGCCCCAGTGCGGCGCCAAGGTTGAGCAGGAAATAGCGCAGGTGCAGAGCCAGCTCCCGCGCCTTGGCCGACGCCAGACTGTCAGCCATCAGCGCCTTGCCGGGCGCATCGATAAGCCCGGAGGCAAGCCCGCTCCCCATCACTCCGACGCCAAGCCAGAGTACGGAGTGGGAAAAGCCGAGCAAACCAAAACAGAGCATCGCCACCAGACAACCGCCGAGCAGAATGCTGTGCCGCCCGAAGCGATCAGAAAGCCAGCCGCCGTAGAAACTCACCAGCGTCGAGAGCGCTGCCGAGCCCCCCAGCAGCAGGCCGATGAGGGTTGCCGAGAGGTCATACTCCCGATAGAGCAGGATGGAGAGAAAGGGCCACACCATGTAGTAGCTGGTGCGCACCATGAAGGTGCCCAGAATAACGATCCAGACCAGCGGGGTAAATTGCCTGAAGGTGCTCCATGGCATTGGCATGCTCCATGGCCCGTAGGGCCTGCAATGAAAGGGGAAAGCCTTCAGTTTTAACAGAGGAGTTGAATGGAGACAACCATCCTCGCCACGGCATTGCCCCATCGGCAACACGGCCTGCAACGTGGTCAAAAAACGAGGCCAGCCGGGTTGCCCCGACTGGCCTCGCTCATCACTTGTCACGCCAGTTGCGGGTCGCGACTCAGCGCCAGGGGCTCTGCTGCCACAAGCGGCCAAACCCGGCTTCCAGCGCCTGTGCGCCCTGCTGCCCCAATTTCTGGGTCAGGCTCTTGGGCCGGCTGTAGCGAATGCCTACCACCTTGTGCTGGCTGGCCTGCGCCAGCAGGTAGTCATCACTGGTACAGAGGCTATCCACCAGCCCCAATCCCTTGGCCTGACTCGCCAGCCAGTGCTCGCCGGTGGTGACCAGCTCGATATCGAGCTGCGGCCGGTGCTCGGCAACAAACTGCTTGAAGCGCTCGTGGATGGCGGCCAGCTCCTCGCGAAACTTCTCGCGGCCCAGATCGTCATTCTCGCCAAACATGGTGATGGTGCGCTTGTACTGACCTGCGGTGTGCATCTCGAACTCGATGTCGTGCTTTTTCAGCAGCTTGTTGAAGTTCGGCATCTGGGCGATCACCCCGATGGAACCCACGATGGCAAACGGCGCAGCCAGGATCTGATCCGCCACGCAGGCCATCATGTAGCCGCCGCTCGCTGCCACCTTGTCGATGGCCACGGTGAGCTTGATCCCCTTGTCACGCAGCCGCTGCAATTGGGAAGCGGCAAGACCGTAGCCATGCACCACACCGCCACCGGACTCAAGGCGCAGCAGCACCTCGTCGCTCGGCTGCGCTACACCGATCACCGCGCTCACCTCTTCGCGCAGTGATGCAACCTCTTTGGCATCCATGCTGCCATTGAAATCGATGACGAACAGCCGGCTGCGTTCGTCACCCGCCTTGGCGCGCTTTTTCTGCTCCTCTTTCTGCTGCTTCTCCAGCACTTTACGCTCGGCCTTGCTGGCCAGTGCGCTCTTGAGTGCAAACTGCCCCTGCTCCAGTTCGTTAGAAAGATCGGTCACCACCAGCTCGCCCTTGCGCGCCTTGGGTTGACGACTGCTGACCACCATCAGGACGATGGCGCCGATGGCCAGCAGAAAGGTCACGGTTTTGGCCAGAAACAGGCCATATTCGGTCAAAAATGTCACGGTGGACTCCAGAGAGGATCGGTTTTGTCACATTCTAGGGAGTTTGCCGGACGCGCGCAAAAACTCTGCATCAAGCCGTTAAAAATCCAACCTGATACTCACAACCCCTCTATTTTCTTCACATTTTTTCGGCGATGAGCTGGTCAAACCGAGGCGCGGATCAGTACACTTGCCCTCGATTGCCATGCACTTATGGCCGGAATTTGTTAACAGGAGTTGCCATGCTCGATTATCAGGCCCCCCGCGATCTGCTCAGGGAGAAGGTCATTCTGGTCACCGGTGCCGGAGACGGGATCGGCCGCGAAGCCGCCATCACCTATGCCGCCCACGGCGCCACCGTGATCCTGCTCGGCCGCACCAGCGCCAAACTTGAAGCCGTCTATGACCAGATTGAGGCTGCCGGTTACCCGCTGCCCGCCATCGTCCCGCTCGATCTGAAAACCGCAACCGCCGCCGATTATCGTGGACTGGCCACTACCTTCACCCGCCAGTTTGGTCGCCTCGACGGCATTCTGTTCAATGCCGGACTGCTCGGCACCCTCTCCCCCTTCGAGCACATTCAGGAGAAGGAGTGGGACGAGGTGATGCAGGTCAACGTCAAATCGGAATTTCTGCTGACCCAGGCGCTGCTGCCGCTGGTTCGCCAGAGCGCCAAAGAACACGGCGATGCCTCCATCGTCTACACCTCCTCCAGTGTGGGCCGCAAAGGACGGGCTTACTGGGGCACCTACGCCATCTCCAAATTTGCCATCGAGGGGATGATGGAAGTGCTGGCCGACGAGCTGGAAAACACCGGCGTGCGGGTCAATACCCTCAACCCGGGTGGCACCCGGACCAAGATGCGAGCCAGCGCCTTCCCGGCGGAAGATCCGATGAACCTCAAGACTCCGGCCGACCTGATGCCGCTCTACCTCTATCTGATGGGAAGCGAAAGCCGGGGCAAAACCGGCCAGACCTTTGTGGCACAGCCCAAATAAGCCAGGAAAGCGGCGCAGCCCAAATAAATCAACAAAATAACCGGGTTATTGCGAGACAGGGGTTAAATTGAATAGGGAGCCTCGGCTCCCTGCATCTCCCTGACTCCACCCTCTCCAATCAGGTTGAACTATGTTTCGTCCCAAAAGCACGTTTGAGCAATGGCGGATCTTTCAGGCAGTGGTCGACTGTGGCGGCTACGCCCAGGCGGCCGAGGCGCTGAACAAGAGCCAGTCCTCCCTCAACCATGCGGTTGCGAAGTTGCAGCAGAGTCTGGGGGTGCCACTGCTGGAGGTGCGCGGCCGCAAGGCGGTGCTGACCCCGGCAGGAGAGATCTTCCTCAAGCGGGCGCGCCAGTTGAGCCAGCAAGTGGAGGAGCTGGAGAATCTGGCCAATAACCTGGAGCGGCAGTGGGAGCCGCAGATCAACCTCTATGTCTCGGCGCTACAGCCGAGGGAGCGCCTCTATCGCGCGCTAGCTCACTTCTACCCCCGCAGCCGTGGCTGCCGGGTCAATCTGCACGAGCGTATTCACTGCCATTTCAACGCGTTGCAGCCGGGGGATCTGATGCTCTCGGAACATCTGCCGGGTGATCGCACCGGGCTGGTGCTGGACGAGGTGTGCCTGCGCCCGCTCTGCGCCGCCAGCCACCCGCTGGCCCAGCTGGAGGGGCCCATCAGCCTCGATGACCTCACCAGCCACAACCAGATCAGCCTTCATCCCCCCATTCACCGCTCGGTGGACTGGAACGACGCGGATGATACCGGCTGGAAGGCGACGCACTACCACGAGGTGATCAGCATGATCCTGCAGGGGCTTGGCTACGCTTGGTTACCACGTCATCTGGTAGAAGCGGAACTGGCCTCCGGAGCGCTGGTGCAGCTCGATCTGGAGAGCGGCAACGAACGCCACCTCTACACCTATCTGCTTACCCTCTCCCCCGAATCACTTGGCCCCGCCACCGAGCTGCTGCTGCGCTGCCTGCGCAACGAGTATCAGGGCGAGCAGAGCCTCTCCGCACAGGGTAAATAAGCCGCTACCCTTTTCTCCTAGACATTGGGCACTCGCCAGCAGGCGGCCAGCGCCACCATGGCCAGCACCAGTGCCACCATGAAGACACCGTGAAAGCTCCACACCTCCGCCACTATGCCGGCAATGGCCCCCGCCATGATGGAGCCGGTGCGGATGCTGTTCGAGAAGAGCGTGGTGGCAACCCCTGCCCGACCCGGCATCAGATCCTGAAAATAGGACATGCCGATCCCCGCAACGATACCGATGAAGATGGCGTTGAAGAGCTGCAGCGCGATGAGCGCATAGTGGCTGGTGAAGCTCACCAGCCCGCCATAGAAGATGACGCCGGCCAGCACCGCCAGCAGCATCATGGGCCGCTTGCCAAACCGCGCCGTGTAGTAGCCCGCCAGCAGCATGAAGGGGATCTCGAGGGCCGCAGCCGTCCCCATCAGCACCCCCGCCAGCTTCTCGTCCATTCCCAGCTCGCGGGTGATGTAGAGCGGCATATTGATGAGGTACATGCTATTGCAGGTCCACATCAGGGTGGACGCGATAAACAGCGCCCGCACCGAAGGATCCCGCCAGCTGCTGACCCGCTCGCTCTCCTCGGCCATCTTGGGCAGCGGCAGAGAGGGGAGCCAGCGCCAGACCACCAGGGTACAGAGCAGATAGGCAACTGCGGAGGCGAGATACATCACCTCGAAACCGTAGCCGATGGCCAGCGCAAAGGCGATGGGTGGGCCGATGACCCAGGCCAGCGAGAACTGGGCACGCATCACCGAGCTGAACATGTCAGCCCGCTTGTTGCGGCTATCGGAGTACTCCCGCGCCAGCGCAAACAGCTGGGGGCTGGCCGTGGCCGCCAGACTGGCCAGCAATACCCCCAGACTCACCAGCAGCCAGTAGTTGCGGTTCCAGGCAAACAGCAGGGAGAGGGCGATGCCGGCAAAACAGCAGCGCAGGATGAGGCGCTTGCGATCCCCCCGATTGTCGGAACGATGGCCCAGCCACTGGCTGATCAGGATGCCGACCACGGCATTGATGGTGTAAAAGAAGCCCACCAGAAAGGGGCGCACCTGAACCTCTTGAGCAAGAAAGAGGCTCAAGGTTGGCACCTGAAGCGCTACCGCCACACCGGTCATGAAGGTGACAGCAAGAAAGGAGAGGGATACGGGATCGGGGCGTCTTGTTACCGCCGTCAGCAAGGCCATAGGATTACCATTCGTCGCGAAGCAAAAAATACGGAAGGTCAGAGCAGCAACCGCATGAAAAAACCGCACTTATCTTATGTCATTATCAAGAGCCGGCTCAAGGCTGCTCACCCCGGGGTTGTCGCTTGCGGGGCGGGCCGCGACCCCGTAGAGTGAAAGCCCATCTGGCCAGCACAAGGAGTTCGCATGTTTAATTTTGATCGGGAAGTTGACCGCAGTGGCACCATGAGTCTGAAGTGGGACAAGTACAAGGGTCAGGATGTGTTGCCCATGTGGGTCGCCGACACCGACTTTGTCTCTCCGCCATCCGTGATCGAGGCGCTCACCCAACGGGTTGCTCACGGCATTTTCGGCTACTCTCGCCCCTCCCCCCGCCTGATCGAACTCATCATCGAACGGCTGGCCACCCGCTATGGTTGGGCCATCCAGCCGGAGTGGCTGGTCTTTCTGCCCGGCGTGGTACCGGGGCTCAACCTTGCCTGCAAGGCATGGAGCCAGCATGGCCGCGGCATCATCACCCCCAAGCCGGTCTACTACCCCTTCCTGCAGGCGCCGGGCTTCAACGACCGTCCCCTGCTCACCGTCCCCATGGTGGAAGAGGCTGGTCGCTGGGTGCTGGATCTGGCAGAACTGGAGCGCCAGGCCCCCTCGGCCGACCTGCTGCTGCTCTGCAACCCCCACAACCCGGGCGGTACCGTCTTCACCCGCGAGGAGCTGCTGGCCATCGACGCCATCGCCGAACGCCACAATCTGGTGATCTGCTCAGACGAGATCCACTGCGACCTGCTGCTGGACAAGTCGGCCCGCCACATCCCCTACGGCGCCATCAGCCCGGAGGCTGCCGAGCGCTGCGCCGTGATGATGGCTCCGAGCAAAACCTTCAACATCGCCGGCCTCTGCTGCTCCTTTGCCGTGGTGCCCAATGCCCGTCTGCGCTTCCGTTTGCAACAGGCGATGCGCGGCATCAGCGCCGACGTCAACCTGCTCGGCTTTGTGGCGGCTGAAGCGGCCTATGAGGGCGGCGAACAGTGGCTCTGCGAGCAACTCGACTATCTGGCGGCCAATCTGGCCCTGATCCAGCAGGCCATCGCCCGCTGGCCCGGTGTCGAGCTGGCCAGCCATCAGGCGACTTATCTGGCCTGGATCGATGTAAGCGCGCTCGGGCTGGACGATCCCGTCGCCTTCTTTGAACAGGCAGGGGTCGGTCTCTCGCCGGGAGCCCAGTTTGGCAATGGCCAGTTTGTGCGCCTCAACTTCGGCTGCACCAAAGCGCGTCTGGTCGAGGCTCTGGCGCGGATGGAACGGGCTATCCTGAGCCACGGCAAACAGTAACAACTGACAGGACGGGCAGTGCCCGTCCCCTTTTCCTGCACCACCAGCCAGCGGTTAACTATGTACCCACGGATTTTGCGTCACCTCCTGCTCTCACTCGGCATCCTGCTCCCCTTCGGCAGTCAGGCGCTGACCATCGGCACGGGCCCCCTCAATGGCGTCTACTACCCCACGGGAGGCGCCATCTGCCGGGTGCTCAATGTCGATCACGCCCTGCATGGCGACAGTTGTACGGTGCAGAGCACCCGCGGCTCTCTGGCCAATCTCAAGGCGCTGAACAAGGGCGAGGTGCAGCTGGCACTGGTGCAATCAGACGTGCTCCACCACGCACTCCATGGCACAGGTCCCTTCAGCGGACAGGGAGCCAATCACAAGCTGCGCAGCCTGTTTCGCCTCTATCAGGAGTCGCTGACCCTGCTGGCCAGTGCCAACAGCAATATCACCACTCTGGCCGATATCGAGGGCAAGCGGGTCTACCCGGGCAATGCCGGGGCCGGCGACATGGTGACCAGTCAGGCCCTGATGGGCGCCATGGGGTGGCATCCCAAGCAGTTTGCCGCCTACAAGCTCAAATCACCGCAAACCCCGCTGGAGGGACTCTGTGACGGCACACTGGACGCCGCCTTCGTGGTGGTGGGCCACCCGAGCCAGGCGATCGGCGATCTGATTAGCCGCTGCCAGGTTCGCCTCATCCCTATCGAAGGGGAGCAGATCGACAAACTGCTCAAGCAGCATCCCTACTACCAGCGCAGCCAGATCGCCGCCAACCTCTATCCGGGACAGCTCACTGCCATCAACAATATCGGGATGAGCGCCGAGCTGGTGGCGCTGGCCAGCCTGCCGGATCCCATCGTTCGCACCGTGCGCGACACTCTGCTGGCGCGGGTCAGGCAGTTCAGCCGCCTCCACCCGGCCCTGAGTACCGTGACACAGGAACAGCTGCAGGCGCAGACCGAGCTGCCGCTGCACCAGGGTATGTCGGATGAAGTGCCCGAACCGCTGCCGCTCGCCCCCGAGCAGCTGACAGAAGGGGCTGCGCCCTCTGCTGCCAGCAGTGCGGCCATCTCGACCGGGGTCGCCTCTGACGTGGCTTCCGGTGCTGTCTCCAGCGCCCAGCCCACAGCCAGCAGCGCGGCGGTCGCGACGCAGCCAGCCTCCGAGCCACAACCGACCCAGCTCGAACCTGCTACTTCCGCAGCGGCACCTGCGGTAGCCCCCTCTGACGCGGTACCGACAAGCGGGGAAGTGGCGGCAACAGCCATTCAAGCCAGTGCAGCAACTCAATCTGCTGCCAGTGCAGCAGCAGAGACCATGCCAGCAACCGAGCCTGGAGCGGCCAGCAGCAGTACCGTTGCCACCAGCGGCGCTGCCGCGACGCAATAAAGCGACGCCGGGCGGGTATATCAAACAAAAAGAGCAGCCTTGGCTGCTCTTTTTGCTTATCTCGGTTTCTTCCCTATCTCAGCTCGGGTTGTTTATCTGCCCCTGCCAGATAAGGGTTGGGTTTGTGGATCTCCTCCTCCACCCAGACAAGCAGTTGCTTGATAGCGCGCGACAGCACCTGATTCTGGCGCACCACATAACCCAGGCTGGTGCCCGGGAAATCGGTCAGGCTGGCAACCGGCGCGGTCAGGTTGAGGCGAGGATGCAAGGAGAAGTCCGGCACGATGGCGACGCCAAACCCGGCTTCGGCCCAGTCCAGCTGGGCATCCACGCTCCCCACCTCCATGATGCGGCAAGGGGGCAGCGCCAGCAGCGGTAACGAGGGATCGATCAGGGCCCGGGTGCGGGTGTCATGACCAAGCAGGATCAGGGTCGGCTCGTCGAGGGGATCGCTCTCCCCCGCTCTGGCCCGCGCCTGCCAACGGGCGAGACCGTGGCCCAGCGCGCACCAGGTCACCTGCTGCAGTTCGGTGTAGAAGAGCGGTTCACTGCGCTTTTGCGCCATCACAAAGCCCAGATCCGCCTTACCGCTTTTGACCAGCTCCGCCGCCTGATCCGAGGTGGTGTTGAAGAGGGTGAGGTCGATGCCGGGAAACTCCCGTTTGAAGCGCTGAAACGGCTGAATGAGCAACAGGCGCGAGATGATGTCGCTGGCCGCGATGGCCAGCGTCCCCTGACTCAGCTGGTTGAGGGCATTGAGATCGGATTGGCAAAGCTGGAGTTCGGCGATGGCCCGTTCGGCGCTTTGCAGCAACCGTTCTCCCGCCTGAGTCAGACGAAAAGGGCTGCGCTCGATAAGCCTCACCCGGGTCGCCTGCTCTAGCCGCTTGATATGCAGACTCACGTTGGGCTGGGTCATGTGCAGTTCGGTGGCGGTCTGGCCAAAGTGCTGCAACCGGGCCAGGGTGACGAAGGTTTGCAGCCAGTGGATGTCCAGCATAAGACTCCCTCAACTCACTGTTCATTGGGCTTTGCGCGGCGATCTTGCGGCCACATGCCGATAAATTGGCCATCATTATATGGTTTTATTATCGGAACTATAAAGATAATTAATTTTTCTAATCCGCAGCAGGCTCCTAGGATGAACGCCTAACGTCTTAGGAGAAAGAGTCATGTCGTCTATCGTAGTCGTAGGTGCCAACTGGGGTGATGAAGGCAAAGGCCGCATCGTGGATTATCTGGCAGGCCAAGCTGGCGCCAGCATTCGCTTCCAGGGCGGCAACAACGCCGGCCATACCGTCGTCAACGACCTTGGCACCTTCAAGCTGCACCAGGTTCCGAGCGGTGTCTTCAACCCGAACTGCCTGGTCGTGCTGGGCCCGGGCATGGTGATCAGCCCCGAGAAGCTCACCGTCGAACTCGACGAAGTGAAAGCCTCCGGTGTCGTTCCCAAGCTGGCCATCTCTGACCGCGCTACCCTCTGCCTGCCGCTGCACGCCATGGAAGATACCCTGGAAGAGCAGCGTCTGGGTGACGGAGCCTACGGTTCCACCCGTCAGGGCATCGCACCGGCCTACGGCGATCGCGTCATGAAGAAAGCGATCCTGGTTGGCTGGCTGAAACAGCCGGAAGTACTGGTCGAGCGCATTCAATTCTTCCTCGACTGGAAACTGCCGCAACTTAAAGCGCTCTATCCGACCTTCGAATTCAACCAGACCGCCCAGGAGATGGCTGACTGGCTGCTGGAAGTGTCCGCTCCCTGGATCGACTCTGTCTGCAACGTCAGCATGCCGCTCAAAGAGCTGCAGGCCGAAGGCAAGACCCTGCTGTTCGAAGCCCAGCTGGGCGCCGGCCGTGACCTGATCTACGGCGAGTACCCCTGGGTAACCTCCTCCCACGTATCTGGTGCCTACGCCGGCATCGGTGGCGGTCTGCCGGGCCTGCGTCCCGAGCGCGTCATCGCTGTTGCCAAGGCATTCAGCACCTCCGTCGGTACCGGCACCCTGCTGACTGCCATGGAGAACCAGGACGAGTTCCGCAAGATCGCCAACGAATTCGGCGCCACCACCGGTCGTCCCCGTGACGTCGGCTACTTCGATGCCGTTGCCACCAAGAACGGTGTCGAGCTGCAGGCTGCGACCGAAGTCGCCCTGACCAAGCTGGACTGCCTGACCGGTCTGCCGGATCTGAAGATCTGCGTGGCCTACGAAGGTGCTCACACCGAGAACCCGATTTGGCCGCAAACCGCTGCCCTGAAGCCGGTTTACGAGCAGATGGAAAGCTGGAGCGAAGACATCACCGGCTGCCGCACCTTCGAAGAGCTGCCCAAAGCAGCCCAGCAGTACGTACTGCGTATCGAAGAGCTGCTGGGCGTACCGGTTCCGATGGTCTCCGTCGGCCCGGGCCGTGACGAGATGATCCTGCGTTAATCCGCGCGATCAACTGTCAGCACAGTGAACAACCGGCATCCATGATGCCGGTTTTTTATGGCTGCGATTTACCCTCTCGCCATAAAAAAAACTAAAATGCTCAATTAACTCACTAATCGACAGCACATTGAGTCTTTCTGCAACAACATCCTGCGCCACCCTCGCTAAAGTGAACCCGTTACCACACGAGGAGTCACCCGATGAAATTGCTCAAACACAGTGCCCTGTTGCCACTACTCTGCCTGACGGCCATGCCAGCCTTTGCCATGACCCTGAAGAGCAGCGATATCCACGAAGGCCAGCTGATGGACAAAGCCTTCAGCTTCAACGGCTTTGGCTGCAGCGGCGACAACCGTTCACCCCAGCTGAGCTGGCAGGATCTGCCGGCCGGCACCAAAGGCGTTGCCATCACCGCCTACGACCCCGATGCCCCCACCGGCAGCGGCTGGTGGCACTGGCTGGTGGTGAACCTGCCGGCCACCCAGAGCGAGCTCGCCAACAATGTCTCCGGCAAGCTCAAGCAGGGGCTGGAGCTGAAAACCGACTTCGGCAGCCAGGGCTACGGCGGCCCCTGCCCGCCCGCTGGCCACGGCATGCATCGCTATCAGTTCACCGCCTGGGCCCTGCCCCAGAATCTGGAGGTAAAAGCAGACACCCCGCCAGCCATGGTAGGCTACATGCTCAACAGCATGGCCCTTGGTAAGGCTACTCTGACCGCCACTTTCGTCACCCCCTAGGAGCAACCGGATGAGCACGCCCCTGCTGCAACAGCACCACTATCTCGGGATCCGCCAGCAGCCGCTGCACCGGGTGCTCATCTATGCGCCGACCATCATCTGGGTCAAACAGGGCAGGAAGCTGCTCTGGTGGCAGGAGCGACGTCTCTCGTTTGGCAAGGAGAGCTGGCTGCTGATCCCGGCGGGTCACCAGCTCACCTTCGTCAACCAGCCGGAGCAGGAGAAGTTTCGCTCCCATGTCCTTACCCTGCTGACGCCGCCCCCCGCCGGGTGGCTGCCCGATAGGCCCTCCGACACTCAGGCGATGGCAAATCCCGCGATAAAGGTAACGGCAAACCTCGCCTACTGCTTCGAGATGGTCTGTACCATGACTGAGCGGGGGCTGAGCGAGGCAACCCAGACCGAGCTGCTGCGGGCCTTCTATGCGGAGTTGAGGGCTGCTGGCGCTCTTCATCTGCTCTTTCCCGCCAGCACCATGACCCTCGGCGAGCGGCTGGCCCGTTACCTCGGCGTTGAGCCCGGTGCCGATCACACGCTGGAAACTGTTGCCCCTCACTTCTCGATGAGCCGCGCCTCGCTGGTTCGCAAACTGACAGCCGAAGGGCGCACCTTCCGTCACCTGCTGGCTCAGGTACGGATGAGCCATGCACTCACCTTGTTGCAGCAATCACTCTCCCTGCAAGAGGTAGCCATCGCCTGCGGTTATGACTCCCTCAGCCGCTTTGCAGCCCGCTTCAAACAGGAGTTCGGCCTGACCCCTTACCAATACCTGCAAACCTGCCCTGCCGTACGACTCGGTAACACAAAGTAAAATATTACTAAATAAGTCCATTATGTAACCTGATGTAACTAGGTGATCATGCTCACATTGCCACCTCTTCAGAATGTGATCTCGCGCCAACGCTCCCTTTTCCCTTGCCATACAATGGCCACCGAAAACCTTTTCACTAAAAATAAGCGTAAAAAACCTTCCTCTTAACCTACATAAACGGAATTGGAGCGAGAAATGTTTCGTAAAACTTTACTCTCGGTAGCCCTCGGCACCGCCCTGTTTGGACTGACTGCCTGCAACGATAACCAGACAGAGAGCAGCACCGTCGCCAAACCGGAGCAGGCCATCCAGTACAAGGACGTGATCGACCGCCAGGGAACACCGACCCAATTCCGCGACTTTGACAGCTACTCCAACCTCAAATACAACCCGCTGCTCGATCTGGGCGCCTGGCACGGCTTCCTGCTGCCAGCCAGCGACAAGGAGTGGGGGGGATTCACCGGCCCCATGGTCATCTCGGAGGAGTACAGCCTCTTCTTTGCAAGCGAACTGGACAAGCTCACCCTGAGCGATGCGAGCGGTCGGGCTTTCCCGCTCACCAGCGCCAGCAAGCAAGAGGTGTACGCCATTCCAGGTGCGTTGGTGCAACGCTTCGAGTTCGAGCCCTTCACGCTGGAGCTGGAGCTGCGCTACGGCGATCCCCGCACAGCTCTGATCCGCACTCGCCTGCAAAACCACACCGATTCCCCGCTCACCCTCAACCTCAACTGGCAGGGGGAGCTGCTCAATCAGTGGGACGCCAAGAAGACGATCGCCGAGCAGTATCCTGACTGGACCCGCACCATCAGCCAGAACAAGCAGGGGGTTGAGTTCCAGTTCGGCAAGCTGCGCAGTACCTGGAACATCATGCAGAGCGGCAGCGCTCGCTACCGCATCGAACGTACCCTGCCAAGCCGCACCACCATCGACGAAAAAGCACTGGGCTACCAAAGCGAAGCCACCATACAGCTGGCGGCCAAGGGGAGTGAGGATATCTATACCCTGCAGAGTTACCTCCACTCCACTGAGGATGCCAACCGCCACCAGCAGAGCCGTCAGGCCTTGCTGGCCGACCCGGCGACCTACTTCGCCGACTCCATCCGCCGCTGGGAAGGCTATCTTGCCAGGGGCCTCTCCAATCAGGGGATCCCGGAATCGGAACGACGCATAGCGGTCAAGGCGATGGAGACCCTCAACGGCAACTGGCGATCCCCGGCTGGCGCCATCCTGCACGACGGGGTGACCCCTTCCAATACCGCTCGCTGGTTCGACGGCGTCTGGGCTTGGGACAGCTGGAAGCACGCCTACGCCATGGCTCACTTCAACCCGGAAGTGGCCAAAAACAACGTACGCGCCATGTATGACTACCAGATCCAGGCCAATGACCCGGTTCGTCCGCAGGATGCCGGCATGGTGATAGACGCCGTCTTCTACAACAAGCAATCGGATCGCGGTGGCGATGGCGGCAACTGGAACGAGCGCGACACCAAACCGCCCCTCTCAGCCTGGGCCATCTGGGAGATCTACAGCACCACCAAGGACAAGGCATTCATTGCCGAGATGTATCCCAAACTGCAGGCCTATCACGACTGGTGGTACCGCGCACGTGACAACAACCGCAACGGCATCATCGAATATGGTGCTACCAAGCACGTCGAACATAACGACGAGTACGGCAATATCACCTTCAAGGTGCAGTATGCCAACGGCGTGCCGGGGGGCATCTCACTCTCAGGTTGCAGTAACGAGGGAGATAACTGGTATGGCTGCACCGGCATGGCGCTCTACCAGCAGGTGTTGAGTGTTGGCGGCTACAGCGATATGGATATCGGTGCCCAACACGGCGCCGGTTGGGAGTCCGGTATGGACAACGCCGCCCGCTTCGGCTTTATCGAGCCGGATCAGCTCAAGCGATATGCCGACAAGACCTATGGCGGCGATATCGCCAAGGCACGCAAGGACTGGAACGTATTCTTCTTTGAAAACCATCAGGACAATGGCGATCTTATCGGCTTCTCCATCGATCAGGAGTCGGTAGAGCTCAACGCCTTCCTCGCCAAAGAGAAACGCATTCTGGCAGATATGGCCGACCTGCTCGGCAAGCCGGGCGATGCGAGCCGCTACCGCGATGGCGCGACCAAGCTCGCCAGCTACATCAACACCTGTATGTTTGATGACGCCTCCGGGTTCTATTACGACCGACAGATCGCTGCTGGTGATGTAGCCGACAGCAACGGCTGTGTCGGCAAGCTGTTGACCGCCCGCGGCCGCGGCCCCGAGGGGTGGAGCCCGCTCTGGGCCGAAGTCGCCGACCAAGAAAAAGCAGCACGAGTGCGCGAAGTGATGCTTAATTCTCAGGAATTCAACACCAAGGTACCGCTCGGCACGGCGGCGCTGACCAACCCGGCTTATGATCCCAACATCTACTGGCGCGGCCGGGTATGGCTGGATCAGTTCTACTTCGGGGTGAAGGGGCTGGAGAACTACGGTTATCGCAGCGATGCCCAGATGCTGGTCAACAAGCTGTTTGCCAACGCCGAAGGGCTGGCTGGCAGCGGCCCCATCCGCGAGAACTACAACCCGGAGAGCGGTGCTATGCAGGGAGCCAGCAACTTCAGCTGGAGTTCGGCCCACCTCTATATGCTCTATCGCAACTTTCTCAAGCCGCAGGAGTAAAGCTGCGCATACGCAAAAGGCCTCCATAGGGAGGCCTTTCTTATGCTTGGCTGACAGGCGGCATTGCTGGGTCAGTGAGTGGTAAGCGGCAGAGAGAGGCGTTTGGCCAGTGCCTGGAAGTTCTGGCTCACTTCGGCCCCGAACAGGGGGTCACCGATGGCACGGTTTTGCCAGTTTTGCTCCAGATGACGCCAGTCATCCTCGGTCAGAGAGTCGCGCAGATGGGGGAAGATGATTCCCTCCTCGTAATTCATGTGCGCCTCCTGCAGCTCAACAAAATGCTCCAGCTTGGCGGTGAACTGGTCGAGCGGGATCACCGCATCCATAAGGATCATCTCGACCATCTCCTTGAGCTCGCCACCTGCCTCCAGCAGCTTGACGTGCTCCTCCTGCAACCGGTTGGCAACCTCCCCCTCTACCACCCGGTATTTCAGGTAGTAGTCATAGATAAGATCTTCCTTGGGATGGTGGTACTTGTCAGAAACCTCCCGCAGATAGTCGATGACGTCGCGCACCAGAAAATAGCTGATGGGCTGCTCAGCGTGAATGGCTGCCAGCTTCTGCTTGAGCAGCTCCAGCAGTCGGGCGATGTTGAGGTGATCCTTGTGCAGACTCGATAACATGGGCACTCCTTGGCGCTGAAATAAGATGTTATTTTCCTGAGTATACGGTCATTTGTCGCCCGAACTTTGCACTCAATCAAGTGGGCGGCAGACAGATTGCCACTCAATGGGACTCTTGCCCTGCTGCTCCAGCAGCTGGTTGGTTTGCGAAAAATGGCCGCAACCGATGAAACCGCGATGGGCGGAGAGGGGGCTGGGATGGGGGGCCGTCAGCACATGATGGCGCTGCCGGTCGATAAAACGCCCCTTCTTCTGGGCATGGGAGCCCCACAACAGGAACACCACCCCGTTGCAGCTGGCATTGATCTGCTCGATAACCCTGTCGGTAAAGATCTCCCAACCCAGATGGGCATGAGAGTGAGCCTGACCGGCCTGCACCGTCAGCACGGTATTGAGCAACAATACCCCCTGCTTGGCCCAGGATTCGAGGAAACCGTGGTTGGGTGTGACGAAACCTGGCAGGTCTCGCTGCATCTCTTTATAGATGTTGACCAGAGAGGGGGGCGTGCGCACGCCGGGCAGAACGGAGAAGCAGAGACCATGCGCCTGGTTGGGGCCGTGGTAGGGATCCTGCCCCAGGATGACGACCTTGATCTGATCCAGCTCGGTCAGTTTGAAGGCATTGAACACATGGGCTGCAGGGGGATAGATTACCTTGCCCGCTTCCCGCTCTGCCCTGACAGTCGCCAGCGTACTCTTGAAATAGTCCTGCTCTTTTTCAGAGCCAATCACATCACTCCAGGTCAGCACCCCGAACTCCTCACTTGATACGGCGAAGGAGTCAGGATAGGGGGGCAGCCCGCAAGACGCAACCGTGACTCACACTTTCCAGAGCCTGGCGAGCCGCCCGGAGCGCTCCAGTTTGTGCAGACCCGCATTGAACAGCAGCATCAGACGACGCGCATCGGGATCCGCCTTGCGCATCAGCAGATAACCGGGTTGAGACCAGATAGGATCGGGCGCGCTGGTCAACGCCAGCGCCCCGGGATGGCGGGATTGCATCTGCTGGAAGAGGGCCTTGGCCACCTGCTCATCCATTACCAGATAGCGAATACGCCCGGCGACGAGCTTCTCAAGGCTCTCCTGATCAGAATCAGACCACTCAAGAGCCAGTTCGGATTGATGGGCGGCAAAACCATCTCCGTAAAAATAGCCGCGGGTCACCCCCACCGGCTCGTGCTTGATCTCCCCGAGATTGACGACCGGCGAACCGGACAAGGTAAAAAGACGGGTCGTGAATTGGCCGAGCGATGCGGAGAGATAGAAGCTCTGTTCACGTTCGCGAGAACGAAACCAGGGCATGGTCACAACATAATCCCCGGCAAGAGTGAGCTTGTAGGCTTCAGCCCAGGGGTAAAAGTGAAAGCTGACGTCAAGCCCCTCGGCGGCAAAGGCTTCGCGCACCACCTGACAGAGGAACCCCTGCTCGGGCAGAGACTCGCTGATATAGGGCGGCCACTCGCCCACGGCAATCCGGACTGTTTCGGCCCGCACCATTCCAGCCACAACCAGGCAGCAGGCCACTATCAGCCAGCGCCATTTTTGCCACCCACTCTTCACCCGTGACACTCCTCTTTATTTTCCATCAAGTGTAGTTCTCTGGAGTCACCCTTCCCTGATACGCACCACAAACACCATAAGGTGTAGTTAAATTACTAGATTTAAAAGATAAAAGATGCATAATTTGGATATCTTACAAAATCAGAAAAATGACCTATTTTTGATTCAACTCAAGAATTTAATCCCATTGAAATGGCGATTTGTCGATTTTTATTGATCTGGATCAATTTTGGTAATATTGCCACCGTGGTATATATGACCCCAACAAAGTAAAGGTGTAAGGCAAGGGCCCTTTAAGTCGTCGATATCCTCGGTAGCTTAAATACATCAGGGTAATTTCCTTACAGTTGGATTCGCGTTCCCATTGAGGAGTCATACCATGATCAAAGGCATTCAAATCACCCAGGCCGCCAACACCGCTCTGCTGAACTCTTTCTGGCTGCTGGACGAAGAGAAGCAACAGGCTCGCTGCATCTGTGTCAAAGGCGATGCCTTTGCTGCCGATCAGGAAGTTCAACTTGCTGATCTGGGTCAGTTCGAATACCGCGAGCTGCCTGTTCAAGCTGAACCTGCCGTTGAAGGTGGCCAGCACCTGAACGTCAACGTGCTGCGTCGTGAAACTCTGGAAGATGCCATCGCCAACCCGGAGAAGTACCCGCAGCTGACCATCCGCGTTTCCGGCTACGCAGTGCGCTTCAACGCCCTGACCCCGGAACAGCAGCGTGACGTTGTTACCCGTACCTTCACCCAGAGCCTGTAATTCACGCTCTGTCATGAAGTGATGGCATCCATGGATGTCACTAAAAAACGGCCCGAGGGCCGTTTTTTTATTGCGTTGCGTTCAGCCTGACAAGCTCCGTTACACCTTTTCGGTTTCCAGAACCCCGCCCTTGCGGCCCAGCACGCCCTCCATTTTCTTCACATCCAGCTGCTTGCAATATTTTGCCACCACCACGGTCGCAACCCCGTTGCCAATCAGGTTGGTCAGCGCCCGCGCTTCCGACATGAAACGGTCTATCCCCAGGATCAGCGCCAGACCGGCCAGCGGCAGGTGGCCAACTGCGGAGATGGTCGCTGCCAGCACAATGAAGCCGCTCCCGGTGACCCCGGCCGCCCCTTTCGAGGAGATAAGCAGCACCACCAGCAGCGTGATCTGATGGAACAGATCGAGCGGGGTGTTGGTCGCCTGAGCGATGAAGATGGCAGCCATGGTCAGATAGATGGAGGTGCCATCCAGGTTGAAGGAGTAACCGGTCGGAATAACCAGCCCTACTACCGATTTCTGGCAACCCAGCTTCTCCATCTTGTCCAGCATGCGCGGCAGAGCTGACTCGGAGGAGGAAGTACCCAGCACGATCAGCAGCTCCTCGCGGATGTAAGAGATGAAACGCAGGATGCTGAAACCGGAGGCTTTGGCGATGCTGCCCAGCACGATAAAGATGAAGAAGAGACAGGTGATATAGAAGCAGGCGATAAGCTGGCCCAGTTGCACCAGAGAGCCCACCCCGTATTTGCCGATGGTAAACGCCATGGCACCGAATGCCCCTACCGGCGCCAGCTTCATGATCATGTTGATGATGCCGAAGATGACGGTGGAGAAGCTCTCGATGACCCCGAAAATAATTTTCCCCTTCTCGCCGATATGGTGCAGGGAGAAGCCAAACAGCACGGCAAAGAGCAGCACCTGCAGGATGTTGCCGCTGGCAAAGGCACCGATCACGCTACCCGGAATGATGTCGAGCAGGAATGGAATGATCCCCTGTGACTTGGCCTGCTCGGCATAGACAGCGATGGCGCTGGCATCCAGTGCGGCAGGATCAACGTTCATGCCGGCCCCCGGCTGCAGCAGGTTCACCACGCACAACCCGATGATCAGGGCGATGGTGCTGACCACCTCGAAATAGACGAGAGCGATGGCACCAGTCTTGCCAACGGCCTTCATGCTCTCCATACCGGCAATCCCTGTTACCACGGTACAGAAGATGACGGGGGCGATAATCATCTTGATCAGTTTGACGAAACCATCGCCAAGGGGTTTCATGTCGGCCCCCAATTGGGGATAGAGGTGGCCAAGACATACCCCGAGGGTTATGGCGAGCAGTACCTGAAAATAGAGGCTGCCCATAATCTTTTTACTCATGCTGCTTCATCCCTTCCGTTGTCGGTGTGTTGTTCTGTTTTATTGGTATGCAGCCCCGATGCATCAGGCAAAAGCGACCCGCAGGAGACGTAACGAATCCTGGATCGGCTGATGCCGTGCTCTGGTGACTGTAGCGCTATCATCTCATGTTAAAAAACGGAGTTAAGCGACACCGATCACGCAACATTAGTAACCATTTATAAATATTTATTCACTGATTATTAATTGATGGGTGGTACGCAATGAGGGGGAAGCAGTCTGACATGAGGGGAAAACAGCGGGGATTGAACCAATGACAAGGCCCCGCATGCGGGGCCTTGTCAGTCTTAACCAGCGTTATGGAGCCAATCAGACAGAGGTATCGAGCGGCTCGAAGCCCTTGACCAGATCGTCGATCGCTTTCATCTGCTTGAGGAAGCCCTCCAGCTTGTCGAGCGGCAGCGCGCTCGGGCCATCGCAGCGGGCAATTTTCGGATCCGGGTGGGATTCGATAAAGAGACCGGCCAGACCAACCGCCATACCGGCACGCGCCAGCTCGGTGACCTGCTCGCGGCGACCGCCGGACGCTGCCCCCAGCGGGTCGCGGCACTGCAGGGAGTGAGTCACGTCGAAGATAACCGGATAGCCACCGGTGCTCTTCTTCATCACCCCCAGACCCAGCATGTCTACCACCAGGTTGTCATAACCGAAGTTGACGCCGCGCTCGCACAGGATCAGGCGATCGTTGCCACACTCCTCGAACTTGTCGGTGATGTTCTTCATCTGGCTGGGGCTCAGGAACTGCGGCTTCTTGATGTTGATGACGTTGCCAGTGCGGGCCATCGCCTCTACCAGATCGGTCTGGCGCGCCAGGAAGGCGGGCAGCTGGATGACATCGACCACCTCGGCGACCGGCTTGGCCTGATGGGGCTCGTGCAGATCGGAGATCACCGGCATGCCGAAAGTCGCTTTCAGCTCCTGGAAAATCTTCATCCCCTCTTCCAGACCCGGGCCACGATAGGAGTGGATGGAGGAGCGGTTCGCCTTGTCCCAGCTCGCCTTGAAGACAAACGGGATGCCCAGCTTGCTGGTCACTTCCACGTACTTCTCGCACACCGCCATCGCCATGTCGCGAGACTCCAGCACATTCATGCCGCCAAACAGCACGAACGGTTTGTCATTGGCAACGTTGATCTCGTTGATCTTGATATTCTTCTGTTCCATCTAAGACATCCTTAATGGAGGGGCTTGGGGGTCAAATCCAGCGCAGCCAGCTGTACTTTCAGCACATCGGCGACCGGATCGTCCGGGCATTGTTCAATAAAGTATTCAAAGTCGTCGGCAGCCTGACGGGGACAATCGAGCTGCTCGTAGATAAAGCCGCGATCCCGCGTCTCCAGCGGATCGCCCGGCTTCATCCGCAGCAACAACTCGCTGCAGCGCAGCGCCTCGGACATGCGGTCTTCCCGCAGCAGAGCGCCCTTGCTGACATTAAGTAGCCGCTCGATGATCTCCCACTGGCCAGAGGGCTGCAGGTAATCCGGGGTCAGGGTCGCCAGATCGCCGAGCGCGCCGCGCAGCAGCAGTTCGATACGGGCCAGGCTCAGCTCATCGCCGGTGAAGGGATCAACATAGACCTCCCCCTCACCGCCGGCAAAGCTCACCAGGAAGTGGCCCGGGAAGCAGATCCCCTCCACATCGAGCCCGAGCTTGCGTCCCAGCTGGATGATGAGGATACCGAGACTGACCGGGATCCCCTTGCGCTGCAGCAACACCTGATTGATGTCGCAATTGTCGGCCGAGAAGTAATCCTGCCAGTCGCCGTAAAACCCGAGGCTCTGATAGAAACCACGCAGCAGTTGCTGGCGAACCTCGTCGCAGGTTCCCTCTTCGATCTGCTCATCCAGCCACTCGTCAAGCAGCTGCAGCTCGCGGATCCCCTGCTCGGCCGAACCATAGATTTCGTCGCTGACCGCCAGGGCCAGCTCGGTCAGCTCATGGGCTTCAAAATCGGTCCATTCGTCTATACGTAACATGCTCTTCATGCCTTAACCGAACAAACTCGCCTGTTTGAGCACTGCCAACTTGGCAATAAAGTAGATCCAGCCGAGCGCCCCCAGAAAAGAGCACCAGCGCACCAGATTGCTTTTGGCCAGCCGCAGCGCCATCGCCGCCAGAAAGACCAATACCAGGATCCCCGTCAGCTTCTCGCTGAGCCAGGGAATGCCGTTATTGAGCGGGTTGAGACCCAGCACCACGCAAAGCAGTATGCCGGAGAGCACCACCAGTCCGTTGAGCAGACCGCTGGTTTTCAGCACGGGTGCGCTGAACGCCCGGCCAGAACCTGCCTGAACCCAGTAAAAACGCAGCATAAACATCAGCACGGCCCCGCCAATCAGGGTGAGATGCAGATGTTTGAGCACAAGATAGCTATTCAATATCAATCCTCGATGCAGAGGCCTCGCCCCTGCCCGTCAAACCGGTAGTTAAGAGATTCAGCAGGTCGGGCACATGCCCAGAGTGACCCGCTCGTTCTCCCCGTAATCGCGCACCGTGGTTACGCTGCGATAGCCCAGATCCTGCAACAGTTGGCGCACCGCCATCCCCTGATCCCAGCCATGTTCCAGCAGCAGCCACCCTTCGCTGTGCAGATGGGCCGGGGCATGGGTCGCAATGTGGCGGATATCCGCCAGTCCCGCTTCGTCCGCCACCAGCGCCGAGCGCGGTTCAAAGCGTACATCACCCTGCTCAAGATGGGGATCGGCGCCATCAATATAGGGGGGATTGGAGACAATCACCGCAAAGCGGGGAGCCTGCTCATCGAGCGGAGCAAACCAGCTGCCGTCACGCACTTCGATAGGCAACCCCAGCGCCGCGCTGTTCTCGCGTGCCAGTGCGGCAGCGTCCGCCATGCGATCCACCGCCCATACATCGAGCTCGGGTCGCTCGGACTTGATGGCCAGCGCGATGGCGCCGGTGCCGGTACCGAGATCCAGCACGGCGCAGGGACCTTGCGGGATCTTCGTCAGCGCCTGCTCCACCAGCACCTCGGTATCGGGGCGCGGGATCAGGGTAGCCGGACTCACTTTCAGCGGCAGCGACCAAAACTCCCGCTCACCAACGAGATGAGCGATGGGCTCGCCGTTGAGACGACGGGCCAGCCACGTCTGCAGGGTGGCCTGCTGGGCGGCATCCAGCTCGCGTTCGGGCCAGGTCATCAGATAGCTGCGCCGGCAGTCAAGCAGATGACAGAGCAGCACATCGGCATCGGCGCGAGGGGACTCCCCCTCTGCCAGTACGGTCATGATATGGGCACGAGCCTGCTGGATCTGCATCAGTGCTGCTCCATATTATGGGCACAACACTTAATGCGAACTTGCCAGTTCTGCATTTGCATCAATTGCTCTCGGCCAGCGAGGCGAGCTGGTCGGCCTGATACTCCTGCACCAGCGGGGTGATAACGCAGTCCAGATCCCCTTCCAAAATTTCGGAGAGGCGGTACAGGGTCAGGTTAATACGGTGCTCGGAGAGACGGCCCTGCGGATAGTTGTAGGTCCGGATGCGCTCGGAACGATCACCGGAGCCCACCAGATTGCGGCGGGTGCTCTGCTCGGCGGCGCGATGGCGCTCATCCTCAGCCGCCTGCAGGCGGGCAGAGAGTACCGACATCGCCTTGGCGCGGTTCTTGTGCTGGGAGCGCTCGTCCTGACACTCCACCACCAGCCCGGTCGGCAGGTGGGTGATGCGAATGGCCGAGTCGGTCTTGTTGACGTGCTGACCACCGGCACCGGAGGCGCGGAAGGTGTCGATCTTCAGATCGGAGGGGTTGATCTCGATCTGCTCGGCTTCCGGCACTTCCGGCAGCACCGCGACGGTACAGGCGGAGGTGTGCACCCGACCCTGAGATTCGGTCTCCGGCACCCGCTGTACCCGGTGACCACCGGATTCAAACTTGAGACGGCCATAGACACGCTCGCCGTCAATCTTGGCGATGACCTCCTTGTAACCGCCATATTCCCCGTCGTTGCAGCTGACGATGGAGACGCGCCAGCCCTGACGCTCGGCAAACCGTGAATACATGCGGAACAGGTCACCGGCAAAGATGGCCGCTTCGTCGCCACCGGCCCCGGCCCGAATCTCCAGATAGCAGTTGTTGTCATCCTTGGGATCCTTGGGCAGCAGCATCACTTGCAGCTCCTGCTCCAGTGCCTCCAGATTGGCCTTGGCCAGCGGCAGCTCCTCCTGCGCCATCTCGCGCAGGTCGGCATCATCCTCTTCCAGCATCATCTGGGTCGTCTCCAGATCATCCTGCGCCTGACGGAAACGCTGGAAGGCGTGAACGATATCTTCCAGCTGGGCATATTCACGGGTCAGGGCGCGATAGCGCTCCTGATCCGAGACCACGTCGGGCTCGCCGAGCATGGCCTGAACTTCTTCGTGGCGCTCGATGAGGCCTTCCAGCTTTCTGATCAGTGACGGATTCATAACTCTTGCAATCTCAAATGGAGGACGGGACCACCAGCATGGTAGCCCCGAAAAATTACTCTTGTGACAACCCCAGTGCCTGCCGCAGACGGGACAGCGCACTCTCGTCGCCCTGGGAGGCCGCCTGGCGCAGTGCCTGGGTCGGCGCATGGATCAACTTGTTGGTGAGGCGATGAGCCATCGCCTTGAGCGCCTGCTCGGCACTCTCGCCCTGGGCCAGTGCCAACAGGGCGCGTTGCAACTCTTCGTCAGCGACCTGCTGGGACTGCTGGCGGTAGTCGCGAATGAGATCGACCGAGCTCTGGCCGCGATACCAGCCCATGAACTCGTCGCGCTCCTCCTGCACGATCACCTCGGCTTGTGCCGCGGCCCGTTTGCGGGTCTCCAGGTTCTGCTCGATGATCCCCTGCAGGTCATCCACCGTGTAGAGGTAGGCGTCGGAGAGCTCATCCACTTCCGCCTCGATGTCGCGCGGTACGGCGATATCGACCAGAAACATCGGCTTGAAGCGGCGGGCCTTGAGGGCACGCTCCACCATCCCCTTGCCGATGATGGGCAGCGGGCTCGCGGTCGAGCTGATGACGATATCCGCCTCATGCAGATAATCGGGGATCTCTTCGAGCGTCATCACCTGGGCGCCAAATTCGGCAGCCAGGGTCTGGGCCCGTTGCAGAGTCCGGTTGGCCACCATCATCTGGGTCACGTTCTGTTCGCGCAGATGGCGGGCCACCAGCTCGATGGTTTCACCAGCACCGACCAAGAGCACCTTGGTCTGGGAGAGATCGGCAAAGATACGGCGGCCAAGGCTGACAGCTGCAAAAGCCACCGACACGGCGCTCGCGCCAATCTCGGTATCGGTACGCACCCGTTTGGCCACCGAGAAGGATTTCTGGAACAGCCGCTCCAGCGCCCCCTTCAACGACTCCGCCTGCTGGGCATGGGCGTAGGATTGCTTGATCTGGCCGAGGATCTGCGGCTCTCCCAGCACCAGCGAGTCAAGCCCGCACGCCACTCGCATAAGGTGGCGCACCGCCTCTTCGTCATGGTGCTGGTAGATGGCGCTGACCAGTTCGGCCGCATCCAGCCCGTGGAACTGCTGCAGCCAGCGCAGCACCTCGCCCTGCTGTTCACCGGCCAGATTGCAGTAGAGCTCGGTCCGGTTGCAGGTGGAGACGATCACCGCCTCGTTGATGCCGGGTTGGTTCACCAGCTCACGCAAGGCGCGATCGATGCAGTCCGGGCCAAAGGCGACCCGCTCCCGCAAGGCGACACTGGCGGTGTTGTGGTTGATTCCGAGGGCAAGCAAACTCATGAGTGGGCGACGATCATTTCATACGCTGGGTGCAAAGGCTGCCAATTGTACGAGAAAGGGTAAGTCTTTAAAAGCAATACGGCCGCCCCGTATACTGTGGCAAATTCCTCTCTCTGGAGCCTTCTCTTGCTGCTACGTATTTTTACCCTCGCCTGCCTGCTGATCCTTGGCGGTTGTGCCACCACCCAGCCCCAGCGGGCCCAGGTGAACTGGGATCAGGAACGAACCCGCCTCGAACAGCTCACCCATTGGGAGCTTTCCGGCAAGATGGCCATCATCACCCCCCAGCAAAAGGGCAGCGCCCGCCTCAACTGGCAGCAGGATGGCGATGATTATCGGCTCAACCTCACCAGCCTGATCGGCACCAGCATTCTCGAGCTCTCCCGCAGCAAGGGCGAAATCACCCTGATCGACAGCGAGGGCAAGCGTCACCAGAGCCAGGATGCCGAAGGGCTTATCTATCAGCTCACCGGCTGGAACATTCCGGTCGCCGGTCTGCCGGAGTGGATCAAGGGGCTACCAGGCGAGGCCGACTTCGAGCTCAACCCCGACAGCAGTCTGGCCCGCGTCCGCGATGGCCAGTGGCAGATCGTCTATGGCGACTACCGGGATCAGGATGGCTACCGCCTGCCCCACCAGCTGACCATGACCGGTCAGGGCAGTCGCCTCAAGCTTCAGATCAACCAATGGACTCTTGCACGCTAATGGCTTCCATACGCTGGCCAGCACCGGCCAAACTCAACCTGTTCCTGCACGTCAATGGCCGTCGTCCGGATGGCTACCACGAGCTGCAAACCCTGTTCATCTTCCTCAACCACGGTGACTGGCTCGAATTCGAGGTGATTCCAGATAGCGACACCCTCACTCTGAGCCCGGCCATTCCGGGCGTACCTGATGAACAGAACCTCATCATCCGTGCTGCCCGCCTGCTGCAAGCAAAGCTGCCGAACCCGCAGGGAGCCCATATCCGGCTGGAGAAGGTGCTACCCATGGGTGGGGGTATCGGTGGCGGTTCGTCCGATGCGGCCACCACGCTGGTAGCGCTTAACCACCTCTGGCAGGCTGGTCTTGACGAAGATGAACTGGCAGCGCTTGGCGTGCAGCTGGGCGCCGATGTGCCGGTCTTTGTCCGTGGCCGGGCGGCCTTTGCCGAAGGGGTTGGCGAGCGGCTGCAACCGGTCGAATTGCCCGAGTCATGGTATCTGGTGCTCAAGCCGGATTGTCATGTGGCAACCGCTGTCGTGTTCCAGGATCCGGACCTGCCCAGAGCCACTCCGAAGATGGCTTTGCACAACCTGATGGAGGGGGAGTGGAAAAACGATTGCGAAGCACTCGTGAAAAAGCGCCACCCCGAGGTTGCCAATGCGCTCGGCTGGTTGCTAGAATACGCGCCGTCAAGAATGACGGGCACAGGAGCCTGCGTCTTTGCTAAGTTTGAAGACGAAGTGACTGCTCGGGAAGTGTTGGCCAGAGTGCCGAAGGGGCTGGATGGGTTTGTCGCCAAGGGCGAGAACATATCACCACTCCTCGCCACTTTGCAACAATTCAAATGATTGGGGTATCGCCAAGCGGTAAGGCAGCGGGTTTTGATCTCGCCATCCCTAGGTTCGAATCCTAGTACCCCAGCCAATTTGATCTGATGGCAGTGACGCGGGCGATGTCGTGCTCGCCCACGTCGCAGGGCTCACCCCCCTTTCTGCCATCCCGATGCGGCTAATCCCTTGCTCGTTGTCTGGCTAAATCGTTTGCCCCAAAACGATAAGGGTCTGATTTCAGACTCCCCCACATACTGGATGCAACCCCGAGGTTTCAAACCGTGCCTGACATGAAGCTGTTTGCTGGTAACGCAACGCCGGAACTAGCCCAGAAGATCGCAGATCGCCTGTTTATCAAACTCGGCAATGCTGCCGTAGGTCGCTTTAGCGACGGCGAGATCAGCGTACAGATCAACGAGAATGTACGTGGTGGCGATATCTTCATCATTCAATCCACCTGTGCCCCGACCAACGACAATTTGATGGAATTGATCGTCATGGTGGATGCACTGCGTCGTGCTTCAGCTGGCCGTATCACTGCCGTAATCCCCTATTTTGGTTATGCCCGTCAGGACCGTCGCGTCCGCTCCGCCCGTGTGCCCATCACCGCCAAGGTTGTCGCTGACTTCCTCTCCAGCGTGGGTGTGGATCGCGTGCTGACCGTTGACCTGCATGCCGAGCAAATCCAGGGCTTCTTCGACGTTCCGGTAGACAACGTATTCGGTAGCCCGGTGCTGCTCGAAGACATGAAGTCCAAGAACCTCGAGTCCCCTGTCGTCGTATCGCCGGACATCGGCGGCGTAGTGCGCGCCCGCGCCATCGCCAAGCTGCTGGACGATACCGACATCGCTATCATCGACAAGCGTCGTCCCCGCCCGAACGTCTCTCAGGTCATGCACCTGATCGGTGACGTTGCCGGCCGCGACTGCATCATCGTTGACGACATGATCGATACCGGCGGCACTCTGTGCAAAGCTGCAGAAGCCCTGAAAGAGCGCGGTGCCAAGCGTGTATTCGCCTACGCTACCCACCCGGTCTTCTCCGGTTCTGCCGTCGAGAACATCAAGAACTCCGTGATCGACGAACTGATCATCACTGACTCCATCCCGCTCACCGCGGAGATGAAGGCAGTTGGCAAAGTCAAACAGCTGACCCTCTCGACTGTTCTGGCCGAAGCCATTCGTCGCATCAGCAACGAAGAGTCCATCTCTGCCATGTTTGAGCATTGATAGATTCAGCAATAACGAAAACCGCCATCAGGCGGTTTTCGTCTTTCTAGACCCCGGCTATATGTACGACCCTGCCTGTGGCAGGTGTTAAGGATTTACCCATGAATGGCTTGCGCCCCCTCCTGCTTGCGACCCTGACCTCCGCCCTCTTCGCCTGTCAGCCTGCCAAAGAAAATCAGCCCTTCGTGCTGACGCTGGCTCACATGAACGATACCCACTCCCAGTTTGACCCGGTCAACGCCGAGCTGAAGGGGCATATCTTTGCAAAGGAGGGAGAGACAGATACCCTCTACACCCGTTTTGGCGGCTACCCGCGGCTGCTGACCATGGCCAAGGCCTATCAGGCCGATGCGCTGGCCCAGAACCACGCCATGCTGCTGCTGCACGGCGGCGATGCCTGGCAGGGCAGCGGCTACTTCAAGCTCAACGAGGGGATGGCCAACGCCGAGCTGCTCAACCAGTTCGGCCTCGATGCCATGGCCCTTGGCAACCACGAATTCGATCTCGACAACCAGAAGCTGGCCCGCTTCATCAAGGGGGTCAACTTCCCGGTGCTGGCCGCCAACCTCGATACCAAGGCCGACCCCGCCCTCAGCAAGGTTGCCAATCTCAAGCCTTTCACTGTCTACGCCTTTGACGGCAACCAGAAGAGCCCGGTCACCGACATCAACAACCTGCCGCAAGGCAAACAGCTGGTCGCTGTCATCGGTCTGGTGCTGGAAGATATGGGCAACATTGCGCCCAACGTCGGCAAGCTGCGCTTTGCCAAAGAGGTTGAATCTGCCCAGGCCACGGTGGATATGCTGCAAGCCAAGGGGATCTACCAGATCGTGGCGCTCACCCACATCGGCAACGAGCGGGATCTGGCGCTGGCCGCCAAGGTAAACGGCATTGATGCCATCGTCGGCGGTCACTCCCACAGCCTGCTCGGCGATTTTCGCAATATCGGCTGGGGCAACACCGGCGAATACGCCAAGCTGGTGACCAACCCGGACGGCATCGGCAAGACCTGCGTGGTGCAGGCTGGCTCCTACGCCCAGGCCATTGGTCTGGCGCAGGTGAGCTTTGATGGTCAGGGTCATGTGACCGACTGTCAGGGCCACAACAGCCTGCTGGCCAGCCGCGACTTTTTCGCTGATGCGGCGCGCAAGCAGCCCCTCGACGAGAACCGCAGCAAGGAGGCGAGCCAGTTTGTCGACAACCAGCCCAATCTGGTGACCGTGGATGAAGATCCCCGCCTGCGCGGCATCATCGACAGCCACTACAAACCGGCGCTGGAGAAGGCCTATGGTCCGGTGATCGGCACCATTCCCGAGCAGTTGCAAAATGCCCGTCGCCCCGGTGACAACGGCAGCGACAACCACGGCTCCGACGTGGCACCGCTGGTTGCCGAAGGGGAGTTCTACTGGGCCAATACCCCAGCTGTTCAGGCCCTGACCGGCGGTCCGGTCGATTTTTCTCTGGTAGCGGTGGGTGGCGTACGCGCCGAGCTGCCGGCCGGCGAGTGGCGCGAGGGGGACAGCGCCCTCACCCTGCTGCCGTTCAAGAACCAGCTCGCGGTGCTGACCCTGACCGGCACCGAGGTGCGTGCCCTGCTGACCGAGACCATCACCGCCACCTTGCCCGCCAGCGCCCATGCCGGCAAGTTCCCCTATGGTGGCCACCTGCGCTACACCTTCCAGGAGACCAGCGCTGGCAAAGCGGGCACTCTGACCCAGTTGCAGCACAAGACGGCGAGCGGCGAGTGGCAGGATCTGGCAGATAGCCAGCGCTATCGCGTGGTGATGAACGCCTACAGCGCCAACGGCAACGACGGCTGGCAGGCACTGGCCAATGCCCAGCGTCAGAAGAGCGAGCGGGTCGACATCGCCAGCGTCAACGGCAAGCTGACCGCCTTCCCGGTGCTCAAAGTGGCACAAAATGGCGAGTTGCTCGGCGCCGTCTATGCCCCGGGCAAATCCCTCGACTGCAAGGCTGCCGGGGTCGATTGCGGCACCGACGCAGCCTCCTTCGTCGAGTATGTGCGCGATGCCCGCTCCACCCTGACCGCGCTGGATGAGGAAATGGTCACCCTGCTGCGCGCCAAATAACCGGGTCATCAGCAAATCGACAGAGAACGGGCCTCTCGCAAGAGGCCCGTTTGTCATCCATTGGCCGCCAAAATCGCTCAAATCCCGCCATAACATGCGCATTGGTTGAGTGATCGCCACTCGGCGGCTAGAATATTGCGTCCTATTGCCCTGGGTAGTGTGCCCATGGCAGCTGCGAGTGAAGACATCAAGCGTGACAAGCCAAATCAAACTGATCGTCGGACTGGGCAATCCCGGCCCGGAATATGCCAAAACCCGCCACAATGCGGGCGCCTGGTATGTGGAGCAACTGGCCCGCTGGCACAATGTCAGCCTGCGCGAAGAGCCCAAGTTCTTCGGCCACACTGCCCGCATTCTGGTTGATGGGCAGGATGTGCGACTGCTCATCCCGAACACCTACATGAACCTCTCCGGCAAGGCGGTCGCCGCTCTGGCGCGTTTTTATCAGATTGAGCCGGAAGCGATTCTGGTGGCCCATGATGAACTGGATCTGCCCCCGGGCATCGCCAAGTTCAAGCAGGGTGGTGGTCACGGCGGCCATAACGGCCTCAAGGACATCATCGCCAAGATGGGCAACAACAATAACTTCTTCCGGCTGCGCCTCGGGATCGGCCATCCCGGAGCCAAGGAGCTGGTCGCCGGCTTCGTGCTGACCAAGGCGCCCAGCAGTGAACAGAACCTGATCGACGCCGCACTGGACGAGTCCCTGCGTGCTACCGACATCCTGTTCAAACAAGATATGACCAAGGCCATGAACCGGCTGCACAGCTTCAAGGCCGAATAAAGCATGACACGGGCCGCCTGCGGGCGAGCCTCACAGCATCCATCAAGTAAGGTAACAATCCATGGGTTTTAAATGCGGTATCGTGGGCCTGCCCAATGTAGGCAAATCCACCCTGTTCAACGCGCTGACCAAGGCCGGTATCGAAGCCGCCAACTTCCCGTTCTGCACCATCGAGCCGAACACAGGTGTAGTACCGATGCCGGACCCGCGCCTCGACCAGCTAGCGGCCATCATCAATCCGCAGCGCGTTGTGCCTACCACCATGGAATTCGTCGACATCGCCGGTCTGGTAGCCGGAGCTTCCAAGGGTGAAGGTCTGGGCAACCAGTTCCTGGCCAACATCCGTGAAACCGAAGCGATCGGCCACGTTGTGCGCTGCTTCGACGACGAAAACATCATCCACGTTGCCGGCAAGGTCTCCCCGGCTGACGACATCGAAGTAATCAACACCGAGCTGGCCCTGTCGGATCTGGACGCCTGCGAGCGCGCAATTCACCGACAGTCCAAGCGCGCCAAGGGCGGCGACAAGGATGCCAAGCTGGAAGTCGAAACCCTGGAGAAGATCAAGGTCGCGCTGGAAAACGGCCAGATGATCCGCGGCATGAAGCTGGACAAGGAAGAGCTGGCCGCTGTCAGCCACCTCAACTTCCTGACCCTCAAACCCACCATGTACATCGCCAACGTGGCGGAAGATGGTTTCGAGAACAACCCCTATCTGGACAAGGTGCGCGAGATTGCTGCTGCCGAGAACGCAGTTGTCGTGGTCGTCTGCTGCGCCATCGAAGCTGACATCGCCGAGCTGGACGACGAAGATCGCGCCGAGTTCATGGCAGACCTTGGCATCGAAGAGCCGGGTCTGAACCGTGTTATCCGCTCCGGCTACCAGCTGCTGAACCTGCAGACCTACTTCACCGCCGGCGTGAAAGAGGTGCGTGCATGGACCATTCCGGTTGGCGCCACTGCCCCGCAAGCGGCTGGCAAGATCCACACCGACTTCGAGAAGGGCTTCATCCGTGCCCAGACCATCGCCTTTGAAGACTTCATCACCTACAAGGGTGAGCAGGGCGCCAAAGAAGCGGGCAAGATGCGCGCCGAAGGCAAGGACTACATCGTCAAAGATGGCGACATCATGAACTTCCTGTTCAACGTCTAATCCTGCGCTGGCCGCAGTTTGCGGCCCGGAACGACAAAAGCCCATCCGGCAACGGATGGGCTTTTTCTTTTGCACATTGCAACGCGGCCTTGCCACTTTACACAAGGCCGTGGCTCAGAGCCGATTGCTAGAGCTTGACCATGATGTGGCGCGGTACCGTGTAATCCTCCAGCGCATAGAGGGAGAGATCCTTGCCGTAACCGGACATCTTCATCCCGCCGTGAGGCATCTCGGTGGCCAGCATGAAGTGGGTGTTGATCCAGGTGCAGCCATACTGGAGTCCCGCCGCCACCTTGTGGGCCAGCCCCAGATCCCGGGTCCAGACCGAAGAGGCGAGGCCATAGTCGGAGTCGTTGGCCCACTGCACTACCTGCTCGGCATCGCTGAAACGGGTCACCGACACCACGGGGCCGAACACTTCGCGGCGCACGATCTCGTCCTCCTGACGGGCCCCCACGATCAGGGTCGGCTCGTAGAAGAAGCCGCTGCCGGGGCGCATCCGCCCGCCGGTAGTCACCTCCATATGGCCGCTGGTGACGGCCCGTTCGACAAAGCTCGCCACCCGATGGCGCTGGCGATCGGAGATAAGCGGCCCCATCTCGACCCCCTCTTCGCGCTGGGTACCCACCTTGATGGAGGAGACGGCATCGGTCAGGGCGGCAACAAAGCGGTCGTGCAACTTGTTCTGCACATAGATGCGGCAGGCAGCGGTGCAATCCTGCCCGGCATTGTAGAAACCGAAGGTGCGAATGCCAGCCACCACCGCATCGAGATCCGCATCGTCAAAGATGATGACCGGCGCCTTGCCACCCAGTTCGAGGTGGGTGCGCTTCATGGTGCGCGCCGCGCTCTGCAGGATCTTCTGGCCGGTGGCGATATCGCCGGTGAGCGACACCATCCGCACCAGCGGATGCTCCACCATCGGCGCACCCACACTCTCGCCACGGCCGCAGATGATGTTGATCACCCCGCGCGGGAAGATCTCGCTGGCAATCTCCGCCAGCAGCAGGGCGCTCAGCGGGGTCTGCTCCGATGGCTTGAGCACCACCGTATTGCCGGCCGCCAGCACAGGGGCAATCTTCCAGGCCGCCATCATCAGCGGATAGTTCCAGGGGGCGATGCTACCCACCACCCCGATGGGATCGCGGCGGATCATGCTGGTGTGGCCGTCGAGGTATTCACCCGCCAGCGGCCCGTGCAGACAGCGGGCCGCTCCGGCAAAGAAGCGGAAGCAGTCCACTACCGCCGGCAACTCGTCACCCAACACGGCTGCATAAGGCTTGCCGCAGTTGAGGGACTCGATGGCTGCGAAGGCCTCTGCCCGTTCCTCGATGGCGGCGGCAAGGCGCAGCAGCAGGTTGCTGCGGGTCGCCGGCGTGGTGTGACGCCAGGTGCCAAAGGCGCGCTGGGCGGCGTTGACGGCGCGGCTCACCTGCTCGAAGGAGGCCTCCGGCAGCTGGACAATCAGCTCACCGGTCGCGGGGTTGAGTACCGGTTCGCTCGGGCCCTCCCCTGTTACAAACTGGCCGTCGATAAGTTGCTGGGTCGAAATGTTCATGAATAACCTTCCTTGGTAATTAGCGCACGGCGTCGTTGCCATCGCGGGTCAGGTAATAGGCAAGCAGGATCGGCACCGTGGTGACGGCGACGATGATAAGGGCAACCACGTTGGTGACCGGGCGATCTCGCGGCCGGATCAGCTCCTGATACATCCAGATGGGCAACGTGGTCTGCTGGCCGGCAGTGAAGGTGGTGACGATCACCTCGTCAAAGCTGAGGGCAAAGGCCAGCATGCCGCCCGCCAGCAGCGCTGTGGCGATGTTGGGCAGGATGACGTAACGCACAGTCTGGAAACCGTCGGCCCCGAGATCCATCGATGCCTCGATGAGCGAGCGGTTGGTACGGCGAAAACGGGCCAGCGCATTGTTGTAGACCACCACCACGCAGAAGGTGGCGTGGCCGATGACGATGGTCCAGAAGCTGAAGGGGATCTCCAGCGCACCGTAGGCCGAACGCAGCGCCAGACCGGTCACTATCCCCGGCAGGGCGATAGGCAGGATCAGCATCAGCGAGACCATCTCCTGACCGAAGAAGCGGCTGCGGGCGATGGCGGCAGCGGCCAGCGTCCCCAACAGCAGGGCAACCAGAGTGGCAAGGCTCGCCACCTCCAGCGAGAGCTGGATGGCGCGCCAGACATCGGGCCGCTCGAAGGTCACCGCAACCCAGTGGAGGGTAAAACCCGGCGGCGGGAACTGGTAACTCTTGCTCTCGGTGGTGAAGGCATAGAGAAAGATAAAGAGGATCGGAAAGTGCAGGAAGGCGAGTCCGCCGTAAGCGGCCACCCGCAGGGTACGACCCGGTTGATCAAAGCGCATCGAAAGCCCCCAGACGTTTTGCCACCATCAGATAGACGGCGATGATGAGGATGGGCACCAGCGAAAAGGCCGCAGCGAAAGGCAGGTTGCCCGCCGTGCCCTGCTGCATGTAGACCACCTGACCGATGTAGAGGGTGGAGTTGCCGATAATGCCCGGGATGATGTAGTCGCCAAGGGTCAGCGAAAAGGTGAAGATGGAACCGGCCACTACCCCCGGCAGCGCCAGCGGCAGCAGCAGGGTACGGAAGGTCTGCCCCGGAGTGGCCCCGAGATCGGCGCTCGCCTCGATGAGGGAGAGAGGGATCCGCTCCACGGCCGCCTGAATGGGCAGGATCATGAAGGGGAGCCAGACATAGACGAAGACGATAAAGGTGCCGATCCGTGAGAATGACAACGAGGGGCCGCCAATCTCCGGCAGACTGAGCAGTGCCTGCAACACCCCGTCCAGCCCCAACTGACCCGCCAGCCAGTTCACCGCCCCCTCCTTGGCAAGGATCAGCTTCCAGGCGTAGACCCGCACCAGATAGCTCGACCAGAGCGGCAACATGATGGCGATATAGAAAAAAGCTCGCTGCCGCCCTCTGGTGTAGCGCGCCATGTAATAGGCAATCGGAAAGGCGATCAGGGCGCAGGCCAGCGTGACCAGCAGAGACATGACCACGGTACGCAGGATCACATCCCGGTTTTCGGGGCGCGCCAGATCGATAAAGTTCTGCCAGGTGAACTCGTGGCGGATCTGGCCGCTGAACTCGTCGAGCCCGAAAAAGGAGTTGGAGAGCAGCATCAGCAGGGAGCCGGCATAGATAAGGCCAAGCCAGATTAGGGGTGGCCCGAGCAGGATCCCCAGCAACAGACCGGAGCGGCCATAAAGCAGGTTCGAGAGGCGCCGACACAGCGGTGCACGGGGAAGCACGGTTGGCATGGTCAGACTCGCACTGTTCATGGGGTCGCTCCCAGAGCATGCACGGCGGGTGCCGCCCAGCTCAGCGAGACCCGCTCTCCGAGCGGCAGGCGTGCCTGTCCCTCGTTGGGGTGGTTGACGATGAGTTCGATATCACTGTCGATGCGCACCCGGTAGCGCACATAGGGGCCGAGATACTCCACCTCGCGCACCTCGCCGGACCAGCCGGGCACACCGGCCGTGGCGAGCCGGATCCGCTCAGGACGCACCATCACCTGACCGCTCTGGCCGGTGAGACGGCGGGCGGCTTCTCCTTCGAACAGGTTGACGCTGCCGACAAAGCGGGCCACGAAGGGGGTCGCTGGCGTGTCGTAAATGGTCTCGGGAGAGGCGACCTGCTCGATGCGACCCTGATTGAAGATGCAGATGCGGTCGCTCATGGAGAGCGCCTCCTGCTGATCGTGGGTCACGAAGATAAAGGTGATGCCGAGCTGGCGCTGCAGCGCCTTGAGTTCGAGCTGCATCTGCTCGCGCAGCTTGAGATCGAGGGCGCCGAGCGGTTCATCCAGCAGCAGCACCCGCGGCTGGTTGATGAGGGCCCGCGCGATGGCGATGCGCTGGCGCTGACCACCGGAGAGCTGACCCGGGCGGCGATCCCCCACCCCGGGCAGGCGCACCAGTTCGAGCATCTCGTCGGCGCGGCGGTGGCGGGTGGCCTTGTCGATCCCCTTGATCATCAGCCCGTAGGCGATGTTGTCCCGCACATTCATGTTGGGAAAGAGGGCGTAATCCTGAAAGACGGTATTGAGTGGGCGCTCGTAGGGTGGACGCGTCGAGCACTCCTCGCCAAAGAGGCGGATGGTGCCACCGGTCGGGTACTCGAACCCGGCCAGCATCCGCAGACAGGTGGTCTTGCCGGAACCGCTCGGCCCCAGCAGGGAGAAGAACTCCCCCGGCGCGATGGCCAGCGACACCTCGTCCACCGCCTTGACGGCGCCATAGTGACGGCTCACCCGTTCAAACTGAACTGCGTGCATGAATTGACTCCAGAGTGAGGGGCCGGCAAGCCGGCCCGGACGTGTCAGCGGCCGCCAAGAATGGCGATGTAATCGGAGACCCAGCGGTAATAAGGGACGCAGGTACCCTGGCTCTTGCACTGGCTGACCGGGGTACGCCAGAAGTGCACCCGGGCGAAGTTGTCAGCCCCGTTGGTCTTGCACCCTTCGGCGCCAAGCAGGGCATTACCCTGACAAGCCGCAGGAACCACAGGCACGGAACCAAACCAGGAGGCGAGATCTCCCTGCAGCTTGTTGTCGAGGGAGTGTTCGAGCCACTGATAGGCACAAACCGGGTGTTTGGCTTCGGCGTGCAGCATGGTGGTATCGGCCCAGCCGGTGACCCCCTCTTTGGGCACCACGGTGGCGACCGGCTGCTTGTCCGCGGCCAGCGTATTGGCCTGGAACGGCCAGGAGCTCGACGCCACCACCCCTTCATTCTTGAAGTCATCGATCTGCACGAAGGCATCGTGCCAATAGCGACCGACCAGCTGCCGTTGCTGACGCAGCAGCTCCAGCGCAGCCTTGTACTGATCCTCGTTCAGCTCATAGGGATCCTTGATCCCCAGCTCCGGCTTGTGCGTCATCAGATAGAGAGCGGCATCGGCGATATAGATGGGGCCATCAAAGGCCTGAATGCGCCCCTTGTTGGGCTTGCCATCGGGCAGAGTCTGGGCTTCGAATACCACGGACCAGGAGTCGGGGGCCTTGGGGAAGACCTTGGTGTTGTACATCAGGACGTTGGAGCCCCACTGGTAGGGCACGCCGTAGTGCTTGCCGTTTACCGTGTGCCAGGGGGCATTTTGCAGACGGGGATCCACCTTGCTCCAGCTGGGGATGCGCGACAGATCGAGGGGTTGCACCTTGCCACCGGCGATGAGACGCAGACTGGCATCTCCCGAGGCGGTCACCAGATCGAAGCCCCCTTCATTCATCAGGGCGACCATCTCGTCCGATGTAGCGGCGGTCTTGACCGTCACCTTGCAGCCGGTAGCCTGCTCGAAACCGGTCACCCAGTCGTAGTTCTTGTCGGTTTCGCCCCGCTCCACGTAGCCGGCCCAGGCGACGATGTCGACCTGTCCCTCCCCTTTCTGCGCTGCGTGCAGCGGCAGGGACGATGCCAGCAATCCGAGACAGAGTGCGGTCAGTCTCATGATGATCTCCTTCTCCAGTAGTGAATTAACATCCTGTTAACGCTTGAGTGAGCGTAGGGGAAGGAGAGAGCAATGAGAATTTCAATTTTCAGGGGCCAAGCTATCAGTAAAAGTGATACCGACGTCGTATGAACCCTACCTGGCCGGCCCAAGCCGGGCGCGCAGCCGCCCCTGCTCCTTGGCTATTTCAATAAACTCGCGCGCCGCCCACGGCAGACGCGAGCCACGTCGCCACACCAGTCCGATATCGATGGCGGGGATCGGCTCCTTGATCTCCCGCGCCTCCACCCGCTCCTGCTCCAGCGACCAGGGGCGATAGGCAAAATCCGGCAGCAGGGCCAGACCAAGATGGCTGGTCACCAGACTGCGCACTGCCTCCACCGAACCGGTGCGCAGCACGATGCGCGGCCGCAGGCCATAACGACGCAGACCAGCCTGAATCACCTGCTCCATCTGGTCGGCAGTGAGGGCGATGAGCGGCTCGTTGGCCAGTTCGGTCAACGAGATGGAGGGCTGGGCGCAGAGGGGGTGATTGACCGGCAGCCAGAGCCGCAGCGGTGAGCGGGTCAGCAGCTCGGTATCAAAAGCCTCATGGCGGATGGTGCGGTTGGTCATCAAGAGCCCTACATCAATCTCGCCATTGACCAACTGGTGCTCGAGAAACGCCTGCTCATCCTCTTTCACTTCGATATGCACAGCCGGAAAGAGGCGGCGAAAGCGGCCAAGGGCATCGGAGAGGTAGTAACCCGCCACCAGACTGGTGACACCTATGGTGAGGCTTCCCTCCTCTTCCCGTGCGGTTCCTTTCAGGGAGTGGGCCGCATCGCTCATGGCGCCGAGGATGCGCCGGGCATGGAGCAGAAACTGGTGGCCCTGAGGGGTGAGCGTCACCCCGCGCGGGCCACGCTCGAACAGGGTAGCGCCTACCCCCTCCTCCAGCTCGCGAATGGCGCCGGTGACAGCGGACTGGGAGATGTGCAGCTCCTGGGCTGCACGGCTGACCGACAGACTGTCGGCAACGGCCACGAAATAGCGGATCTGGCGAAAAGTGAAGTTCATCGGGCGTCCTTGCCTTTGGTGACTCTGCCAAGCTTACCGACTTGACCGGGTTGCGTCAGGGGAAAGAGGGGTGAGACGGCTCGCAAAAATGACGTTCACTCCCGGCTTGTCGGCCAGAAGCCCCTTATATAGAACTCAAATGACAACAATCCATATTGCAATCGGGGAGCGCGGCTACGCTGGCAGCACTCAAAACCGCAAAAAGCGCCTTTGAAAAGCCAATGGCATGCCAAAAATCTCCCTGTTGACCCGTTTATAGCGGCAAATCCCCACAAGACAACGCTGCCGTGAGTGACCATCGAATAAGATATTGATTTAAAAAGTAGCAACTGGACGACATAGAAAGGAGCCAAACACTCTTCTCTCCCAGTGGCAGCCCCCTTTTCTCTCCTCTCTCCCCTATGACAAGGCAACCCTCACGAGCCTCCCTTTTTATCTTTTGCCGTTACACCAAAGCAGGAGATGACGTAAAAAAATGCAGATTGTTGGGCTTTTGCGCAACAGAGACCAATAACTGGCCAAACGCACTCAAATTGAGTTTTTCTGGCAAAAAAATGGTTGACGCCCCAGAGCCAGATACGCATAATTCGGCCCGCACGGTGACGAGGTAACGACTCACCGGAAGCAAGGTTGGCTATGTAGCTCAGTTGGTTAGAGCATCGCACTCATAATGCGGGGGTCACAGGTTCGAATCCCGTCATAGCCACCATACTTAGTTGGGGCATCGCCAAGCGGTAAGGCAGCGGGTTTTGATCTCGCCATACCTAGGTTCGAATCCTAGTGCCCCAGCCATTTTTAAAAGGTGTTTGATAGTTTCTGTCAGGCATCACTGTTGGGGCATCGCCAAGCGGTAAGGCAGCGGGTTTTGATCTCGCCATACCTAGGTTCGAATCCTAGTGCCCCAGCCATTTTTAAAATGGTGTTTGATGGTTTATGTCAGGCATCACTGTTGGGGCATCGCCAAGCGGTAAGGCAGCGGGTTTTGATCTCGCCATACCTAGGTTCGAATCCTAGTGCCCCAGCCATTATTACGTTCTCTTCCACCTTGTGGTTGATAACAAACGGCTATGTAGCTCAGTTGGTTAGAGCATCGCACTCATAATGCGGGGGTCACAGGTTCGAATCCCGTCATAGCCACCATTTTTGAAAAACGTTCCTTCAATCATCTGATTGAAAAGGACATTGTTGGGGCATCGCCAAGCGGTAAGGCAGCGGGTTTTGATCTCGCCATACCTAGGTTCGAATCCTAGTGCCCCAGCCATTATTCTGTTCTCTTCCACTTTGTGGTCGATAACAAAGGCTATGTAGCTCAGTTGGTTAGAGCATCGCACTCATAATGCGGGGGTCACAGGTTCGAATCCCGTCATAGCCACCATCAATTTGCGGAAGTGGCGAAATTGGTAGACGCACCAGATTTAGGTTCTGGCGCCCTAGGCGTGAGAGTTCGAGTCTCTCCTTCCGCACCATTGAACGAAGTACCAAACAGACCAGCTTTATGCTGGTTTTTTTGTATCTGAAATTTGCCTCTTTTTGCCCACTTTCCTGCGGCTCCCCCTCCTCACTCTTCCCGATACGGCTTTCACTTGCCCACAAAAAAGCGGCCCGCAGGCCGCCAGATAAACACCTATTTGCATCGAATGGTCAGAACGGGAAGAACCAGGGAATGGCTACCACGCTCACCGCCATCACCAGCAGGGTGAAGGGGACGCCGATACGGATAAAGTCGGCGAACTTGTAGTTGCCCGGCCCCAGAACCAGGGTATTCACCGGTGACGAGACCGGCGTCATGAAGGCGGCCGAGGCGGCGATGGCGATGGTCATGGCAAACGGATAGGGAGACACCCCCATCTGCTGCGCCGTGCCCAACGCAATCGGCGCCATCAATACCGCCGTCGCCGTGTTGGAGATGAACAAACCGATCACGGCGCAGAGAGCAAACAGGCTGGCCAGCATCACTCGCGGCCCCATCTCCCCCACTGCGCTCATCAATCCGCCCACGATGAGATCCACCCCGCCGGTTTTTTGCAGCGCCAGCGCGAAGGGCAACATGCCGACAATCAGGATCAGGGTTGGCCAGTGGATCGACTTATAGGCGCTCTCCATGTCGATGCAGCGAAACTTGCCCATCAGCAAACAGGCGATTAGCGCGGCAATGACGTTGGGCACCGGGTCGGTCACCATCAGCAGGATCATCACCCCGAGGCAGATAAGGGCGTGAATGGCCTGGCTGCGCGCTGGCGCCATCTCGTCTACCTCGGCCGGCAGCCCCATCAGCAGAAAGTCACGACTGTGGGTTTGCAGCAGCCGGATATGACTCCAGTTGCCCACCACCAGCAGGGTATCCCCCATCTGCAGCGGCTCATCCACCAGCTTGCCACCCATCGTCTCGCCATCCCGGCGCAGCCCCACCACGCTCAAACCGTAGCTGGAGCGGAAGGTCACCTCGCGCACGGTTTTGCCAAGCAGACTCGACTCGGGAATAAGCGACACCTCGGCCATCCCCACCTCCCGCGCCTGATCGGAGAAGTACTCGCCGCGCAGGATCATCGGCTCAAGGCGCGCCTCGCTGCAAAACTCGCGAATGTCGATTTCAGGATCGGACATGTCGATCAGCAGTACATCCCTGGCCTGAAATTCACTGATCCCCGAGACCGGCACCATCACCCGGCGAAACTTGCGCCAGCGCTCTACCCCGATGACGTGGGCGCCATAGCGGGCGCGCAGTTGCAACTCATCCAGGGTATGGCCAATCAGCGGTGAATCAGGCCGCAGCGCCAACCGGCGAGCCCGGCCGGTAAGTCGATAGTCGCGGATAAGATCGCGAAAGGTGCGCCGTCCACTCTGTTTGCCTTTGCCCTCTTCCCCCTCGCCCACCAGGGAGCCACGCACCAGCAGCATGTAGACAATCCCGCACAGCAGGATCAGGGCGCCGAGCGGTGTGAAGCTGAAAAAGGTGAAGCCGTGAATGCCATGGCGCATCAGTTCACTGTTGACCACCATGTTGGGCGGTGTAGCCACCAGCGTCATCATGCCACTGATAAGGCCGGCAAAGCCGAGCGGCATCATCAGGCGACCAGCCGGGATCCCCATACGGTTCGCCACGCTCAGCACCACCGGGATGAAAATGGCCACCACCCCGGTGCTGCTCATCACCGCCCCCAGCGTTGCCACCGCCACCATCAGCAGCACCAGCAGTTTGGTTTCGCTGCTGCCGGCCACCTTCACCAGCGCATCCCCCACCTGATAGGCGATACCGGTGCGCACCAACCCATCCCCGACCACGAACAGGGCGGCAATCAGAATAACGTTGGGATCGCTAAAGCCCGCCAGCGCCTCCGGCAAAGTGAGGGTACCGCTCAGCACAAAGAGGATGATGATCAACAGGGCGACCACGTCCATCCGGACTTTATTGGTCATGAAGAGATAGATGGCACCCGCCAGCAGAGAGAGCACCCAGACAAGCTCGGAATTCAATGAAACCTCCTTTTACAACACGATTCTCCTCCCGGAGAGTGGACTCTATCAGACCACAGCCGTGAGGCTATGGTCTTGTTACATATCAATAAAGTCCGGCCAGCTATCGCACCATAACCCATCAGCGCTTGAATAGGCGGTCATCGGATTGGATTTCTTTGATGTGTGCCAAGCACAGGGGGGACAAAAGTCCTGCCCGGCAGCTGTCGCACCACCTAGAATGGCACCCTCGCACTACCTCCATGCCAAGGATCAGAAAATGAGCATATTCGAGCTGTTCAGCATCAATAACACGCTAGTGACCATACCGCTGGGCGGCGGCTACGCCATGTCGTGGATTGAAGCCATCGGTACCCTGTTCGGGCTGGCCTGCATCTGGTTCGCCAGTCAGGAGAAGACCATCAACTACCTGTTCGGTCTTATCAACGTCACCCTGTTTGCCATCATCTTCTTCCAGATCCAGCTCTACGGGCTGTTGCTGCTGCAGCTGTTCTTCTTCTGCGCCAACGTCTACGGCTGGTACGCCTGGACCCGTCCGGCCAACGATCAGGGGGATACCCTGCAGATCCGCTGGCTCAGCAAATCCAAGCTTATCGTCACTGCCGTGGTGAGCGTGCTGGCCATCGCCCTGCTGACCCGCTATATCGACCCGGTATTCGCGGCGCTGGCGCGTACCTCGGTCGCGTTGCTCAACCTGTTTGGTGCCGGGCTCGCCACTCCCGAGCCTTCCCCTGATGCCTTCCCGTTCTGGGATGCCACCATGACGGTGCTCTCGGTGGTCGCCCAGATCCTGATGACCCGCAAATACGTGGAGAACTGGATCCTCTGGGTGGTCATCAACATCATCAGCATCGGTATCTATGCGGCGCAGGGTGTCTACGCCATGTCGCTCGAATACCTGATCCTGCTCTTTATCGCCGCCAACGGCACCCGCCTCTGGGTGATTGCCGCCAAGCGCCAGCCACAGGGGATATAAGTCATGACGCTGCTACCCCATCTCCAGTGCCGCCCCGATCAGATTGCCGAGCGGGTGGTGCTGTGCGGCGACCCGGCCCGGGTTGATCGCATCGCCAGCCAGCTCGAACAGTGCGAAGTGCTGGGCCAGCACCGGGAGTTTCGTCTCATCAACGGCCGTTATCAGAGAGTGCCGATCACTGTTTGCAGCACCGGCATCGGCGGCGCCTCGGCCATCATAGCGCTGGAGGAGCTGGTGCAGGCGGGTGCCCGCTCGCTTATTCGGGTCGGCTCTGCCGGCGCCCTGCAGCACGACATCGGTCTTGGCGACCTTATCGTGGTGGAAGGGGCGGTACGCAATGAGGGGGCCTCGCAGGCCTATCTGCCCGCCGAGTACCCCGCCTGCGCCGATATCTGGCTGCAGGCCGCCCTGCTCAATCAGGTGGCGGCCAGTGGCCAACCTCATTGGCACGGGCTGGTGCGCTCCCACGACAGCTTCTATCGGGATGACGAGCAGGAGGTGTGCCGCTACTGGCATGCCCGTGGTGTGCTGGGCGCCGATATGGAGACCGCCTCCCTGCTTGCCGTGGGGCGCCTGCGCAAGGTGCGGGTTGCCGCCGTGCTCTGCAACGTGGTGCTGTTCGAGCAGGATGTGCAGGATGGGGTCAATGAGTACGCCAACGCCGAGCAGGCTATGATGAACGGCGAGCGAAACGCCATCGCCGCCGCCCTCCACGCCCTGGTGCAATAACCCGCAAATCGTTAATCACGGCACATTCGACAGGAGGCGGGCTGGTATCCGGCCCGCGCTCTTGCTAGCCTCATGGCCCTCGTCATCGGTGCGACAGGTACGTCATGCAGCAACAGCCCTATCCCCTCGGCCGTTTTCACGCCGAACTCGCCAAACTGGAACCCCGTTTTGCCGCGGCGCTGGAAGCGTGCACCCTGTTTCTGCGTCGCTACCTGCCGGGCGAATCCATCATGCGGCAGGGGGAGCTGAGCGAGCAGCTCTATCTGGTGGGCGCAGGGCGGGTCTCCCTCAATAGCGCCGTCCACTCGGGCCGCATCTTCCAGCTTGGCGAGATTGAGTGTCACAGCCAGATCTTTGGAGAAATGGAGTTCTTCAGCGCCACCCCGGTGCAGTGGAACGTGGTGGCCGAGACCGAACTGGATGCCCGGGTCATCTGTGCTCACAAACTGGCCCAGCGCCTGCTGACCGAGCCCGAGCTGACCCTCTTCTTCGCCGCAGCGCTTGCCAGCGACTATCTCGATACCCTGGAGATCACCACCAGCCGGCTGCTCCACCCCATCGCCTACAACATAGCCTATGAACTGTGGCGAGAGCGCCAGCGAACTCCGATGCTGGGATCGCGCAAGCGGGCCCACGAGGCAGCACGCTTCGGCACCACAGAGCGGGTTTACCGCCGAGCTCTCAAGGAGCTGGTCGAACAGGGCATAGTGGCCGACGGCAGCGACGGTCCCGTTATCGCCGATCTTGCCAGGCTGCGCGCCTATCTCGACCTTTGATTTCGATTCACCCTGTCAGGAGTCACCATGTCTACTCACACCTATCCAGAGTTCACCTTCTTCAGCCGCTTCGTTACCGACATTCAGGCGGGCCGCAAGACCATCACCATCCGCGACGAGAGCGAGGCCAACTGGCAGCCCGGCCAGCGGCTGGCGCTGTTCACCAACCCGGAACACCAGCCCTTTGGCACCATAGAGGTGCTCTCCGTCAATGCAGTGGCCTTCGATGAACTGAACGACGAGCACGCCCGTCAGGAGAACATGACCCTCCCCGAGCTCAAACAGGTGATCCGCGATATCTACCCCGCTCTGCCGCCGCTCTATGTGATTGAATTCCAGCTGCTTGAAGTCTGATTTTGTGAGCTGCCTCAGCTAACGCCGGTTGCGCTCTCTGGCTAAAAGCGCAAAATAACTGTTTTTATATACAGTTGTTGGTGAATTATGGATACACAACTTGAACCGGCGATTGCGGCCATGGTGGCAGAGTTCATCGCTGCAGGCCGCCCCAAGGCGAGCAGCCTGAGCTGGCAGAAGCGGCGTGAAGGCTATCTTGCTTCAGCCATATTGGGTGGTGAACGGGAAGAGGTTGGCGCTGTCGAAGAGTGGCAAAACTGCCATTATTCCGTTCGCCTCTATCAGCCAGCGTCCACCTCAAGTGCAAGCCATCCGGCCCTGATCTACTTTCATGGCGGCTGTTTTGTCAGCGGCGAGTTCGACACTCACGATCGCCAGATGCGGATGCTGTGCAATCGCGCCGAGGCACTGGTGTTCGCGGTACATACCCGCCTTGCCCCTGAACACACCTATCCTGCCGCACACGACGATGCACTGGCTGCTACGCTCGCCATCATGGCCGATGTGGAGAAATGGCATGGGGATCCGGCGCGGGTTGTCCTTGCGGGCGACAGTGCCGGTGGCCACCTCGCCCTCATCACAACATTGCGACTCAAGGATCAAGGAGCCCCCTTGCCTGCAGCCCAACTGCTCATCTACCCGATGCTCGATGCTGCGGGCGACAGTGACAGCTATCGGCAGCTAGGGGATGACTACCTCATCACCCGCGACATGCTGTTAAGCGGTTTTCACGCCTATCTGGGCGAGCTACCCGCCACTCATCCCGAAGCCAGCCCGCTCCACCATCCAGCCCTGTCAGGATTGCCGCCGACCCATATCGTAACGGCGGAATATGATCCGCTGCGCGATGAGGGGGAAGCCCTCTATCGCAAACTACTGCAAGCCGGAGTCACGGCTACCTGTCAGCGGCAACTGGGGGTTATACACGGCTTCTTCCAGTTGGCAGGTGTGAGCCAGGCAGCCCGTCAGACAATTGAGCAGATCGCGATGCTTATCAGGCACCTCTGATTTGGCCTTTGCCGAGCGATGTGTTAATAGTGTCCTCTTTTGAATCATGGAGGTGACCCGAGTGTTTGAGATAGCGAGCCTGAGAGAAGGGATGATGCACGGGGTCGAGCTGTTCCAGCTGCTGCTGGAGATCATCTCCATCGCCTGTGTGGTAATAGGGCTTGGCAAGACCCTCTGGCTGGCGGCGCGGATGGAGGATCACGAACCGGGCTTTCCGCGCATTCGCCTCTGTTTTGGCAGCTGGCTCATTCTGGCGCTAGAGTTCCAGCTCGCCGCTGACATCTTGGCCACCACGGTCGCGCCAAGCAAGGAGGAGCTGATCCGCCTTGCCATCATCGCGGTGATCCGCACCTTCCTGAACTACTTCCTCGGCAAGGAGCTGGAAGCCCAGACCGAACGCCAGCAGGAGCAGCGCAGCGAGCAGGCCAAGGCTGCTCAATAACCAGTATTCCTGCATAGCATCAACGCTAAGTGCCGTGTCATCCCGACCACAGCCGTGGCCTGGGATGGCACCTTTGTGACCCTTCCCGCACTTTTGGCAATCAGCCAACAATGGAACCCTTTTCAAGGTTTCCCCTGCCCTGTCGAGTAGCAGCTCATCTGCGTAAGATAGAAAATCTCCTCCCCCAACCGGCCAAGCTGATGAACCCGCATACCCTCCACACGCCCGATATCGACCTCGATAGCTGTGTCATCTACCAGATCTACCCCATGAGCTTTCAGGACAGCGATGGCGACGGACTGGGCGACATCAACGGCATCCGTCAGCGCCTCGACTATCTGGCCACCCTCGGGGTCGATATGCTCTGGCTCACCCCCATCTATCGCTCCCCCAAGCGGGACAACGGCTATGACGTGGCGGACTACCGCACCATCGACCCCGTCTTCGGCACTCTGGCCGAGATGGAGCTGCTGATAGCCGAAGCGGCCGCCCACGGCATCGGCATCATGATGGATATCGTTGCCAACCACACCTCCACCGAGCACGAGTGGTTTATGAAGGCACTGGCCGGGGATCCCCGTTATCAGGGTTATTACGTATTCCGGGATCAAGCCTTTGTCGATGCTCACCCCATTACCTCGATTTTTGGCGGCAGCGGCTGGCAGTATGTGCCAGCGCTTGATCGCTACTACCTGCACAACTTCGATCCCAGTCAGGCCGATCTGGACTGGGACAACCCGGCGGTGCGTGCCGAAATGGCAGAGGTGATCAACTTCTGGCTGGGCAAAGGGATCAAGGGATTTCGCTTCGATGTGATCGATATGGTGAGCAAGGAGTGGGACCGGCTTGCCATGAGCAATGGCCCGCGCCTGCACGACTATATCCGCGAGCTCAATGCCGCGAGCTTCGGCGGCAAGGGGATCATCACGGTGGGGGAGACCTGGGGGGCCGATCTCGCTCATATGCAACGCTACTCCAGCACGGATGGCAGCGAGTTCAGCATGGTGTTCAACTTCGAGCATCTGGGGCTCGGCAGTGACAAGTGGTCATCCCGCTTTGATCCCCTCGCCTTCAAGCGAGCCATGGCCCGCCACCAGCAAGGGCTGCACGGACGTGGCTGGAACAGCCTGTTTCTCGGCAACCACGACCTGCCTCGCGCCGTCTCCCGCTTTGGCGATGACAGGCCAAAGTGGCGTGAAACCAGCGCCAGGCTGTGGGCCATGGTGTTGCACATGATGCAGGGCACTCCCTTCATCTATCAGGGGGAGGAGCTGGCCATGACCAACCGCCACTGGCAGCCGGACGAGCTGCGCGATGTGGAGGCAATCAACTACCGCGCCAGCCAGTCAGGGCTGGATCCTGCCGAGCTGAGTCGGCGGCTCGATGCCATCGGCCGCGACAATGCCCGTACCCCGATGCAGTGGGATGCAGGTCCCCACGCCGGATTCAGTACGGCCACGCCCTGGATTGCCCTCAACGCCAATCACGTCGAGATAAATGCCGCCGAGCAGCTGGCCCGTCCCGACTCCCCGTTTCACTGCTATCGCCAGCTCATCGCCCTGCGCAAGTCTCACCCTGTCGTTCGCCACGGCGACTTCGAGCTGCTGGATGGGGACGACCCGGAGCGCATCAGCTATCGCCGCCACTGGCAGGATCCGGCCAGCGGAGAGCGGCACACCCTGCTGCTGCTCGCCAATCTCACGGCGAACCCCTTGCCGATGCCCCACTTCGACAAGGTGGCAGACGAGATGCGGTTGCTGCTGGCCAATTACCCAAGCGAACCGATGCAGCTCTTCGCCCCTTATCAGTGCGCCATCTGGCTGCAAGTGGATCAGGGTTAACCCCGTGCTGACGGGCCATGTCAATGGCCCGTCAATCGCCACCCCACCGGCTACTAGCAGAAAATCACGTCCCCACGCAGCGGGATTAAATTAACCACTATTACTGACTTATTAATTGATTATTTATCCCGTTTGATACGCTCTCATTGCCCCTCTTACTATGCCTGCGACCTATCCATTGCCGATGCAACTATCGGCCTTCAAACTGGCATAGCAAAGTGGAAAACAGATGATCACCACAGACGGGAATAACGCAGTCGCCTCGGTGGCGTACCGCACCAGCGAAGTCATCGCCATCTACCCCATCACCCCCAGCTCTGCCATGGCTGAGCAGTCGTCGGCCTGGTCGAGCGAGCGGGGCAAGAACCTGTGGGGGGATGTCCCCCGGGTTGTCGAGATGCAGTCGGAAGGGGGCGCCATCGCCGCCGTCCACGGCGCCCTGCAGACCGGCGCGCTGGCGACCTCGTTTACCTCGTCGCAGGGGTTGCTGCTGATGATCCCCAACCTCTACAAGCTGGCGGGTCAGCTTATCCCCTTTGTGCTGCATGTGGCGGCGCGTACCGTAGCGACCCATGCGCTATCGATCTTTGGCGATCACTCGGATGTGATGGCGGTGCGCCAGACCGGCTGCGCCATGCTCTGTGCCAGCAATGTGCAGGAGGCGCAGGACTTTGCCCTGATCTCCCAGATAGCGAGCCTCAACAGCCGCCTCCCCTTTATCCACTTCTTCGACGGCTTTCGTACCTCTCACGAGATCGCCAAGATAGCGCCGCTCGCTGATGACACCCTGCGCGCCCTGCTGCCCGCAGATGCCATCCGTGCTCATCGTGACCGGGCGCTCACCCCCGACAAACCGGTCATTCGCGGCACCGCCGCCAACCCGGACACCTATTTCCAGTGCCGGGAGGCGAGCAACCCCTGGTATGACGCTGCCTATGGTCATGTGAGCGAGGCGATGCAGGCTTTTGGCAAACAGACCGGCCGCCACTACCGGCCGTTTGAATATGTCGGCCACCCGCAGGCGGAGCGGATTATGGTGCTGATGGGCTCAGCCATCGGCACCTGTGAAGAGGTGATCGAGCGCCTGCTGGCCCAAGGGGAGAAGGTGGGGCTGGTGAAGGTGCGGCTGTTCCGTCCCTTCTCGGCCGGGCACCTGTTGGCCGCGATTCCCGAGAGTGCCCGCGCCATCGCCGTGCTGGATCGCACCAAGGAGCCGGGCGCACAGGCAGAGCCCCTCTATCTCGACGTGATGACGGCGCTGGCCGAAGCGGTCAGCCGGGGCGAGCGGGCAAGCCTGCCGCGGGTCATCGGCGGCCGCTACGGCCTCTCCTCCAAGGAGTTCGGCCCCGCCTGCGCGCTGGCGGTGTTTGCCGAACTGGCGCAAGAGAACCCGCGTCCGCGCTTTACCGTCGGCATCTTCGATGACATCACAGGCCTCTCGCTACCGCTGCCCACGCTGGATTCGCAAAGCCCCATCCACAGCCAGCAACACAAGCTGGAAGCGCTCTTCTACGGCCTTGGCAGCGATGGCACCGTCTCGGCGGCCAAGAACAGCATCAAGATCCTCGGCAACCACACCGACCTCTATCCGCAAGGCTATTTCGTCTACGACTCCAAAAAGGCGGGCGGCCTCACCATCTCTCACCTGCGGGTGGGCGAGCGGCCGCTGCAAGCTGCCTATCTGGTGGAAGAGGCGGACTTTGTCGGCTGCCATCAGTGGCAGTTTGTCGACAAATACCGGATGGCGGAGCGCTTGAAGGCGGGTGGCATCTTCCTGCTCAACACCCCCTACAGCGAAGCGGATATCTGGCAACGCCTCCCCAGCGAGGTGCAGCACGCCCTGCGCGAGAAAGAGGCGCGCTTCTACATCATCAACGCCGCCAAAATTGCCCGCGACTGCCAGCTGGGCAACCGCATCAATACCGTGATGCAGATGGCCTTCTTCCAGCTCAGCGTCATCATTCCCCCCGAGGAGGCGACCAGCCTGCTGAAGCAGGCCATCGCCACCAGCTATGGCAGCAAGGGGCAGACACTGGTCGAGCGCAACTGGCAGGCACTGGAGGCAACCTGCGCTGCCCTGACCCGGGTGCCACTTGGCGAGCTGGATCCCGCCAGCCGCCCGCGCCCGCCGGTGGTTTCGGCCAAGGCCCCCGATTTTGTCCAGACCGTCACCGCCGCCATGCTGGCAGGGCTGGGTGACAGCCTGCCGGTCTCCGCCTTCCCGCCGGATGGCACCTGGCCGGTCGGCACCACCCGCTGGGAGAAGCGCAATATCGCCAAGGAGATCCCCATCTGGGAGGCGGAGCTCTGTACCCAGTGCAACTACTGCGTCGCCGCCTGTCCCCACTCGGCTATTCGCGCCAAGGTGGTGGAAGCAGATGCGCTGGCCGCTGCCCCCGCCACTCTCGATGCGCTGGATGTGAAATCCCGTGACATGCGCGGCCAGCAGTACGTGCTGCAGGTGGCGCCGGAGGATTGCACCGGCTGCAACCTCTGCGTTGAGGTGTGCCCGGCCAAGGATCGCAGCAACCCGGATCGCAAGGCGATCAATATGGCTTCACGGCTCGATCACCTCGACGAGCAGAAAGCCAACTACGACTTCTTCCTCGACCTGCCAGAGCGCAGCGCCGAGCAGCTGGAGCGCATCGACATCCGCACCTCCCAGCTCATCTCGCCGCTGTTTGAATACTCGGGCGCCTGCTCCGGCTGTGGCGAGACTCCCTATATCAAGTTGCTGACCCAGCTCTATGGCGATCGACTGCTGATTGCCAACGCCACCGGCTGCTCGTCCATTTATGGCGGCAACCTGCCTACCACCCCCTACACCACCAACGCCGAGGGGCGCGGGCCGGCCTGGGCCAACTCGCTGTTTGAAGACAACGCCGAGTTCGGACTGGGCTTCCGTCTTACCGTCGATCAGCACAGGGAGCGGGTGCGCCGTCTGCTGGCGAGCCTGGGCGACACCATTCCGGCAGCGCTGCGCGAGGCGCTCGGCGATGCCACTCTGCCGATTTCCGAGCAGCGGGCCCATATCCAGCAGTTGCGAGCGCTGCTGCAGGAGAGCCCGATCCCGGCAGCACAAGAGCTGGCTCGCGATGCAGACTATCTGGTGGAAAAATCGGTCTGGCTCATCGGCGGCGATGGCTGGGCCTACGACATCGGCTTTGGCGGGCTCGACCATGTGCTGAGTCTGGGGGAGAACATCAATGTGCTGGTGCTCGACACCCAGTGCTACTCCAACACCGGCGGCCAGCAGTCGAAGGCAACCCCTCTTGGGGCCATCACCAAGTTTGGCGAGCAGGGCAAGCGTAAGGGGCGCAAGGATCTCGGGGCCAGCGTGATGATGTATGGCCACGTCTATGTGGCGCAGATCTCCCTCGGCGCCCAGATGAACCAGACGGTGAAGGCGATTCAGGAGGCGGAAGCCTACCCGGGCCCCTCACTCATCATTGCCTACAGCCCCTGCGAGGAGCATGGCTACGACATGGCCGAGAGCCACGAGCAGATGAAACAGCTGACCGCCACCGGCTTCTGGCCGCTCTACCGCTTTGATCCGCGCCGCGCTGAAGAGGGCAAACTGCCGCTGGCACTCGACTCGCGGGCACCCAATGCCTCGCTGGCCGAGACCTTGCGCCATGAGCCCCGCTTCCAGCGGCTGGAGCGCCAGCTGCCGGAGGTGGCCAGCCAGCTCTATGAAGAGGCGGAGCAGGAGGCCAACCGCCGCTTCACCTGGCTGAGCCAGCTGGCGGGCAAGGAGGGTCCGGCGCAGGAGTAACCCGCGCATGGCTTGATGGCAGCAGCCACTCTGTTCGCCAAATAACAATCAGGGCTCCCCGCGGGGAGCCCTGATGCTATCTATGGTGAGCCAATGTCGGCGCAGGTCAAATCAGGCGCTGATGGAGGCCAGCTCATGGCGCTTCAACGCCAGCAGGGTGATGAGCAGCGCCAGCGTGGCGATCAGTGCCATACCGATATAGGTCGCGCTGAAGCCCGGGGCCAGCAGATCGGGCGCGAGCCGGCTCAGATCGCCATCGCTGCCGGCTGGCAGGCGGAAGTGGAACAGCATGGAGCAGATGGCCACGCCGACGGCACCACCAAGCTCCCGCCCGAAGTTGAACAGCGACATGCCGATGCCACGATCCTGCCGCGGCAGGGCATTCTGCACCACCACGGAGAGGGCGGGCAGCACCAGACCGAGACCGATGCCGGCAAACCCGAGCGCCAGCCTGACCCAGGCATCGAAGTGGATCTGCCAGAGCGCCACCGCCGCAAGGCCAAAGCCCACCGCAACAAAGCTCTTGTAGTGACCGGTACGACCAATCAGCTTGCCGCCGACAAAAGCCCCGGCGGTGATGCAGATCATGAAGATGACCATGATGGCGCCGCTCTCGCTGGCGCTCATCCCCTTCTGCCACTGCATCTGCAACGGCAGATAAACCAGCACGGCAAACATCAGCAGCTGGGAGAGCATCACCAGCAGCACGCTCACCAGATAGCCGGGCAACCGGGCCAGATGGGCAGGCAATATGGGGTCGTGGGCGCGCCGCTCAATCAGAATGAGCAACAGCAACGCAACGCCCAGCGCCGCCGAGAGCCAGACGGCGGGCAGCGCCGCCTCCGGCGAGAGCAGCAACAGGGTGAGCGTGGTGACGGTAATCAGCAGACCCGCCCCCTTCCAGTCGAAGCGACTGTGGCGGCGCACGTTGAGCTGCTTGAGGTTGCGGTTGATGAGAAAGACTGCCAGCGCCCCGAGCGGCAGATTGATCCAGAAGATCCAGCGCCAGCTGAGCTGCTCGGTGAAGTAGCCGCCGAGCAAGGGGCCGGCGATGCTGGAGACCGCATAGACCGCCGAAATGTAGCCCTGATACTTGCCCACCTCCCGCGGCGGAATGGTGTCGGCAATCACGGTAAACGCGAGGGCAATCAGGCCGCCGCCCCCCAGCCCTTGCAGCACACGCGCTGCCAGCAGGGTCTGCAGATCCTGGGAGAGGGCGCAGGCCACCGAGCCCGCCAGAAACAGGCCGATGCCGATATTGAGCATCCGCACCCGGCCAAAGAGATCGCTCAGCTTGCCGTAGAGAGGCAGCACGGCGGTGGCCGCCAGCAGGTAGGCGGTGACCACCCAGGTGAGGGCGCCACCGGCATGCAGCTCGGCGCCAATCATGGGCAGCGGGGTAGTGACGATGCTTTTTTCCAGTGATCCCAGTGCGATCACCAGCGCCACACTCGAGAAGATGGTTTTCGGGGACATAAGAGGACTCGCTAATCTGATATGCCAAAGGATCCGGCATTGAGCGAATTATTGTCTCACAAATCAGCAAGAGATAGAAAAAGCCACGGCCGGCCATCCTCAACCATGAGGCCGATCCCACAATCCAGGCCCCCAATCTGCTAGCCTGCCCTATTTAGCCAAGGAGTCCCCATGAGCGAGCAGTACCGGTTTGATCACTACGATGCCCTGATTTTCGATATGGATGGCACTCTGGTTGATTCCATGCCCCTCCATCTCGATGCCTGGGAGCTCACCTGCGCCGAATTCGGCATCCCCTTCAAGCGGGAGCAGCTCTACCAGTATGGCGGCATTCCGACTCGCAAGATCATCGCCATGCTGGCCGAGCAGCAGGGACTGGAGGTAGATACCGACGCCTTTGCCCGCCGCAAGATTGCCCTCTACATGGAGCATATCGACAAGGTCAGCGTCTTCCCCCGGATGTGGGAGCTGGTCAGGCACTACCACGGCAAGGTGCCGATGGGGATTGGTACCGGTTCACCGCGCAATCAGGCGGAGTCGATCCTGAAGAGTACCGGTCTCGACGCCTATATCTCAGTGGTGGTGAGCGCCGATGAAGTCATCAACCACAAGCCTCACCCGGACACCTTCTTGCAGGTAGCCGAACAGCTGGGGGCCAATCCGGCCAACTGTCTGGTGTTTGAAGATACCCAGATCGGGCTTGAGGCAGGCAAGGCGGCAGGTATGGATACCGTGCTGGTGCTTGAGGGAGAGTGGCACCCGAGATAACAGGGACATCGCCACCGTGCCAGGGCACAACTGCAATCATTTTCGGGGAGCCTGACAGCTCCCCGACTCGTAACTGGCTGGCGCCTGTTTGCCCGCCCTATTTGCCCGAGAAGGGAGCCGCTGACGCAGGTACTTCAGACACGGTGAGAGTAAAGCTATTGGCATGCAACTCATGCTGCTTCTGATGAGCACACAGCAACTCCAGCGCCTTGCTCGGACTATCCGCAAAGGTGGGCGCAGCAATGGCAGCAAAACCCTGCGCAACCAGATGTCGACGCTCATCGCTATAGCTGGGTGCATTCGCATCGAGATAGGTAAGCGACTGACCTTGCTTGAAAAAGTGATAGTTAGGCATCGATTGGCCCCGCAAAAATAAAGCGTCATTCTACTCCTTTTTGCCCGGTTTCCTGCGTCAATCTGTGGCGTATCGAGTGATCTCGTTCACATTTTTATCAACAATTCGGCCACACCAAACACCAGCGAAACCCATACCCCCTCTCCTCTTAAGTCATTGATAACCGGAGAGAGCACCACCACCCGCGCCAAACAAAACGCCTCCACAGTGGAGGCGTTTTCATCTCGGATAGCGCGGCACAACCCGTGCCGGTCAGCGCCCCTTACATCGCGTTGGTCGATTCGAAGATCTTGTCGGCCGACGCCTCGACGAAGCCCGGATAGAGCACACCATCTGGCTGCGGGTAGCGCAGGGCAAATTCGTAGAAGCAGCTCGGGATGGTACGCACCCCATCGCTGAACGGCACATCCGCCTTGTCGGCCATGGTGGAGGATTGCTCCAGCATGACCTGCGGATCCCCCTTCACCTCGCCACCCACACTGTTGAGGACAAAACCTGCAGCCTTCAGTGCCGCGTTGACCTGCTCGATGGTATCGAAGTCCTTCAACTTGTTGATATTGACCGTGAAGTGGTTGGCACGATAACCCCAGGCGGCCATCCAGGCTGCATACTCGCTCTCCGCCAGCAGGGTCTGGTAGTCGGCGTAAGAGACCTGCCAGGGGGCACCGGCGTAGAGAAATACCGGGGTATCGGTCAGATGCTCGGGCACCTGATCCGCCAGCTTGCGGATGATGGCCTGCGCACCTGCGGAGAGCTCTTCGACCTTCAGCTCGCTGATAAACACCTTGGGAGCATCGGGATCCTTATGCTCGAAGTGTTTGGCATTGAGCTTCTTCGCCTTGAACACATACTCCCCCTTCTGCTCGTAACCCAGCGCCAGAAAGTGGGCGGCCAGCTTCTCCAGCCCCAGTTTGGGCAGGTTGTAGGTCCGAAAGGCGATGTGGTCGTTGATGATGGGCTCACCGCCCCCCAGCAGGGCATGCACTTTAAGGGCGCTCGGCGTCACCTTGATGTAGTTGTCCCACAGATGACTGAACAGGGTGTCGATATCCTTTTGCATCTCTCTTTCCTTTGATTGCGGGTACAGGTTGGGGCACCCGCCGGATGCCCCGTTTTGTTATTGTCAGAAGCTCAGACCGGGAGACAGCTGCTCCGGCATTGCCGCTTTGCTATCCTCGACGGATGCAACAGGATAAGCACAGTAGTCAGCGGCGTAGTAGGCGCTCGCCCTGTGGTTGCCGGAAGCGCCGATACCGCCAAACGGCGCGGCACTGGAGGCACCGGTAATGGGTTTGTTCCAGTTGACGATGCCGGCCCGGATCCGCTTGAAGAAGTGATTCCAGTCCGCCTCCTTGTCACCCAGCAGACCGGCCGAGAGGCCGTAGCGAGTGGCATTGGCCAGATCGATGGCCGCATCGAAATCGTCATAGCGGATGAGCTGCAGCAGCGGGCCGAAGTACTCTTCGTCCGGCAGCGTGCTGACCGCAGTCACGTCGATGATGCCCGGGGAGACAAAGCCGGTGCCCGCTTTCAGGTGCTCAAGCACCTGCAGGCTTTCGCCGCCCAGCTGTTGCAGGTTGGCCTGCGCTTCGACCATGCCAATCGCAGCTTTCTCGCTGATCATCGCCCCCATAAACGGCTGTTCTGCAGCGTCATAGAGGCCGACCTTGATCTTGCCCACCACCTCGACCAGTCGCTTGACCAGCGTATCGCCACGCTCGCCGCGCTCGACAAACAGGCGACGCGAGCAGGTGCAGCGCTGACCGGAGGTGATAAACGCCGACTGGATGATGGCATGGACGGCCCCGTCGATGTCACTCACCTCTTTCACGATCAGCGGGTTGTTGCCACCCATCTCGAGGGCCAGAATTTTGCCCGGCTGACCGGCAAACTGCTGATGGAGGAAATGACCGGTACGGGAGGAGCCGGTAAAGAAGAGGCCATCGATATCGGGGTTGCCCGCCAGCGCCTTGCCGGTCTCGACTTCGCCCTGCACCAGATTGATGACCCCTTTGGGCAGCCCCGCCTCCTGCCACACCTTGAGCATGGCTTCCGCCACCATGGGGGTCAGCTCGGAGGGTTTGAACACCACGGCATTACCCGCGATCAGCGCTGGCACTATGTGGCCGTTGGGCAGATGGCCCGGGAAGTTGTAGGGACCAAAGACCGCCACCACACCGTGGGGCTTGTGACGGACAAACGCCTTGGCGCCCGGCATGGGGTTTTCCACTGTACCGGTGCGCTCGTCATGGGCGCGGATGGAGATGGCGATCTTGCCCTGCATGGCGGCCACTTCGGTGCGGGTCTCCCACAGCGGTTTGCCGGTTTCGCGGGCGATAGTCTGCGCCAACGCCTCCTTATGCTCACCCAGCAGGTCGGCATAGCGACGCACTATGGTCAGGCGATCCTCGAGATCCATATCAGACCAGTGGTAGAAGGCGGCGCGGGCAGCCTTGACGGCCGCATCGACCTGAGCCGCACTGGCGGCAGCGCCCTGCCAGATCACCTCGTTTTTGGCCGGATCCCGTGACTCGAACGGCTTGCCTTCACCGGCAAGCCACTGACCGTCGATAAATTGCACTAACTGGCTCATCCATTCACTCCCTGTCGCTGACAGGCAGCCTCGGCTGCCTGCTTGATAATCAATTTGCTTGTCCTGTCTGCCTCAGTCGAGGTCGACTACCCGCACCATGTCGCCATCCTGCACCTTGAGTGCCGTCGCCATCTTGGGCGGGATGATGGCCTCGTGCTTGTCGAGATCGACCCGGATATTGCCGTAGCAGGCACGGTACTGTTCGAAACGGCTGTTGCAGAGCAGGTGGGTACGGCCACCGATGGGCTCGCCCACCAGCACCCGCAGTTTCTGGCTACGACGCACGCTGCGGATGTTCTTCAACTCGCATTCGACCGCCGGCCCTGCATCGAAAATATCGACATAGCCGCGATTCACGAATCCCTCGTCCTGCAGCATCTTGATGGCCGGACGGGTCTTCTCGTGGGTCTGGCCGATGACGGCGCGCGCCTCCTTGCTCAGCAAGTTGACGTAGATGGGGTACTTGGGCATCAGCTCGGCGATGAAGCGCTTCTTGCCGATCCCGGTAAGGTAGTCGACGGTGGGAAAGTCCATCGAGAAGAAATGGGTCTGCAGCCACTCGTAGAAGGGGCTGTGGCCATTGCCATCCGAGACGCCGCGCATCTCGGCAAAGACGGTTTCGTCAAACAGCTCCGGGTGCTCGGCCATAAACAGGAAGCGGTGCTTGGAGAGCAGGCGGCCGTTGAGCCCCTCGCGGGCACATTCGCGCAGGAACAGGGTGCAAAGTTCGGTATTGCCGGTGTAGTCATTGGAGAGAGTCAGCGTCTCGACCACATTGTAGATACCGAGTTTGGGCGAAGAGTGCACCACCTTGCCGATGTGGTAGTTGTAAAACGGCTGGGAGAGACCAACAGCCGCATCGATGGCGCAGGTCCCGACCATCTCGCCGGTCTCGAGATCCTCGGCTACGAAGAAGTAGAGGCAGTCCCCCTTGCCGGCCGGCTTGTCGGAAAAAGTCTGGGTGGAAGCATCGATCTTGCGCTGCAGCAGCTCATCGTTGACGGGCAACGAGGTCATGCCGGTGCCGGACTCGATGGCGCAGGTCTTGAGCCCGGCAAAATCTTTTTGCTCGATGGGACGGATAACCAACATAAATGACAACTCCCTTTCATTGACGTCAGGTGGGGTCCCGGCTCCTGCCGGGAGGGCTCCCCACCTCAATTTGGATCAGGCGTTAACCACCTGGGCGACCGCTTTCTCGAAGCGGGCCAACCCCTCCTTGATGTCCGCTTCCGGGATCACCAGCGAAGGAGCAAAACGAACCACGTTGGTGCCGGCAACCAGCGCCATCAGCCCCTGATCGATGGAGGCCAGCAGGAAGTCGCGCGAGCGCCCCTTGTACTCTTCGCTCAGGGCTGCGCCCAGCAGCAGCCCCTTGCCGCGGATTTCGCTGAAGCAGTGGTACTTGGCATTGATGGCTTCAAGCCCATCACGGAACAGCTGCTCGCGCTGCTTGATACCCGCCAGCACCTCCGGGGTATTGATTACATCGATCACTGCTTCCGCCACCGCACAGGCCAGCGGGTTGCCACCGTAAGTAGAGCCGTGAGTGCCCACTTTCAGGTAAGAGGCTATTTCGTTGGTAGTCAGCATGGCGCCGATGGGGAAACCGCCACCCAGAGCCTTGGCGCTGGTGAGGATGTCCGGCGTGACGCCAAGCCCCATGTAGGCGTAGAGCTCGCCGGTACGACCGACACCGGACTGTACTTCGTCATAGATGAGCAGGGCATTGTGCTTGTCGCACAGCTCGCGCACCCCTTTGGCAAACTCGTCGGTGGGACGAATGATGCCACCCTCCCCCTGCAGCGGCTCCATCACCACGGCGCAGGTGTTATCGGAGATCACGTCAGCCAGCGCGGCCAGATCGTTGTAGGGGACGTGGGTGATGTCACCGGGCTTGGGCCCGAAACCATCGGAGTAGGCAGCCTGACCGCCGACGCTGACGGTAAAGAAGGTGCGACCGTGGAAGCCCTGATTGAAGGCGATGATCTGGGTCTTCTGCTCGCCAAACTTCTCGATGGCGTAGCGGCGGGCCAGCTTGAGGGCGGCCTCGTTGGCCTCGGCGCCGGAGTTGCAGAAGTAGACCTTGTCGGCAAAGGTGGCGGCGACCAGCTTCTTGGCCAGACGCAGGGCCGGCTCGTTGGTCATCACGTTGGAGAGGTGCCACAGCTTCTCGCCCTGGCTTTTCAGGGCCTCGACCAGCTTGGGATGGCAGTGGCCAAGGCCGTTTACGGCGATGCCCCCGGCAAAGTCGACATACTCGCGACCATCCTGATCCCAGACACGTGATCCTTCGCCACGAACCGGGATGATCTTGGCCGGCGCATAGTTGGGAACCATCACTTCATCAAACACTTCACGTGTCACTGCCAACAACTCTGACATATAGCTCTCCTTCGATTCGGCGACAGAATAATCCACCGCCCAAAAGTTAAATCCGTGTAAACGTGACGGGATTATCACAGAAATAAAGTAAAAAGTCTGTAACAAGAGGGCCTGTAAGGAACAATGTTCGACTGCCCCTGATATTTTAGGCAACCGCATTGCATAACGACTCAGGGGGGCTTGGCAAGAGATAATTTGGGCAGGAGAGGGGGTGAATAAAGTGTCAGAGAAATTTTTTTTGCCTTCTCTCGATATTGAGAAGGTGGTCACAACTTTTTATGAACGGGTCAGAAAATTGGCCAGTAGCAAATGGCCCTGTTCGCTCAAAATACTCTCCGGATGGAACTGCACGCCCTCGATGTTGAGCGTCTTGTGGCGCAGCCCCATGATCTCGTCGAACGAGCCATCTGCATGCTCGCTCCAGGCGGTGATCTCGAAGCAGTCGGGCAGCGTCTCGCGCTCCACTACCAGCGAATGATATCGGGTCACCCGCAAGGGATCCTTGAGACCAAAGAATACCCCTTCGCCGCGATGACGGATGAGGGAGGTCTTGCCGTGCATTACCTGACGCGCGCGAACCACGCGGGCACCAAACGCCTGCGCCAGCGACTGATGACCAAGGCAGACGCCGAGAATGGGCAGCTTGCCAGCGAAATGGGTGATGGCGTCGAGAGAGATACCTGCCTCGTTGGGAGTACAGGGGCCGGGAGAGATAACCAGAAAACGGGGAGATAACTGCTCGATATCGGTCAGCGTCAGTTCATCATTGCGTCTGACCTCTACCTCCTGACCCAGCGCACCAAAATATTGCACCAGATTCCAGGTAAAGGAGTCGTAGTTATCAATTAACAGCAACATGAGATAACCAGCAGCGGAGAATTAACGATCGAGAAAACGACCCTGCTCCATTTCCCGCTCACGCTGACATTCGGCCAGATAGATGGCGGCAGCAATGGCTGCGGTCTTGTGATGCTTGTCGATGGCATTGGAGACCATCAATTGCAGGGTATTGAGGTTTTTCGCCTTGCGAAACTTGCGCAGCCAGTGACCTTTGTCACTCAGCTCTTCAATTGAAATATTCGGTTGAACAGACATGGGTACTCTTGGGGATATATCCCGAGTTGGAATAATAAAATCAAATAAAAATAGGGCTGGGGAAAATAAAGAAAGCCAGGCAAATACCCAGCTCTCTTCTACTACACCTTCCCAGTATGTCAGGCTCGAGGAACGAAGCCGACTACATCATATACGCTGGTCAAAGTTTTTTCAGCCCTTTCACGCGCCTTTTGTGCCCCTTCGGCCAAAATCGCAATCAGATGGGCCTCATCCTGACGCAGCTCATTGAAACGGGCCTGAATCGGCTCCAGCAGTGCGACAACCGCCTCGGCGGTTTCGGTCTTGAGATGACCGTACATCTTGCCTTCAAAATGCTGCTCCAGCTCCGGGATGGAGCGACCGGTCACACCGGACATCAGGGTCAGCAGGTTGGAGACGCCCGGTTTGTTTTCCGGATCGAAACGAACCACGGCCGGATCGTCGGAGTCGGTCACCGCACGCTTGATCTTCTTGACGATCTGCTTGGGATCTTCCAGCAGGCCGATGAAGTTGGCCTCGTTGTCATCCGACTTGGACATCTTCTTGGTCGGATCCTGCAGGCTCATCACTCGCGCCCCTTCGGTCGGAATGAAGGGCTCAGGCATGGTGAACACCTCACCATAGAGGTTGTTGAAACGGGTGCAGATGTCGCGGGTCAGCTCGAGATGCTGCTTCTGGTCGTTGCCGACCGGCACCTGATTGGCCTGATAGAGCAGGATATCGGCCGCCATCAGCACCGGATAACCGAACAGGCCGACGTTGACGTTGTTCTCGAAACGGGCGGACTTGTCTTTGAACTGGGTCATGCGCGACAGCTCACCCATCTGGGTATAGCAGTTGAGGATCCAGCCCAGCTCGGCGTGCTGCGGCACGTGAGACTGGATGAAAACGGTGCTCTTCTTGGGATCGATACCGACCGCCAGATAGAGGGCGGCCGCATCGAGACAGGCCTTGCGCAGGGCAACCGGATCCTGGCGGGTGGTGATGGCATGCAGGTCGACGATGCAGTAGAGGCAGTCGTACTCATCCTGCATGTTGACCCACTGACGCAGTGCGCCCATGTAGTTGCCGATGGTCAGCTGACCGGAGGGCTGCGCCCCGCTCAATACGATTGGTTTGGTCATGAGAGTAGTAATCCTTGTAATTCAGCCAGTCCGGCGACGCGCTTAGCTCAACAGCGCATCGAGCTGGGAAAAGTGTTCGAACACCCAGTCAGGCTGGGAGTCGGCAATGGGGCGGCCATAGTTGTAACCGTAGGTGAGCCCCACCACCTTCATGCCGGCCGCCTTGGCAGCCAGCACATCATTTTCGGAGTCACCCACCATCAGGGTACGAGCCGGACTCACTCCCAGCTCCTGGCAGGCGTGCAGCAAGGGCTCCGGACTCGGCTTCTTGACCGGTACGCAGTTGCCGCCGAGCCAGAGCGCGAAGCAATCGCTGATACCGAGGGCATCAAGAATAGGCGCGACAAAATCGCTCGGCTTGTTGGTGACGATCGCCTGCTTGTAACCCAGGGTTTGCAGGCGGCGTAGACTCCAGGCAACCCCATCATACATGGCCAATCCCTGCAGCAAACAGGCGTTGTAGTGCTGGAAAAAGATCGGACGGGCCTTGGCAAACAGCTCGGGGTCGGCCTCGCGATAGGCAAGGGCCCGCTGGATCAGCTTGTCGGCGCCATTGCCGACCCAGGTACGGATAACCGCTTCATCTGCTTGTTCCAGACCCAGATCAGCCAGCGTCAGATTGACTGCCAGCGCCAGCTGGGCGGCGCTGTCGATCAGGGTGCCGTCCAGATCGAACAGCACCAGGTCAAATGCACGCTCAGCGTTTGACATGAGCCAGCTCCGCACGCATCTGGTCGATCACCGCTTTGTAATCGGGCTTGCCGAAGATGGCAGAACCGGCGACGAACATGTCGGCACCCGCTTCGGCGATTTCACGGATATTGTCGACCTTGACCCCACCATCGATCTCGAGGCGAATGTCACGGCCGCTCTCGTCGATCAGGCGACGCACCTGACGCAGCTTGTCGAGGGTGCCGGGGATGAAGCTCTGGCCACCGAAGCCCGGGTTGACCGACATCAGCAGGATCACGTCCAGCTTGTCCATCACATACTCGAGGCAGGAGAGCGAGGTAGCCGGATTGAGCACCAGACCCGCCTGGCAGCCCATCTCCTTGATCAGGCCCAGAGAACGGTCGACGTGGTCAGACGCTTCCGGATGAAAGGTGATGAGGGAAGCACCCGCCTTGGCAAAATCGGGAATGATGCGATCCACCGGCTTGACCATCAGATGCACGTCGATGGGGGCCTCGATACCAAAGTCACGCAGCGCCTGACAGACCATGGGGCCAATGGTCAGGTTGGGGACATAGTGGTTGTCCATCACGTCGAAGTGAACCACGTCGGCACCGGCAGCCAGTACCTTGGCTACGTCGTCACCCAGACGGGCAAAATCGGCAGAGAGGATCGAGGGGGCAATCAGAAAGTCTTTCATCAGCATCATCCATTGGCAGCCAGGGAGAAAAAGCGGCGCAATTTTAACGTAAATGGCGGGCGAAAACGACTCGAAAGCGGGAGAAATGGGGCAATCCCCTACCCTGCTTCCATTCAAGTCGGCTCGCCAAACAAAAACGGCCCCCGAAGGTGCCGTCTTGTTGCTAGCTCAGCGGCAGCAGCTCGCTGTCGCTGGGGTAGTAGCCCTGCTCAGGTTCGATTCCGGGCGGATAGAGCGCCAGCAACTCGGCTACCTTGTTGCGGGTGCCACCGTTGCGGCTGATGGTGCGTTTGACCAGGATCTCGTCGAGACGGGCGCCGCGATAAAGCTCGCGGGTCAGTTCGATGTCGTGATTGCTGATCAGTACCGGCACGCCCTTATGGGCCGCGGTGTGCCGCGCCAGACGGGCAAGTACCGCCTGATCGTCCAGCGTAAAGCCGCCAGCTGCATAGGTGGTGAAGCTCGCCGTGGTAGAGAGCGGCGCATAGGGAGGATCGCAGTAGATAACCCAATCCTCTTCGGCCCGCTTGATAGCATCAGCGTAGCTTTCGCAGATAAAGGTCGCTTTCTGCGCCTTCTCGGCAAAGGCCCACAGCTCCTTCTCCGGGAAGTAGGGCTTTTTGTAGGAACCAAACGGGACGTTGAAGCCTCCCTTCTTGTTGTAACGGCACAGGCCATTGAAGCCGTGGCGGTTGAGGAAGAGGAACAGCAGGGAGCGCTCGAAGCTGGTATCGGTCTGGTTGAACTGGGTACGCAGCCGGTAGTAGGCAGCCTTGTGGTTATGCTCGGCCACAAACAGCTTGCGCGCTTCGTCGATGAAGTGATCCGGCGTCTCTTTGAGATGGTTATAGAGGGCGATCAGATCCGGATTGATGTCATTGAGCACATAGGCGTCGTAGTCGGTATTGAGGAAGACAGAACCGGCCCCGACGAAAGGCTCCAGCAACACACGCCCGGCTGGCAAACGCTCGGCGATCTCTTCAACCAGGGAGTATTTTCCCCCGGCCCATTTTAAAAAAGCGCGTGTTTTTTTCATGGAAATCCGGTGTGTAAGAAGGCAAGACCCAAAAAGGGGGTCGATTCTACCCCCTTATCCGGTATCAAGGCTATTGCTTCAGCTCTTTTTGTACCTGTGCAAACGACTTGGGCCAGGGCTGCCCTTTCAGCAGCTCGGGGGAGAGTTTTCGAATGGCGCTTTTGGCCTGGCTCAAACCGGCGTAATCCCCCTGCAGAACCACATACCAGGGGCTACCGCGGAACTTGGTCTGATAGACCCACACCTTGCCCGCCAAACCATGCTCGGCAACAAACTGATCCACCGCCTTGGTGTTGCTCGCCCCCATCAACTGGATGCTGTAGTGGTTACGCGGCTTCTTGGTGAGAGTCGCCACGGGCGTGAGCTCCACCTTGGGCGCTGGCGCGGCGGCCGGTTCGCTGCGGGTGGTTGGCGCAGGCGTAGCAGTTTTGCTCGTTGCGGTAACCGGCGCACTGGTCGCTGCTTTGGCAGTGGCCGTGCCAGTCGCGGCAGCACCACTCGCCACCGCCGTGCCTTTGCCGGTCAGCTCGTCAACCACATCGGTCGGCAATGCACCGCTCACCTTGGGCTCGCTCATCAGCTTTTGCACCACCTCGTCAGAGATCACCACCCGGCGCCCCTCGTAGTTGGTGGATTCGGTCGTGACGGTATCGCTGTCGACCGACTTGGGCAGCACCTTGGCCTCCGGTTGCCAATCCTTCACTACGCCAGTAGCACTGCTAGCATCGCCGCTGCCATTATCCTGCGCAGCCTGCTGGCTGCTATCGCCACTGCCGACGGTCAGGGGATCGCCGCCTAAAACCTGGATGGGCAAGGGGGTTGTCTGAGCCGGGTCTTGCATGGCAGGTTTGCTGTCGCTGCTAAACAGCGCAGGCAGCAGATAGCTCATCGCCAGCAGACCACCAGCCACCACCGCGATGACGGTGGCAATCTTCTTGACGGGCAACTCGGCCTGACGCTTCTTGGGCCTTCTGTCGGTCATGATATCCTCCAGTAACTGCATGATGGTGGACGGATGTCCATTCGCCGTAGTAAGGATCTCTTCCACTTTGACCTTGGGCAAGAGGGTCGTCGGGATCTTGAGCTCTTTGGCCTTTTCATACAAGAAGATGCGTTGCTCGGGTGGGCTCAGTGGCGGCACCTCCAGCTCCAGCGCCGGCATGGCTCGCCCTTTGAGCAGAGGCCGCTGGCTGCGACACCAGTGATCACTCCCGGAGACGATGATGGCCAGGCGATGCGGTGCTGCCAGCGTATCATTGTGGCGGCTGATGGCCCACAGCTCACCCAGCAGCTCGGCAGGCAGCTCGTCTGCCCGCTCGATCATCAGCAACAGGGTGGCAGGTTTGCTCCCCTCCAGCATGCGAAAGAAGCTGTCAGCCAGCGCATCCTGCGGGTTGAACAGAGGGCGGGCCACCACTTGAGGCAGCAGCAGTTGACGCACATCCACCATCTTCATGGCAGGAGTGCCTATCAGGCTGACGACGCGTACTTTTTCCGGCAGTTTGCCGAGCAATGACTCGCAGAGGGTACCGCGACCGCTCCCGGGCTTGCCGGAGAGAAAGATAAAAGGGTGATTGAATTCAATCAGATGCAGCAGCCGATCAACCAGCTGCCGCTGGGAAGGAAATTGAAGGAGTTTACTCACGACCTGACTCGATCACCGCCAACAGCTCTGCGTCGGAGACATCTGCAACCACCTGTGCATGACCGATACCGACCGGCAAAACCAGACGCAGCTTGCCTTCCAGTACCTTCTTGTCGCGACGCATATGGCGAATAAAGGCGGCAAAATCCATCTCGGCCGGTGCCTTGATCGGCAAGTTTGCCGCCAGCAGCAGAGCGCGAACGCGAGCAACTTCCAGCTCGGTCATCTCGCCACGGGCCTGAGCCGTCCAGGCCGCCAGCATAATACCTGCCGCTACCGCTTCGCCGTGCAGCCAGTTGCCGTAGCCCTGTTCCGCTTCGATAGCATGACCAAAGGTGTGGCCCAGATTGAGCAGTGCTCGTACGCCATGCTCGGTCTCGTCCTGACCGACCACATCCGCTTTGATCTGGCAGCAGCGCTTGATGGCGTAGGCCAAAGCCGCAGGATCAAGCTGTTGCAGCAGAACCATGTTCTGCTCCAGCCAGCTGAAGAAATCTGCATCCCAAATGATGCCGTACTTGATCACCTCGGCCATCCCTGCAGCAAATTCGCGGGCGGGCAAGGTAGAGAGACACTCGGTATCGATAACAACCTGACGGGGCTGGTAAAAGGCTCCGATCATGTTCTTGCCAAGCGGGTGGTTGACGGCAGTTTTACCGCCAACAGAGGAGTCAACCTGGGAGAGCAGGGTGGTCGGGATCTGGATAAAAGGAATGCCACGTTGATAGCTTGCTGCCGCAAAGCCCACCACATCCCCGATCACACCGCCTCCCAGAGCGATCAGTGTCGTATCGCGCCCATGGTTGGTTTCAAGCAGAGCAGACATGATCTGCTCGAAGGTTGCCAGGTTCTTGTAAGCCTCGCCATCCGGCAGGATCAGGTGCTCGACCTGAAAACCGGAGAGTCGGGAGGTGACCAGCTCAAGATAGAGCGGGGCAACGACCGTGTTGGTCACTATCATTACCCGCTTGCCCTTGATAGCCGATGTCAGCACATCAGCACGCTGCAACAAGCCTGCAGCTATCTCGATGGGATAGCTGCGTTCACCCAATTCAACCTTCAACCGTTCCATGGACGTCCTCTTGTTTACATACCGATCAGCTTGACGATTTGATTGGCAACCACTTTTGCACTCTGCTCATCGGTATGCACAACAAAGTCGGCAACCTCTTCATACAGGGCATTACGCTCTTGTGCCAGGCGCTCAAGCACTTCACGAGCTGGCTCTTCGGTCTGCAGCAGAGGGCGACGCTTGTCGCGTTGTGTACGCGCCAGCTGCTTTTCAATGGTGGTTTCGAGGTAGACCACGATGCCACGAGCAGAGAGTTTATTGCGAGTTTCACGACTCTTGATGGCACCGCCACCGGTCGCCAGCACGATACCCTGCTGTTCGGAGAGCTCGCCGATCACCTTCTCTTCGCGGATCCGAAAACCCTCTTCGCCTTCAACATCGAACACCCAGCTGATATCAGCACCACTGCGGCGCTCAATCTCATGATCTGAGTCGAAAAACTCCATGTGCAGTTGTTCTGCCAGATGTCTACCTATGGTGCTCTTGCCCGCACCCATGGGACCTATCAGGAAAATATTGCGTTTCTCAGCCATGTCTTTTCGTTAGTAATTACAAACTGTACGACCCCGATAAATACTGGATCGGGGTACCTGTGAACCTTATCTTGCGATGGATCAGGTGGGGGATTATCTCAATAGAAATCGGGACTGGCAACCGCAGCCCTTACGCCCCAGCCGTGTCGGGGCGTAAGGTTATATGTGTTTTACCCTCACATGTAAAGCATTCAAAAAGCGTCGGTGACTATCTTGGGTGTCACGAAAATCAGCAGTTCACGCTTTTTGTTCTCACTGGTTGTCTTGCGAAACAAGGCCCCCAATCCGGGAATATCACCCAGTAGCGGCACCTTGGTCACATCGCTCTTGATGGTCTGTTGGTAGATACCGCCGAGCACCAGGGTCTCACCATTGTTCACCAGCACCTGGGTGGTGATGGACTGGGCATTGATGGATACCGCATCACCTGTGCCGGTCGGCACAGTCTCACCCTTGGTATCCTGAGTAACGGTCAGATCGAGGATCACTCGATTGTCGGGAGTGATCTGCGGAGTCACCTTCAGACTCAACACAGCCTTCTTGAAGGTCACAGAGGTAGCACCACTGGAAGATGACTCTACATAGGGGATCTCGGTACCCTGCTCAATCAGCGCCGGTTTCTGGTTGGCGGTTGTCACCCGGGGGCTTGCTATGATTTCGGCCTTGCTCTCCTTCTCCAGCGCAGAGAGTTCAAGGTCCAGAAGCGTGCCATCGGCCAGACGAGCCACCTGGAAGGCCAGTGTGCCAGCGGCATTGGTCACAGGTAGATTGACGTTCATGCGATCATCAACGGTAGGTCTGGTAATCGCCGACGTACCGTTGTTATTACCTGAAGTATCGTTACCTTGGATGGAGCCCGAGGTGCTGTTGCCATGGCCATCATTCTTGGTCACTCCCCAACGCACACCGAGAGCCTCGTCAAAGCCATCGTCAATGGTCACCATGCGAGCTTCAATAACGACCTGCTTGACCGGTATATCGAGAATATCCAGCATTCGCTTGATATTGCTGATCACCTCAGCCGTATCCTTCACCACCAGCACGTTGGTACGCTCGTCCACACTTACTGCACCGCGCGACGAGAGCAGCTTGGTGCTCTGGGAGGAGAGCAACGCCGCGACTTCAGATGCTTTGGCATAGTTGATCTGCAGATATTCGGTGTAAAGCGGTGCCAGATCGGCAACCTGATTGCGACTCTCCAACTGCTGTTTCTCGCGAGTAGCGATCTCGTCAGCAGGAGCAACCAGCAGAATATTGTTGTCCAGCCGCTTATCCAGCCCACGCACCTTCAGGATGATATCGAGTGCCTGCTCCCAGGGTACGCCATCAAGACGCAGTGTAATGTTACCGGATACAGAATCGGTGGTAACCAGATTGAGGTTATTGAAGTCAGCAATGAGCTGCAGCACGGTCCTTACAGGAATATCCTGAAAGTTCAATGAGATGGGTTTTCCTTGATACTGCTTGGAACCAGCCGCAGCCGTGCGCTTTTTCACCTCGATAATGAACATTTTGTCAGCTTGGTCATAGCGATAATCAAACTGACCATTCACCGAAAGCTCGAACAGGGTATCACTGCCCTGGCGGGACACTTCGACCTGAGAAACCGGAGTCGCAAAATCCTGTACATTGATAAGATTGAGCAAGCCATCAGGCACGCTGGTACCGTGGAATTTGGCCATCACAGTCTGGCCGCGACTGCTCACATCCACCGCAGCGGAGCTGTTGTCCAGTGTCACCAGAAACTCGCCCTGACCATCCTTGCCACGGCGAAAATCAACGCCAGTTACCGTATTGAAATAGGCGCCACCGCCACTGTTCTGATAATTATTGAGAACGGGTTTGGCTGAGGCCGTTGAGGCAACAGGCATCGCCTGCGGTTGAATAGACTGCGAACTGGCTACAACGTTGGAATTGATCAATGCCGATGTGGTGACAGGCGTTGCTGAAGTAGAAGCAGGTGTCGCAGCTGGGGTCAGCAGAGCACTCTGTGCATTAAAAGACGCCGTTGATGCCCCCTCCCCCAGCGATACTAGCAATTTGCTGCCCTGCTGCTGTACCTGGTAGGGGGCCAGCTGATCAAGAGCGATCTTGATATCAAGTCCGGCTCCTTTACCCTCCACCTTGATGTTATCAACCCCCTGTCTCTGGATTGGTAACGGATTGACCTTGAGGGCGCCGACTGCTCCAGGAATATGCAACAGCAGTTGATTGGGTTGGTAGGAGAGACGATCGGTAAAACTGCTGACTGGTTCACTAAAACTCAATTCAAGCTGCAGTTGGTCAGCAAGCAGAGGATTGACCTTGATCTCTTGCAGGGTTGCAACCGCCCAGGCCTGAGTAAAGGCACTGGCACAAAACAGCAGGGCCACCTTGGTTACATGTTCCATTGTTCTTCTCATTGCTGCTCATCCCTGATTATTGTTTTGCCTGCGTATTGGCCATGGCCAACTGGGTTTCTCTTGTTACCCAGCACCCCTTCCCATCCGGTATGGTTTCCAGCAAATCCACTGCAGTATCGGTAATTTTGATGACCCGCCCCTGATCAAGCCCCATATACTGGTTTAGCCCGACCCGCATAGACTGACCATCGGGAGTTCGGATCAACGCCCACAATTGCCCGGCCTTGGCCAATGAACCTTGCATCGACAGGCTGGCTAACGAGTAATTCTCCAGCACCTCTTTTTCCCGATCGCTTACTACTTGTGCACAATCAGGCTTTAGCTTGGCACTATTCTCTGTCCCACTGCTCGCCTCGGGCTGAGGCATCATGAAGGGGCTACGCAACTCCTGTTGTTGGTAGTGCATGGGAGAAAACGGCTTGAGCTCCGGCAATGGTTCAATGGGGATTGGCGGCCTTGCTTTAACGTCGGCAATATAGGAATCCATGTCCTCCTGGCCACCACACCCCGCCAGCAGGAGAGCAGGTAACAACCAGCAGATACGCTTCATTATTTAGACCCCACTGTTTTGCCGTTATATTTGTAGGTCTTGGCCAGCATCGACATCGAGATCAGGTCTCCCGAATCCTTGTTCTGATCGAGCGTAAAGGAGTCGAGGATGACGATACGAGGTAACGCCGCCATGTCAGCCGTGAACTTGCCAAGTTCATGATAGGTTCCTACCACCTCGATACGCATGGGAAGCTCGGTCGAAAACTCGTGTTTCACTTCAGGTTCCCAATTAATGCGATTCAGCTTCAAGCCGTTATCCGTCGCAATAAAACTGATGTCATCCAGCAACCCCGCTACTTCATGAGTATTGGGCAGCTGCTTTAGCTGGGTATCGACCAGATGTTCCAGCTCAACCATCTGAGCCTTGTATACCCCCAAGTTCGCAGCAAGCATCGCTTTGCTCTCAAACTGAGACTTCAGCTCAGTTTCCTTCTCCGTTTCTTGTGTCAGCACAGCCAGTGAATTGGCTATCACGTAGTAGTAGAGGAGCCCACCAGTCAACACGCAGCAAAACAGAATAAAGATCACTTTTGCAGCCTTGGGCCAGCTCGCTATGTTGTTGAAATCCAACTCATTGAGTTGCTGCAGATTCATTTTTTCTCCTTGTTCGCATCATCGGCAGCTGCCGCATTGTTGGCGATAAGGAACATCATGGAAAACTGGCTGAGGGAAACAGGCTCAACGTCGGCAGTAAAAATAGTGCTGATCTTGGACTGTCCCAGCCAACCGGAAGCATCAATCCTGCGCATCATGCTGGCTACCCGACCATATGCCTCCGTCTTGCCATTTACATCTATCGTATTGTTCTGCAAGGCGAGAGTGTTGAGATAAACCCCGTTAGGCACCAAAGATGGCAGTTGGTTGAAGAGGCGAACCGGCAAGTTGCGGCGCATCTGCAACTGCTCGATAAGCTGCATTCTGTCGATCAGCTCTTTGCGCCGCTCCTTGAGCAACCGGATCTCTCCCAGATGCGCATCCAAAATAGCCATCTCCTGAACAAGGCGCTGATTTCGCTGCTGCTGCGAGCCCACCTGATGTTCAACCAACCAGTCGACAAAGAACCCGAGTGCCACTGTAGCCAGCACAAAGGCTCCCAATAAGACACCAAACTGTTTCTTCTGGCGCTGTGCTCGTACCTCGCGCCAAGGCAGGAGGTTTATATTTGACATGGAGTGAAGCTCCTCAAGGCCAGCCCGAAAGCAGTCATATATTTCGCACCATGTGACTGTTCAACTTCACTTTTGGGTTTGCCAAACAAGGCAAAGGGATCCGGGTGCAATACCTCGCAGTTGACTTCCTCTTTCAGCTGCACCACCAGACCCGGCAACAAGCTCCCTCCACCGCTCAACACCAGCCTGGATACTTCCCGATAGCCGGAAGAGCTGCAAAAGAGCTGAATATTGCGGCGAACCTGCTGAAGCAGTGAGTTGATATGGGGCATCAGCACATCCAGCTCGTGATCCACCGGTAGCGTGCCTTTGGTCTTGGCCTGCTCTGCTTCTTCCAGCGTCATGCCATAAAAGGAGGAGAGTGCCTGGCTATATTGATCGCCACCGAAGTTTTGCAGCCGGGAGTAGATAACCTCCCCCTTAACTAGGGCTGCAAAGGTCATTGAGCTGGCACCGATATCTATTACCCCCACAGGCCGTTCGCTTTCCAGCAGCTCAGGCAGACAAGTCACCACGGCACGTCCCAGTGCGTGTGACCCGATATCAACCACTTTGACCATAAAACCTGACTCGGAAAGCGCACTAACCCTGCCATTCACACTTTCGGTTCGCGCTGCACTCAGCAGTACATCAAGACGTTCTTCATTGTTAAGGCTATTACCCAGTACCTCAAAATCGAGGCTGACCTCATCAAGCGGAAAGGGAATGATTTGCTCGGCCTCGAGCTGAACCTGATTCTCCAGCTCCTTGTCGCTGAGAGCGGCATCAAGTTGAATAACTTTGGTGATCACATTGGAACCCGTCACAGCCGTGGCGGCATAGTCGCTGTTACCGGGGAGCAGGCGTTTAAGACTTTTGAGGGACTGGCTGACTCGCTCGATATCCTGTAACTGGTAATCCACCAGCGTCCCCTTCGGGGTAACGATATCTGCGACGGAATCGATATGCAGCTTGCCGGGACGTCCACTGAGGGTGACCGCCTTGATGGTCTGACTGCCAAAATCAACGCCCACCAACGGGAGGAGGGATCCCTTGTTGAATAGCCCAAACATATACACATCCATGCGTTATTGGGTTTGGTTTCTGGGTTGAGTGTAGGACAGCCCACCCGAAGAGGTCTTTGGCTATCCTAAATGCTCTATCTATCAATGTCATAAAGTTTATACCGAAAAGTGACTTGCCTCGCTTTCTTAATCGGAAGGCGTCTCCTTGGTTATTGCGCCCCGGGGTGCTAACCTCTCGCATCCTTCGAGGTGGGTGGCTAGCCACAGGAAAACCTCGAATTCCAGATAGCAAAAGGGCTATACTCTGCGCCCGTTGGCTAATTTTAAGACGATTGGTAGTTCTTCCATGCTGAAATGGCTCGTTCGCCTGTTTATTGTCATGATGCTGGGTGCTGTGCTGGGTGTTGCCAGCCTCATCGGTATCTATTTCTACATCAAGCCTCAACTGCCTGACGTTACTGCACTGCGTGACGTCAAACTGGCAACTCCGATGCGGGTCTATAGTCGTGATGGCGAGTTGATCGCCCAATATGGCGAGATCCGTCGCATTCCGTTGCGTCTGGATGAAATTCCAAAGCCGATGATCGATGCCGTGCTGGCAACGGAAGATGCCCGCTTCTATGAGCACCCGGGGATCGACCCCATCGGCATCCTGCGCGCAGCAACTGTCTGGGCTGTCTCCGGCCAAGCCCGTCAGGGTGCCAGTACCATCACCCAGCAGGTTGCCCGCAACTTCTTCCTGAGCAACGAGAAGACCCTGATCCGCAAGATCAAGGAGGTCTTCCTTGCCTGGCGGATTGAGCAAAACCTCTCCAAAGACGAGATCCTCGAGCTCTATCTCAACAAGATTCCCCTTGGTTACCGTGCATTTGGTGTCGGCGCAGCCGCCCAGGTCTACTTCGGTAAAGAAGTAAAAGATTTGGGACTCGACGAGATCGCCATCATCGCCGGTCTGCCAAAGGCCCCCTCCATGCTCAACCCAATTCGTTCGCCGGAGCGCGCCTTTGCACGCCGCAATGTGGTGCTGGGTCGGATGCTGGAGACAGGCAAGATCACTCAGGCCCAGTTTGACGAAGCCTCCAAGATGCCAATCAAGGCTCGTTATCACGGCGCCGAAGTGACCCTGCATGCCCCCTATCTGGGTGAGATGGTGCGCCAGAAAATGGTCGAGCAGTTCGGTGAAGATGCCTACACCATGGGCCTGCATGTCTACACAACCGTCTCTGCCGAACGTCAGCGCGCGGCCAGACAGGCCCTGCTGGACGGTGTCTTTGCCTACGACATGCGCCACGGCTACCGCGGACCGAGCGAACAATTGTGGAAAGCTGGCGAGTCGAGCTGGGACTACGAGCAGATCGTCGCCCATCTGGCCAAACAGCCTACCTATGATCCGCTGATGGCTGCCGTCGTCACCAAGCTGGATGACCGTAATGCCACCCTGGTTCTGAAAAATGGTAAAGAAGCTACCCTTGGCTGGAACGGCATCAAGTGGGCTCGCGCCTTTATTACCGACGACCGCCAGGGCTATGCCCCCAAATCAGCGCGGGATGTGTTGAAAGTCGGCGCCCGGATCTGGGTTCGCGAGCAGGGCGAAGAGCTGCTGCTGGCTCAAATACCGGACGTCAACGCGGCACTGGTTGCCATGAACCCGAAAAATGGTGCGCTGGAAGCGCTGGTCGGTGGCTTCAGCTTCGAACTCTCCAAGTTCAACCGGGTTGATCAAGCACGTCGCCAGATTGGTTCCAACATCAAGCCTTTCCTCTATGCCACCGCGCTGGAGCATGGTTATACCCTGGCGTCACTTATCAACGACGCACCGATCAACCAGTGGGATCCCTCCAAGGGGCCGATGTGGCAACCCAAAAACTCGCCGGCCGTCTACGATGGCCCGACACCGCTGCGTTTGGGGCTCGCCAAGTCCAAGAACGTCATGTCAGTACGCCTGATGCGCGCCATTGGCCTCGATACCTATATCGACGGCCTGACCCGCTTCGGTTTCCCGCGTGACTTCATTTCACCTCATGAAGCATTGGCACTGGGCGCTGCCGAATTCACGCCTCTTGAAGTGGTGCGCGGCTACTCGGTACTGGCCAACGGCGGTTTCCTAGTCACCCCTTACTTTATCGACAAGGTAACCGACAGCCAGGAGAACACCCTCTATCAAGCCAATCCGGCGATCGCCTGCACTACCTGCGAACAGCAGAGTGACCCGCAGCAACAGACCGTACAAACTGCACCTGCCACTGAAGGAGCAGCACCCAGTGCAACTGCTGCTATAGCTCCGCATACCATCAGTGCCCAGAGTTCTTTCCTCATTACCGATACCCTGAGCACCGCCATCTGGGGTGGCAACGGCTGGCGCGGTACCGGCTGGCGTGCAGCGCGTGACCTCAAGCGTCACGATATTTCCGGTAAAACCGGTACCACCAACGAATCTCGTGATGCCTGGTTCTCCGGCTATACCCCGGATATTGTCGCCACATCCTGGATCGGGTTTGACAACCACCAGCGCGGTCTGGGCCGTGCCGAGTTTGGCGGTGGCGCTGCTCAGCCTATCTGGATCGACTTCATGAAGGTGGCGCTCAAGAATATCCCCGAGCACAAGATGCCGGTGCCGGAAGGGATCATGACCGTCAAGATTGACAGTGAGACAGGACTGCTGGCCACGGGTGGCGGTACCGATGAATACTTCAAGGAAGGAACCGAACCGACCCGCTATGCGACACCGACCTCTGATGGCAATCAGGTGTATGGCGGAGATAATCCGAATGTAGAAGGCCCCGTCTCCACCGACGATATCTTCTAAATCAGCTCAATGGTTCAAATCAAACCGGCAGCCTGCGCTGCCGGTTTTTTTATTGCGCCAGAGCGACCTTCATCAAGCCCGCAATTTTGGTTGCCAGTTCATTGAAACATGGGCGACGTACCGAGTAGTGACGATAGAGCAAAGAGATAGTCCGCCCGGGAACCGGATCGATAACAGGTCGATAACTGACGCCCCCTTCATCACGATCGGCAGGCACTGCAAGTCGGGGAATGAGGGTCATGCCACTACCAGCAGCCACCATGTTGCGCAGCGTCTCCAGGCTGGTTCCCTTGAACCGCTGATCCTCACCGATGCCGCCGGCGAAGCAAAAGCCCATGGCTTGATCTCGCAGGCAGTGGCCATCTTCCAGCATCAGCAGCTTTTTACCCTTGAGATGCCCGAGCGGTACCTCTTTGGATCTTGCCTCCGGGTGCTGGCAAGGCACTGCCAGCCACATCGGCTCGTGATAAAGCGGGATGGAGCCAAAGCCCTCCATGCCAGCCATCTCGGCCAGAATGACACAATCCAGCTCTCCCTCCTCCAGCCGCTTGAGCAAGCTCTGGGTCTGCTCTTCATAGAGGTAGAATTCCAGCTGGGGGAAGCTCTCGCGCAGGGCTTGAATAATACGAGGCAACAGGTAAGGCCCCACCGTCGGGATAAATCCGATATGGATCTCCCCCGACATGGGTTCTGAAAAATGCTGGCCGATACTCTTGAGCTCACGCACTTCCTTGAGCACGCGTCTCGCCTGCTGGGCCATGGCATCCCCTGCAGGGGTGAACAGAACCTTGCGTGAGGTACGCTCAATCAGGATCACTCCGAGTTCATCCTCCAGCTTGCGCAGCTGGCCGCTCAGGGTTGGCTGGCTGACAAAGCAGCGCTCGGCCGCCTTGCGAAAGTGCTTTTCCTCATCCAGTGCCACCAGATATTCGAGATCACGAAGGTTCATACAGCAAGAGTCCTGCCCGGCAAATGGGTCAACAGAATGCCCAATATCCGCACCAGGAACAAGCCATCGCCATCCCAGGGCTTACGCCATCTTGCTACGTTAATAAAAAAGGCCGACAACCTTGCGGTTGTCGGCCTTGCTTTTGTAACAATCACACCCGGAAACGGCGCACCATCTCCTGCAGCTGGGTCGCCAGATGGTTCAGTTCGTTGCACGCCTGCGCCATCTGGGTTGCGCCGGAGGCGACCTCCTCGGAGGCGTGGCTGATATTGACCACGTTGCGGTTGAGCTCCTCGCTCACCGCCCCCTGCTCTTCGGTCGCTGTCGCGATCTGGATATTCATGTGAGAGATGCTGCTGACCGAGCCACTGATCTGGGAGATAGACTCGCCAGCTTCCCGCGCCGTGGCCACAGTGGTATTCATCAGATCCTGGCTCTGCTGCATGGTGCTGCCCGCCTGTTCGGCGCGTTGTTGCAGCTCGGCGATGATGTTGTTGATCTGGGAAGTGGAGTCCTGAGTACGTTTAGCCAGGGTTCTCACCTCGTCCGCCACCACCGCAAACCCGCGCCCCTGTTCACCGGCACGGGCAGCCTCGATAGCCGCGTTGAGCGCCAGCAGGTTGGTCTGCTCGGCAATGCCGCGGATCACTTCCAGCACCATGCCAATGTTGCGACTGTCATCACCCAACTGGCGGATCACCACCGCGGTACTCTCAATAGCGCTCGCCACCCGCTCGATGCGCTGGATGGAGTCATTGACCGTCTTGGCCCCCAGTTCAGCAGTTTCACTGGCAGAAGTGGCCGCACTGGCGGCATCGCTGGTGTTGCGCGACACCTCCTGCACTGTGGCTTGCATCTCGTTCATCGCCGTTGCCAGCTGATTGAGCTCATGCTGCTGGGAATGCATATTGTTGGCAGACTGGCTGGCAACCGAGCTAATCTCCTCAGCTGCCGAACTCAGTTGCACCACGGAACCTGATACTTCGCTGACCAGAGTTCGCAAATTGGTCTGCATCTCGCCAAACCCCTTGGCCAGCGTACCCAATTCGTCGTTGTTGAACTGCTGCATATCGATACGCGAGGTGAGATCCCCGGCAGAGACTCTGCGAGTCTGCTCAAGGAGGGCCATCACCGGATTGCGGATCTGGCCAGTCAGCAACCAGGCAATCACAACGACAAAGCCAAGGGTGATCAGGCTGACGACGATGCTCATGGTTCTGGCACTGTCGTAGAGATCGGCCACCCCTTTGGTCATCTGCTCGGCGATTTCATTGTTGATCTCGCGCAGGCGATAGGATTTGGCCCCAGCCTCCTCCAACGCAGCTCTGGTCTCGTTTTTGCGCAGGCTTCTGACCTTATCCAGATCACCGGCAGCAAAGGCGCTCATCAGCTCTTCGTGAACCGAGAAGTACTTGGCTCCAGCGCTGCGGAGTTGATCATAAAGCTGCTTCTCTTCGTCGGTGGTGAAGGGCAAGGCACCATATTTATCTGCCGCAGCCTCAAACTCCTGCTTGGCCTTGTTGAAGGTGAGCGTCCGTTCACTCACCTCCTGCGCATCCTTGTTGAGTCCGCCAATGACCTGAGCCAGCTCGGAGCGACGCGCATCCAGAATGGCCACGTGCATCTGGCTGGAATAACGGGTGGAGGGCAGCAAATTGGTAGTGATGGTTTCAGTATCATCATAAAGCTTGGCCAACTGGCTGATGGAGAACCAGGCCAAGCCCAGAACCAGAACAGCCAGAACGGCAAATCCAGCACTCAGCTTCTGACCGATAGACATGTTTTTGAACATAGGAGGGGTTCCTTGAAATAGGTCTGCACTCCCGCAACATCCCTCGGGAATGGTCATATAGAGCATAGCCTGCAAGCAGAAAATCGAAGTGTTTCATATCGCTTCTGCATACCGGAATATCGGCCCGCCCCCTCCACGCTAAAGGTGCATTATCTGTTCACACTTTAATAACTATTTCATCAGTTCCAGCAGCTGCTGACGCAACCCGGCCGGGTCACCCAAGAAGTCGGACACTCGGACAGGACTCAGCTTGCCATCACACTCCAACCCAAGCGTGGGGTAGCCCTGACCACCTGCCCTCTTCATCCACCCCTGGCTGTCAGCCAGATGTTGCAGCAGAGGGGCCTGCAGATAGGCTTGCTGGAACGCCTCTTCACTGATCCCCTGCTCTGCTGCCAGCGTGGCCAGATGTTCGGCAGCGCCCACCCAGATCCCGTCCCGATAATGGGATTGCTGGATCCGGTGCAGCATGGTCAGGCCATCACCACCCAGTGCGGTGACTGCCAGTACCGCACGGATCGGCGGTTCGGAGTCCAGCAGACACCCCTCACGCAGCAGAAGATCGTTGAAATAACGCTCGCCAAAAGGCTGACCGGTCAGCGCTTCGATCCGCTGATCATGAGGCCGGACGTAGTCGCGCAGCGCTTCGCCCATCGGCTGACGACGCACACCCAGCCAGAGTCCGCCAGCATGGAGCTCAATCTTCAGCCCGGTAATGGTGGCAGCACTTTGCAGCAGGGGCGCCGCACCGTAGCACCAGCCACAGAGGGGGTCATAAACATAATGGAGAACGGAATTCTGTTGCTTCATGGTATCTCTCTTCACATTCAGGATAAAAAACCGGGCCCTCTGGCCCGGTAAAAAAACACAGGGATACGGCTCAGTGAATTACCACTTCATCTCGCCGGTATTGACCTTGGCACCGATGGCCAGACCATCGTCAACCGGCAGGGAGGGGTAGGCCTTCTTCAAGCTATCGATCAGCTGGCCGGAGTTCTTCGCTTTCGCCAGCTCTTGCTCGAAACGCTGCACATAGTCACGGGTAAAGGTCACTGCTTCGCTCCCTTTCGGTTCAGCACCCAGGAAGTGGCCCGGCACTACCCGCTCGGGTTTCAGCGCCAGCAGCTTGTCGAGAGCCTGAACCCAGTTGCTGCGGGCCGCTTTGGTCTGGCTGTCGGCCATCCATACATGCACACCGTGGTAAACCGGCACACCACCAAAAGCGGTCTTGATGGAAGGTGCCCAGAGGTAGGCATTCGGCGTGTTCATCTCTTTGATTTCGATCTTCTCGCCATCAAGGGTCAGCTGGCTGGCAGTCATCACTTGCGGCACGGTCAGGCTCTTCGGAGCCCCTTTACCCAGGATCGGTCCCCAGTAAGCCAGTTTGGCATCCTTGGTCTCCTTGATGTGGTCGACCACGTGCTGGTCGGCCAGCACCTTGACGTTCGGGAAGGCGGCCAGTACCGGCTCCAGACCAAAGTAGAAGTCGGGGTCACCGGCGCTGATATAAACGGTGGTCAGCTGCTTGCCACTCTTCTTGATCATGTCGACCAGCGCCTGACCATTCTGTACGTCGAACTGGGCATCGATCAGGATGGCCTCTTTATCGCCCGCTACCAGCGAGGAGGAGACCGGGAAGATCGCCTTTTCACCGGGGTTGTAGACGGTCACGCTCAGCGGGCCCGCCAGAACGGCGCCGCTCAACAGGGTGGTGGTCAGAGTCAGGTTGCGGATCAGGTTGTTCATCATGTTTTCCTCATTAATCATTCGGGGGTTCATTTGATGGACAGAGTTTATTAGATCACTTAAGGTGCAAATACAGCACTAACAGCGCATCACTGTTGCACAAATCGAACATATAGAGAGCCATACATGGATCGACTGACCGCTTTACGGGTCTTCGTCAGCGTAGTCGAACAGGGGAGCCTGAGTGGCGCCGGCGAGAAACTGGATATGTCGCGCGCCATGGTGTCGCGCTACCTGGCCGAGCTGGAGAGCTGGATGGGTGCCCGGCTGCTGCATCGCACCACCCGGCGTCTGAGCCTGACCGGCCCGGGCGAGGAGGCGCTGAACCGGGCCCGCGCCATGCTGGCGCTGGGAGAGGAGATGGAGCAGATCGCCGTGAAGGGGGATGATGCCCCCAAGGGGCAACTGCGGATCACCAGCAGTTACTCCCTGTCGGAAGCCTTGCTGGTTGGCGCAGCCAACGACTATCTGGCGCAATACCCGGGCACCGCCATCGATATCCTGCTGCTGGACAGAACCGTCAATCTGGTGGAGGAGCGGATCGATCTGGCCGTGCGCATCACCAACGATCTCGACCCCAATCTCGTGGCTCGCCGACTTGGCACCTGCCATTCGGTGGTCTGCGCCAGCCCGGCCTATCTGGCCAACCACCCGGCACCGCAAAAGGTGCAGGATCTGGCGCTGCACAACTGCCTCACCTACACCTACTTCGGCAAGAGTCTGTGGGAGTTCAACGGCCCGGACGGCCCAGAATCGGTGCCGGTCAGCGGCAACCTGAGTGCCAATATCTCCAATCTGCTGCTGGAGGCGACGTTGGGCGGCGCCGGGATCAGCCTGCAACCGCGCTACTCGGTCCAACCCTATCTTGAGCGGGGGGAGCTGGTCCCGCTGCTGACCCAGTGGCAGCCCAAGCGACTCGGCGTTTACGGGGTGTATGCCACCCGCAAGCAGATGTCACCGCTGCTGCGCAGCTTCCTCGATTTTCTGCTGGCCCGCATGGCGGCCGACCCGCTTTGGCGGGAGTGAAACATCCAGCAATGCAGAAGGGGCCACAGAGGGCCCCTTCTTTAATCAACTGTTCAAGGCTGCGTCAGGCTTCGAAGCCAAACGGAGTAACCGGAGGCGTCACCTCCCCCTCTTCGTCGACGAAGATATCGCGGTACGCCACATAGATGGAGTAGTTGAGCGCCGGGATCACCACCAGCAGACCCACCAGTAACAGCACAGCGCCAAAGAGCAGCAGGATGGCGCAGAGGATCCCCCACCAGAAGAAGGGCCACATGTTGCGCCAGCAGCCGGCAAAACTGAGGCGCGCCGCCTGCAAAATACCGATATCGTGGAAATAGATGAGGGCCGGAGCGAAAGTGACCGCCATCAGCACCGGAATAACCAGCACCATCCCCACCAGCAGCACGATCAACAGTTGCTGCACCTGCAGGGCAGAGACCACCATGCTATCGGGATCCTGGGTCAGCACCGAGAGCAGACCCCACATGGAGAGCAACCCCACACAAACCAGCCCAATCAGGGTGAAGAGTGCCAATACCAGCAGACCACCCAGCATCAGGGGAGTCAGCTTGTGGCGAAAACCGGCAAAGAGGTCGTTGAAGTTGAGCGCTTCACCGCGGTATCCCCTGGCTGCCACGACGGCCCACCCCGCCCCCCACACCATGTAGAGCAGTTGGGAGATCAACCCGCCGGCAGGCAGCAGGTCGAGCACCATGCCAACGCCAAACCAGAACACCACCATGGCGACGCTGGCACCCATCCCCTTGTTGAAGATATCGAACCCGCTGCGAACCCAGACCCAGCCACGGCTGAGCGGGTGGCGGGCCGGTGCTTGGCGCAAAGGGGATAATCCATTCATGTCGTCTCCTCGGTGTATCGCAGGCATCAGTGCCGGATGCCGATTCTAGAGGCTGGACACCAGTGACTCAATGGCGAAGCGGGATGTCAGCGACATAAAACCTGACGCAGCCAACCCCGATTGCCCGCTCTTTTCACCACCCGGCACTGGCTGCAACTACGCAGAGAGGGCAAAATCGTCTCCCTGCGCCCGCAGGCCAATCAGCCAGCCCACGGGGCGCCCTTTCCGCCATCTGAGGCGTTTTAACAGCGAGTGATATCGTCATGAGAGTTGTGTGTTGTCTGTTGTTATTGCTGGCCAGCCAGTCGGCGCTTGCCGAAGGTTTTATCAGCCGTCTGCTCAACCATCCGGTGCCGGGCGGCGTGGCCGTCGTACCCCTTGGCAAGGCATCCCCGGCGCCACAAGCCCATTATCAGGGCAAGCCCGTACTGGTCGTGCAGGAAGATGGCCAGTGGATCGCCATCGTCGGCATCTCCCTCAAAAGCCCGCTTGGTACCCAAAACCTGACCACAAGCGATGGTCGCACCCTCGCCTTCACCGTGACACCGAAGCACTACCGCGAACAGCACATCAAGCTCAAGAACAGCCGTCAGGTCAATCCGCTCGCCGAAGACATGACCCGCATCAACCGTGAACTGGCCGAACAGACACGTGCTTATCAAACCTTTAGTCCCAACCAGCCGAGCAATCTGATGTTCGACAAGCCGGTCAATGGCCCGCTGTCGAGCCCGTTTGGCCTGCGCCGCTTCTTCAATGGTGAGGAGCGCAATCCGCACTCCGGACTCGACTTCGCCGTCGGCGCCGGTACCCCTATCAAATCCCCCGCTGCCGGCAAGGTGATCCTGATTGGCAACTACTTCTTCAACGGCAATACCGTCTTTGTCGATCATGGTCAGGGGCTCATCAGCATGTTCTGCCACATGTCGAAAATCGATGTGAAGCTCGGCCAGAGTCTGCCGCGCGGCGGCATTGTCGGACGGGTCGGTTCAACCGGTCGCGCCACCGGGCCCCATATGCACTGGAACGTCAGCCTCAACGACACCCGGGTCGATCCCGCCATCTTTATCGGCGCGTTCAAGCCCTGATAATGACAAAGGCAGCCAATGGCTGCCTTTGTTGTATAAAACGCCCGGTATTCTGACTAGACCGGTGTGTGGGAGCCGGACTCCTGACGCATTGCCCGCCACATCAGCAACACCAGCAGAGTGCTGCAGGTCGGCAGTGCCAGCCACACCCCGGCCACGCCCCACAGGGTCGAGAATCCCCACAGGAAGCCACCGATCAGCAGCAGCTTGCCACCGGTCAGCAGCGAGGCAATGCGGGGACGGTTGATCGCCTGAAAATAGGTGGCGCCCACCAGCAGCAATCCCTCCATCGGCAGCCCCCAGAAGTAGAGCCAGATCCCGAGCGTTGCCACCGGCAGCAGGGTCGCATTGTCGCCAGCAAAGAGGTAGACAGCCCCCTCGGGCCAGAGGTAGAGCGGCACCATGCCACAAAGTGCGATGGCGACGGTCACCCCCAGCGCCAGATTGCGGATCCGCAACACCCGTTGCCAGTTGCCCGCGCCGGCATTGAAGCTGGCGATGGGCTGGATCCCCATGGCAATCCCCTCGAAGATGAGATAGAAGAAGGCCTCGGTATAGCTGATCACCCCGTAGGCAGCGACATGCAAAGAGGTGCCGACAGCCAGCAGTGCCTTGTTATGCAGCGCCAGCACCACCGAGAGGTAGAGATACATCAGGAAGCTGGAGAAGCCGAGTTTCACCGTCTCCAGCATCAGCCGCCAGTCGGGCAGCAGGGTATCCCAACCGATGCGCAACTTGCTGCGCGTAGTAAAGAAGTGCCACAGGCAGAGGCCACCGGTAACCGCCTGGGAGAGCATGGTGGCAATCGCGGCACCTGCCAGCCCCCATGGAATGACTGCCATCAGCAGATAGTCGAGCAGCACGTTGAGCAGGCCGCCCCCGACCAGGATCCAGGTAGTCAGTCCCGGCCGCCCGTCGTTGCGCAGCAGGGCGGTAAAGGCCATGGAGAGCACGGCAAAGACGCCGAGCCAGGCATACCACTGCAGATAGGCCAGACCGGCGGTAAAAATATCCCCTTCTGCCCCCATCCAGGCCAGCATCTCATCGCCATAGTTGATGCCGATGAAGGCGAGCACGGCCGCGGCCACCAGCACCATCACCAGTGCATTGCCGACGATATGGCGCGCCCGTTTTTGCTCCCCCTTGCCAAGATAGAAAGAGGCGAGCGAGGAGGAGCCCATGCCGATCAGCGCACCAACAGCGTAAAGCACGGCGCAGATGGGATAGGCAAGCATCAGTCCGGCCAAGCCATCCTGCCCCAGAATATGGCCGACAAAGATGCCATCGATGGTGACATAGATGCCGGTGACCAGCATGGCGGCCACGGTCGGGGTGACATAGCGCCAAAAGAGGCGGGAAAGAGGGGCTGTGCCCAGATCGACTGCGGACATAAAATGCTCAATGGAGGGAAAAACGGCCAGAATAATAGCCAAATCGGGCCGGGATCGCCCGTTATTTGTGTTACAAATCATTAATATTGAACGCTTTACCCTCTTCTGCCCCTGCTTTAGGCTAGGGCAACCTCTTATGAACGGACACGTGCTTCATGTTGCAACGCCTGCTCGCCCTCCTGCTCCTTTCCCTCGCTCTGCTCACCACCACGGCACAGGCCGATGACACCATCGCCCAGGCCGAAGCGCTGCTGCAAAGCGTCCCCAAGAGCGATACGCCGGAAAACCAAAAATTGAGGGAGAGCTATCAGCAGGCACTGCAGTTTGCCCGGGAAGCAGAACGTTACCGGGAGCAGGGCAAAGCCTATCAGCAGGTATTGATCGACTATCCCGAGGAGTCGGCCCGCCTCAAGGAGAGCCTGCGCAACTATCAGCCCAAAAGCCGCCCAGCCCTCTCCAGTCTCAAGGAGGAGAGCCTGCGCCAGGCCATTGGCCTTAGCAGCAACCGCCAGATGATGCTGCGCAAAGAGCGTCAGGGCATCATGGACAGCCTCAATCAGCTGGAGAGCACCGGGCAGGATTATCATCTGCGGGTGGATGATCTGCGCAAACAGCTGCAAGTCACCCGCAGTCAGCTGGAGCGACTCAACTTCAGCAGCGAATCGGATCGGCTGCAGGAGGCACAACTGCTGCTGACCCGGATCAAGGAACAGAGTGTCTCCGACCGGATCCAGATGCTGGAGCTGGAGCAGCTCTCGGCCCAGCAGCGCAGCGATCTTGGCAAGCTCAAATTGCAGGAGCTCAATCTGACCATTGCCGATGAGGATGAGTGGCAAGCGACCCTGATGGCCCAGCAAAACCAGTTGCGTCGGGAGAAGACCGAGCAGGCACTGGAAGAGAGCGAGCGACTGCGCAAACAGCTCTCGGACGATATGCCTCTGCTGCTGGAGCAGCAGCAACAGAATCAGGCTCTCTCCATCCAGCTCGGCCGGCTGGAGGAGCAGATCGAAGAGGTACAGGACAGACAACGCAGCGTCGACAAGAATCTGTTTGAGCTCAACGAACTGGTCAACTCGGTGCGCGAGCAGCTTGAATGGCTGCAGATAAGCGACGCTTACGGCGAGAACCTGCGCAGCAAGCTGGCCGATTTGCCCGCCTACTACCCCCTCGACAAGCTCGAATCCGAAATCGTCAGCGCCCGCATGGCCAAATATCAGTACGAGACCGAGCAGGATACCCTCAAGGATCCCCGTCAGCTGCGCGACCAGCTCCTCGCCAATGAAGAAGTCTCCCTTGATCGCCCGCAGCAGGCAGTGCTCGACAATCTGCTCAAGGCTCGCCGCCAGCTGCTGACCCGTCTCAACGACGCGTCCGACACCCTGATTCAGGAGCAGACCCGGCTCAAGCTGCTCTACAGCCATCGCAACAGCAAGATCGACGAGATCCGTGAGCTCAGCGCCAGTCACCTGTTCTGGATGCCGGATGTGCGGCCGCTCACCCCCTCCGTCATGCTCGGGGTGCCTGCCGCCCTCTCGCTGGCCTTCAATCCGGAGAACTGGCTGCAAGTCCCCCACGCCATCGCCGAAAACACGCCACTCAGTCTGACCCTGGCCACGCTGGGACTGCTGGTACTGGCCTGGAGCTGGTTCAAACTGGCTCGCCATCTGACCCACTATTGCGACCACATAGCACCACGGATCGGCAAGGTAACCCAGGACAAGTTCAGCCTTACCAGCCGGCTGCTGTTGCGCTCTCTGCTTGCAGCCATGCCGCTCCCCGCCATGGTACTGATGGTGCGGGGGCTGCTGGGCGGTGCCTGGCAATACCCCTTTGCCGTGGCTATCGGCCGTGGCCTTGGCGAGATCTGGTTTCTGCTGCTGGCACTGGTGCTGGCACGTCATCTCACCCTTGAGAAGGGGATTCTCATCCACCACTTCCGCTGGCCAAAAGAGCAGGTGCAGAAAGTGTGGGGACAGTTTCGCACCCTGCTGCTGGTACTGATCCCGAGCTTTTTCGTGCAGGGGATGGCCAACAGCTATCAGGAGCACGCCTTCTACGACTCCCTCGGGCGGCTGGCCTTTATCATCGGTGCCCTCTGGCTGCTGCTCTTCTTCGCCCGTCTCAACCGGGAGCGACTGCCGCTCACCTGGGGCCAGAGCGACATGACCAAACCCCATCTGCTGCACCACTTCATCTGGAACAGCCTGATGCTGGCGCCGCTATTGGCGGTGATTGGCACCCAGTTTGGCTACTTCTATACCTCGCGCATTCTGCTGCGCCAGCTGGAGCTGAGCCTGCTGATGGGGCTTGGCTGTCTGCTTGTCTACTATCTGGCCAGACGCTGGATGCTGATCCAGCGTCGCCGGCTGGCCTTCGATCGGGCCAAGAGCAAGCGGGCGGAGATCCTGGCCCTGCGCGGCCGGGATGAATCGCACGAGGAGTTGAGCTCGGAGATCCCGGATGTGGTCGAGGAGACCGAGCTTGACCTCGATACCCTCAGCACCCAGTCGCTGGGACTGATCCGCACTCTGCTGATGCTCGGTTTCACCCTGCTGGTGGTAGTGCAATGGTCGGATCTCAACTCCGCCTTCAGCTTCCTCAGCAACATCGAGGTGTGGCAGGTCAGCAGCAAGATTGGCGGCATAGAGCAGCTCTCGGCCATCACCTTGCAGGATCTGATGCTGACCGCCTTCGTCTTCATCCTGACCGTGGTCACTGCTCGCAACTTGCCAAGCCTGATGGAGCTGACCCTGCTGCAGCATCTGAGCCTCTCCCCCGGTACCGGCTTTGCCCTCACGACCACCAGCAAGTATCTGGTGATCCTGATCGGCGCCCTCACCGGCTTCTCGATGCTCGGCATCGACTGGTCGAAGACCCAGTGGCTGGTTGCCGCTCTATCGGTCGGTCTGGGTTTCGGTCTGCAGGAGATCTTCGCCAACTTTGTCTCCGGCCTCATCATCCTGTTCGAGAAACCGATCCGGCTGGGTGATACCGTCACCATCCGCGACCTCACCGGCACAGTGACCAAGATCAAGACGCGCGCCACCACCATAGTGGATTGGGATCGCAAGGAGATCATCGTCCCCAACAAGGCCTTCATCACAGAGCAGTTCATCAACTGGTCGCTCTCCGATGCCATCACCCGGGTACGACTGCGGATCCGCATCGGCCTGACCCGGGATCCCAAACTGGTTCAGACTATTCTGGAAGAGTCGGTCAAGGCATCGACACTGGTGCTCGATACCCCGACTCCCGAAGTATTCCTGATCGAGTTCACCGACTCGGCACTGATCTACGAGATCCGGCTTTACGTGAACAACATGGATCATCGGATGCCCATCACCCACGAAGTTCACTCGCTGGTGCTGGAGAAGATGCAGCAACAGGGGCTCACCCTGCCCCACCAACAGATCGATATTCACTTGAGCAGGGGCTAACCCGGCCAATGAAAAAGGAGCAAACCATGCAGATCATTGCTCACCGGGGGGCCAGCGGCCTGGCCCCCGAGAACACCCTCAAAGCGATGGCCAAAGCGCTGGAACTGGGGGTCACCGCTATCGAGATCGACGTGCAGGCGGCCGATGGCGAGTTGTGGGTATTCCACGATCGGCGGCTCGAGCGCTGTACCAACGGCAAGGGGGTATTGACCGAGCAATCCCGCTCCTATTTGGAACAGCTCGATGCTGGCGAGGGGGAGATCATTCCGACCTTGTGGCAGGTGATGAGCCTGATTGACAGCAGCTGTGAGCTGCATATCGAACTCAAGGGAGCCAATACCGCCGATGCCGTCGCAGCGCTTACCAAACGGGCCGAGAACGAGCTCGGCTTCACCGCCAACCAATGGGTGATCTCCTCATTCAACCATCCAGAGCTGGCTCGCTTTGCGACCCTGCGACCCGATATCCGGATTGGCGCTCTTACGGCCAATCTGCCACTCGAACTGGCACAATTTGCCGAACAGCTGGGGGCCTGGTCCATCAATTGCGATGTTGATTTCATTGATGCTGCACTGGTCGATGATGCACATCGCCGTGGATTAAAGGTACTAGTCTATACGGTCGATCACCTTGCCGACCAGCAACAGCTGGCCGCTATGGGGGTCGACGGCATATTCACCAATCGGCCCGACCGTTTTTTAACGCAGTGAGCAACCAGCATCCGGATGGATAAGCGTGAGGTTAACCGCTAACTTTAAGTCGTAGACCGGGATAAAAAGAGTCCAACTTCGGCCGATAAGAGATGGCACATAACAATAATTCGCTCGAACACACTTCAGACTGACGCTCACAAGGAAGTAACTATGAACTTATCCATTAAAAACAAACTTGTTCTGGCTATCGGGATCATCATTCTGGTGATCACCGGCCTGCAGGTCTGGTACAACACCTCGCAGCTGCGCAGCGAAACCCAGCGACTGATCTGGAGCTTTATCGACGAAAGTTCAGCCGCCAACGTCAAGGGGATCTCCCGCTGGCTCGATGCCCGCGTCAATATGGTCAGCTCCACCAAGGAGGCGTTTGCCAAAGAGGATAACCCCATCAGCCATCTGGCCCAGTCCATGAATGCGGGCGGGTTTGATCTCGTCTATGTGGGCACAAATGATGGCAAGATGATCCAGAGCAAGCCGACCGATCTGCCCGCCGGCTACGACCCGCGCCAGCGCCCCTGGTACAAGGACGCCATGGCCGCAGGTAAAATGACCATCACTGCACCCTATGCAGATATCTCCACCGGGCAGCTGATCATCACCATTGCCGAGCCGTTCCAGCGTGGCAATACCCAGGGGGTGATCGCCGGTGACGTATCCATCAGTGGTCTGGTCTCCGACATTCTGGCGGTCAATACCGAAGGCACCTACGCGGTACTTATCGACAGCAGCGGCACCATCATTGCCCACCCGGATGCTTCACTGACCCTGAAACCAGCCACCGCCCTCTCCCCCGAGCTGACTGCATCCGGGGTCAATCGCATTGCTCATGACGGCACCATCTCAGAGATGGATATCAGCGGCAAACTGAGCGTGTTTGACCTGAACCAGATCCCCAATACCGACTGGTACTACGGCATTGTGGTCGATGAGGCGGTGGCCTATCAGTCGGTCAAACGCATGGTCACGTCAGCACTTCTGCAAGGCCTGCTCACCATCATCATCGTGGCGGGTTTCTCCTATGTCGCCATCAATGGCTCTCTGGCCCCGCTGAAAACCCTGGGTGAAGCGATTGCCGATCTCTCCCGTGGCAATGGAGATCTCACTCGCCGCATCAAGATCGAGCGTGAAGATGAGGTCGGCGTGGTCGCCAAACACGTCAACACCTTTATTGATCGGATCCATGTGATGGTGCAGGACATCTCAAACTCCTCCGGCCAACTCAACCAGCAGGCCAAGTCCTCTCACAACATGGCGGAGAAGGCCAATCAGGGGCTGGCTCGCCAGCAAAACGAGATCTCCCAGATTGCAACGGCCGTCCACGAAATGTCAGCCACAGCCGTCGAGGTAGCCAGCAACGCCGAGCAGACTGCCGAAGCTGCTCGCTCCTCCAGCAGCAGCTGTGAACATGGCAAACAGGTCATCGCCCGCAACCAGCGTTCCATCACCGATCTGGCGACTCAGGTCGAACAGGCCTCCAACATCATTCAAGAGCTGGAGAAGAACGCGCAGGAGATCAATACCATCCTCTCCACCATTCAGGGCATCGCCGAGCAGACCAACCTGCTGGCACTGAACGCCGCTATTGAAGCTGCTCGTGCCGGCGAACAGGGCCGTGGCTTTGCGGTGGTGGCAGACGAGGTACGGGTGCTGTCACAGCGTACCCACAGCTCTACCGTCGAGATCCGCAGCATGATCGAAACCCTGCAGCGCAATACCCAGGGTGCGGTCAGCACCATGCATGAAGGGCAGTTGCTGGCCCAGAACAGCGTGGATGATGCCAACAACGCCACCCAGGCGCTGGAGCAGATCACCGCTTCCATCAACCAGATCTCCGACATGGCGACCCAGATCTCCAGCGCCGCCGAGGAGCAACGAGCCGTTACTGACGAGGTCAGCCGCAATATTCAGGCGGTGAAAGATGTGTCTGACGAGCTGGCCGTAGATGCCGACAGCTCACGCCATCTCTCTGAACAACTTAAAAATATTTCGGGTGAATTGAGTAATCAGGTCGGTATGTTCCGAATCTGACGATGATAAGAAAGGGGCCGTACAGGCCCCTTTACTTTTTTAAATATCGCTTAATTATCAGTGAGTAATCTAACACTACCGTCGCCTCCCCAACTTCCTGTTGCCCCCGCCATTCTGTAGCTCCCATCGGATATATTCCACTTTCTTAGCCGAGGAAAGGATTAGTAATTTTTATGTATATGTTTAAATGCCAATAATTATCATTAAAAAGTTTTAATAAAAAACTTAAAATTTTTTTCGTGAGTACCTAAAAAGAGAGGTGATTCGCATTTTATTGAAAGAAAACTACGTATAATCCGGAAGTTAAAGTCTTCGTAGCAAGGTGTTTTACTGCTCAATAACACCAAAAAATGACGAAAATTACGACATTTTCATCCAGGGATCAGGGTGTTTTAGAACAAAATAACTACGAAAAATGGAATAAAACCAAGCTGTTTGACTTGCATCAAGCCTGAATTTTTTTCATAGAGCAAAATCGTGCCCAGCAAATCTATCCCTAAGGAGGCAGATGTGGATATTATCAAGACCGATGTAGCCATCATCGGTGCCGGCGGTACTGGCCTGCGCGCCGCTATCGCTATAGCCGAATCACAGCCAGACCTGGATATCGCCCTGATTTCCAAAGTCTATCCGATGCGTAGCCATACCGTGGCAGCCGAAGGTGGTGCCGCCGGTGTCGTTCGTGATGACGACTCCCTCGAAAACCACTTCAACGACACCGTCTCCGGTGGTGACTGGCTGTGTGAGCAGGATGTTGTCGATTACTTCGTCAACAATGCGACCAAAGAGATGATCCAGCTGGAGCACTGGGGTTGCCCCTGGAGCCGCAAGCCGGATGGCAAAGCCAACGTGCGTCCTTTTGGTGGCATGAAGGTTCCCCGTACCTGGTTCGCCGCTGACAAATCCGGTTTCCACATTCTGCACACCCTGTTCCAGACCTCCGTCAAATACCCGAGCATCAAGCGCTTCGACGAGCACTTCTGCCTCGACCTGATTGTCGAAGATGGTCGTGTCCAGGGCGTTCTGACCTTTGACATCCAGAACGGCATCACCCGCTTCATCCAGGCCAAATCCGTGATTCTGGCAACTGGTGGTGCTGGTCGTGTTTACCGTTACAACACCAACGGCGGCATCGTGACCGGTGACGGTATGGCGCTGGCCTATCGTCACGGCGTACCACTGCGTGACATGGAATTCGTTCAGTATCACCCGACCGGTCTGCCGGGTACCGGCATCCTGATGACCGAAGGTTGTCGTGGTGAAGGTGGCGTCCTGCTCAACAAGGATGGCTACCGCTACCTGCAAGACTATGGCTTGGGCCCGGAAACCCCGATCGGCCAGCCGAAGAGCAAATACATGGAACTGGGTCCGCGCGACCGCGTTTCCCAGGCATTCTGGCAAGAGCAGCAGAAAGGCCGCGTAATCCAGGGCCCGATGGGCGATGTGGTTCACCTCGACCTGCGTCACCTTGGCGAGAAGTACCTGAAAGAGCGTCTGCCGTTCATCTGCGAACTGGCCAAAGCCTACGTCAACGTGGATCCGGCCAAAGAGCCCATCCCGGTACGTCCGACAGCCCACTACACCATGGGTGGTATCGAGACCGACAACAAGTGTGCCACCCGTCTGGCCGGCCTCTACGCCGCTGGCGAATGTGCCTCCGTTGGTCTGCACGGCGCCAACCGTCTGGGTTCCAACTCCCTGTCCGAGATCGTGGTATTCGGCAAGCTGGCTGGTGAACAGGCCGGTGAATTCGCCAAGACCCAGAAGCATGGCAATACCGAAGCGCTGGTCGCCAAGGCCGAGGCTCTGGTCAAGCAGCACCTCTCCCTGCTCGACATCGATGGCACCGAGAACCCGGCCGATATTCGCAACGAACTGGGCACCTCCATGGAAGCCGGCGTCGGTATCTACCGTACCGAAGAGCTGATGCAGGGCACCATCGACAAGATCAACGAGCTGAAAGCCCGTTACAAGAAGGTCAAGATCAACGACAAGTCCTCTGTCTTCAACACCGACCTGCTGTACGCCATCGAACTGGGTTACATGCTGGACGTGGCAGAAGCCATGGCTCACTCCGCCATCAATCGTAAAGAGTCCCGCGGTTCCCACCAGCGTCTGGATGGTTACGAAGAGCGTGATGACGTGAACTTCCTCAAGCACACGCTCTCGTTCTACAACAATGGCGAAACGCCCTCCATCGATTACTCCGATGTGAAGATCACTAAGTCCCAGCCGGCAAAACGCGTGTACGGCTCCGAGGGTGAGAAACAAGACGAGGCTAAGAAGAATGGCTGAGATGATTGAAATTGAAATCCTGCGCTATCGTCCGGAGCAGGATAACGAGCCCTGGATGCAGACCTTCCAGGTGCCCTACCAGAGAGAGATGTCTCTGCTGGATGCGCTGCAATACATCAAGGATCACCTGGACTCTACCCTGAGCTTCCGCTGGTCCTGCCGGATGGCGATCTGCGGCTCCTGCGGCATGATGGTCAACGGTGTGCCCAAGCTGGGTTGCAAAGCATTCCTGCGCGACTATCTGCCGGGCAAGATGACCATCGAGCCGCTCAACAACTTCCCGATCGAGCGTGACCTGGTGGTCGACATGTCCGATTTCATCGAGAAGCTGGAGAGCATCAAGCCCTACATCATCCCGAGCGAGCCGCGCAACCTGTGCGATGGCGAATACATCCAGACTCCGGCAGAGATGGCGAAGTACAAGCAGTTCTCCCAGTGCATCAACTGTGGTCTCTGCTACGCGGCCTGCCCGCAGTACGGCATCAACAAGAAGTTCACCGGTCCGGCGGCACTGGCTCTGGCCTATCGCTACAACGTCGACAACCGTGATGCCGGCGCCAAAGAGCGGATGCGCATCATCAGCCAGGACGAAGGCGTCTGGGGCTGTACCTTCGTGGGCTACTGCTCCGAAGTGTGCCCGAAGGGCGTCGATCCGGCAGCGGCCATCCAGCTTGGCAAGGTAGAGAGTGCCAAGGACTACATGATCGCCATGTTCAAGCCAGATTGAGAGCAGGATTGAGACCATGAACAACACTGAAAGCAAACGTAAACCTTACGTCCGCGAAATGAAGAAAGACTGGTGGCTGAAGAACGCCTTCTACACCGGTTACATGATCCGCGAAGGCACCAGTATCTTCGTCTCCATCTACGCTGTTGTGCTGATGTGGGGTCTGATGCGTCTGGTACAGGGTCAGGAAGCGTTCAACGGCTGGCTGGAATCCCTGCAAAGCCCGATCGCCATCCTGTTCCACGTGATTGCGCTGGCAGCCTGCCTGTTCCATGCCAAGACCTGGTTCGCTCTGGCGCCGAAAGCCATGCGTATCTTCCGTGGTGAAGACCTGGTGCCGGAGAAACCGATCGTCATCGCCCAGTATGTGGCGCTGGCGGTGGTGTCCCTGCTTGTCCTGATCATCGTGGCCTGAGGAGAAAACAATGAGACGTTCTGACGAGCCAATTTACTGGGGTCTGTTTGGTGCGGGTGGCATGGTCGTTGCCATGCTGCTGCCGGTCATTGTCCTCATCACCGGTCTGCTGGTACCCATGGGCATCATGGACGTAGAGACCATGAGCTATGACCGCGTTCTGGCATTCGCCAGCTCCTGGTGGGGTGCCTGCATCCTGCTGGTGATCATCGCCCTGCCGATCTGGCACGGCATGCACCGTATTTACCACGGTCTGCATGATCTGGGGATCCACACCACCAAGCTGCACCACTACGTGTTCTATGGCTTTGCCTTCCTGGTATCTGCCATTACCGTCGGTCTGCTGATGGTGCTGGTACTCCAGTAATCACTACGCAACTGATTGAACAAACCGGGCCAAGTGCCCGGTTTTTTATTGCCGCGTCCCGACGCACCCTTACCGCTGATTTTTTCAACAAATTAAACAAAAACCGGATCTTCTTCTTTTCAGAGGACGATCATCCTCACATATCACCAACGTCACCCCGCATATCAGCAAGGCTCCTTGACCCCCATCAAATAATTGATAGCCGTATCAACCATAATTCATCCGATTAAATAATTATTCATGTGGAGCTATCTATGAGCGAAAAAAACCGTCCGGTAACGATCGGCTGTTATCTGGCACTGGCCTTTGCCGTTGTCTTCTTCTCCGGGCTGCTGCAGTCCAATCAGTGGTACGGGGTATTTGACTTCACCACGCTAAACGGTTCGTTCGGCACCATGGTGCAGAGCGTCAGCGAAAACGGGGATGGTATCAAAACAGCCATGACCGACATGCGTGGCAAGGGAGGCAATGGCGCTCGCGATGGCTTCCTGTTCGCCCTGACCCTGATCCCCACCGTGATGTTTGCCCTCGGCATGATCAACGTGCTGGAGCACTACGGCGCACTGGATGCCGCCCGCAAGCTGCTGACTCCGCTGCTGCGCCCGCTGATGGGGATCCCGGGCAACACCGGCCTCGCCCTTATCGCCTCGCTGCAGAGTACCGATGCGGGTGCTGCCATGACTCGCCAGCTCAAGGATGAAGGGCTCATCACCAAGCGCGAGACCGACGTGTTCACCATGTTCCAGTTCTCCGCTGGCGCCACCATAGTCAACTTCTTCTCCTCCGGTGCCGTGCTCTTCACCCTGACCCTGGCTGACGGCACCCAGGCTGTCAGCTCCTCCATCGGGCTGGCAGTCGCCGTGATGTTCGTCTTCAAGTTCATTGGCGCCAATCTGTTCCGGGTCTATCTCAACCTCACCGAAGGCAAGAGTGCCGACAACAGCAAACGCGATCAGACCCTTACCACCCAGGAGCAAGCCAAATGAGCCAGGCCAACGTCAAGAAACCCATCGTCACCGATATCTTCGTCGAAGGGGCCAAGAAGGGATGGGTCATCGCCACCACCTCCACCGTCCCCAACGTGCTGATGGCCTTTGTCATCATCAAAGCACTGCAGATCACCGGCGCGCTGGACGCCATGGGCGCCATCTTCTCCCCCGTCATGGCCATCTTCGGCCTGCCCGGTGAAGCTGCAGCCGTGCTGATCGGCGCCTGGATGTCGATGGGTGGCGCAGTCGGTGTGGTCATCACCCTGTTCGATCAGGGGATCCTCAACGGCACTCACATCGCCATTCTGGCGCCAGCCATCTACCTGATGGGTTCACAGGTGCAGTACATGGGCCGCATCCTCGGCTGTATCGGTACCGAAGGGCGCTATATCCCGGTCATGATCGCCATCTCGGTGCTCAACGCCTTTGGCGCCATGCTGGTAATGAACATCATCCTGTGACCCCGGATCTGATAGTGGAGCAAACAATGACTGTTTCTTTGGATCAATATCTGGCCGAGTTGGCCCCCCTGATCAATCTGGATTGCGGCTCTCTGCACCAGCCGGGCATTGCCACAGTGGCCGAGCTGATGGCCGCCAAATACGAGGCGATGGGCGGCTGGCAGATCAAACGGGTCGACTGCGGCATCGCCGGGGTCGGGCTGGAGATCCGCAACCAGCCGCAGGCCGAGCAGATCGACATCATGCTGATCGGTCATATGGATACCGTCTTCCCGGTCGGTACCGCCGCCGCCCGCCCGATGAGTGTCGATGGCGAGCGCGCCTACGGCCCCGGCGTCTCCGACATGAAATCGGGTCTGCTCAACATCGTCTATGCCCTGCGGGCACTGCCCCGCGAGGTGCGCGATCGCCTGAGCATATGTATCTGCATGAATCCGGACGAGGAGATTGGCTCCCTCCACTCCAGCGACTGGCTGGCTGCAGTGGCCAAACAGGCGAAGCAGGTGCTGGTGGCCGAAGCGGCCCGTGCCGATGGCTCGCTGGTCAAGGCTCGCAAGGGAATGGCACGCTATCGCATCGACTTCACCGGCAAGGCGGCCCACGCCGGCAACGAGCCGCAGAAGGGACGCAGCGCCATCACCGAGCTGGGCCACTGGATCCTTGCCATCAACGCCCTGACCAACTTCGAGAGCGGCACCACCCTCAACATCGGCATTGTCGAGGGGGGCAACGGCGCCAACATAGTACCGGCCCACGCCAGCGCGGTGGTGGATGTGCGCTTCTGGGACAATCAGGAGTACAGCCTGGTCAACGATCATCTGTTGACCCTGGTCGAGCGGCCCCATCTGGAAGGGATCACCATCAAGCTGACCCGTGAGGCGCATAAACCGGCCATGGTGCCATCAGAAGGCACTGAGGCGCTGATGGCGCTGGTTGAAGCGTGCGGCGCCGAACTGGGGCTGCCCATTCGCTGGCAAGAGGTAGGGGGCGGCTCAGATGCCAACCTCACTGCCGCCCTCGGCATCCCCACGCTGGATGGTCTGGGCCCTATCGGCGCCGGTTTCCACAGTGACGAGGAGTATCTCGATCTGGCCAGCATTGGCCCTCGCATCGAACTGCTGGTGAAGGTGCTGACCCGCATCGCGGCCTGATGGTTTTCCCATAAAACGGAAGAGCCAGCCGGTTTGCACCGGCTGGCTCTTTTTTCATCTGATAAATCTGAGTGATTAGCCTTCTTGGCACTTACTCCATCGGCGGCAGGAAGCGGCGCATCACCTCCTCCGCATGACCCTGCTCCTGAAATGCCACCAACGTCTGATTCAGGCGGGTAACCAGCTCGTAGGCACGAGGCGATCCCTTGCTGACCAGCAGATAGAATCCCTTGCGACTTGGCAGGGCGAGATTGAGTAGACCGGGTTCGCTCTGGTAGATGCCCAGGGTTAACCCGCCAACCAGCGGCTCAATCTCGCTTGGCAGGAAGTCACAGCGATCCCGCCCCAGCATGTCGAGCGCCTGTTGCAACTGCTTGACCCGGCGTGGCTCCTGCGCAAGTCCATAGGGGGCATAGTTATAGCCAATCACGCCGCATACCCGTGAGCTGTTGACCGTCTGCAGATCGGGCGTTTCAGGATAGCGGCGCTTGAGATAGAAGAAACCGAGATGGGTGTAGTAGAGCGGCACGCTGTAGAAGGCGAACTCGGCACGCTCCGGCTTGTAGCTGGCATCCCAGGTCAGCTCGCACAGGCCGTTCTGGTGATAATCCGCCAGCTCCTGCTGCACCCGCGCCCAGGGCAGATAGCGGATCTGGTAGGACAAGCCATTTTTCTTGATGGCATCGAGCACCAGCGTGGTGGCCGAGCCGGTCAACCGACTGGTATCGGGCACCCCATCCTTGCGCTCCCAGTAAGTAAAGGGGGCCCACTCGTTGCCCTCCCCCAGACAGATCTGTACCGGCTTCTCTGCCGCTCTGGCAAAGCTCGCCGGTATCAGCATGGCAAGGCCCAGCCCTGCCAGCAGCAATCGGGTTCGTCTCATCCCTCTCTCCCCACTCATGCCATCATCTTGCGACGCGTTACTGTGCGGATTAGTCCACTGCCGCTGCCTCACCGCCTTGCGCAACACCGGATTGCCACATGGCCAGCAAGGGCGCCGGAATGGCGCCATAGTGCAGCGCCGGCGTCTGGTGCCACTCGGCCAACTTTTGCAGAGCCTTCGCCAGATCCTGCGCAAGCTGGCGGGTCACTCTCACCCCGGCTTCCAGATAGAGGCTCTTGATCTCGAAGACTCCCTGCTGGCGATGGGCCTTGGCATCCATTCTGCCCACCAGCTTGCCACGATGCAGCAGCGGCAACACGAAGTAGCCGTACTGACGCTTGGGCGCCGGGGTATAGCACTCGATACGATAGTCGAAGTTGAACAGTTCACTGGCTCGCTTGCGATCCCATACCAGCGGATCGAACGGCGACAAGGCGGTGGTATGGGTTGCCTTGAGGGTGCCCGCCTGTGCCCTTGCCAGCTCATCGGCCAACGAGGCATGCACAAAAGCGCCGTGCTGCCATCCCTCCACCCGTACCGGCAGCAGCTCCCCCTCGTCCGCCAGTTGATGGAGCAAGGCGTCATATTTGCCACGCCGCAGCCGGTAGTAATCCGCCACCCAGCCAGTTTTGACCAGCCCCAGCGCCCGGCAGCTGGCGCGCACCATATCCCGCTGCGCCTGCTCGACGCTCGGCAGATCCCGCTCATCACGCCACTCGGGGAGCACCCGCTCGGCCAGGTCATAGACCCGCTGAAAGTTGCGCCGCTCCCGCACCATCAGCTGACCGGTGGTAAAGAGCACCTCCAGATGGCGCTTCTCCGGCTTCCAGTCCCACCAGCCGTTCCCCTTGCCGGTTGTGCGTTCAAAGTCAGCCGCCCGTACCGGGCCATGGTGGCGAATGCGCTCGATAAGCTGGCCGATCTCCTGCTGATGGGTAGCGAGCCAGTTGGCCGAAAACTTCCAGCCCATGGCGGCAGGGTCGAGCATTCGGTGGCGCAGCAGCCGGTAATCCTCGCGGGGAACGAAACAGGCCTCGTGGGCCCAATATTCGAAGATCTCGCCGTCGGCCAGCAACTGCTCCAGCCAGCGAGGCTCGTACTGACCGAGACGGCTAAAGAGCACCAGATAGGGGCTACGCGCTACCACCGAGATGGTGTCTATCTGCAGCAGCGCCATGCGGCGGATGGTCGCCAGCAGATCGGCCGGGGCAGCCTTGCCGCGGCGCGGCACCAGCAGCCCCTGCGCCGCCAGCTGCAAATGACGGGCATCCTGTAGCGATAAATGGGGGATAGACATCAAACCACTCCTTGGTAACCGACCTCCAGCATGCCCGAACAGCGGCCAAATAAACATGGGGAAGAGTTGATGGCCCCTCCCCCAGCTTTATGCCGGGTTGTTTGGCAGTACCAGCCGGTTCACCACTGCCATGATCTCCTGATAGGTGGCTTCTACCGTCTCGGGGGTTGGCTCCAGAATGAGGTCATCGGCATAGCCGTTGATGAGGGAGGTGATCTGGCGCGCCAGTCGTCCGGTATCAGCGGCCATGAAGTCGCCGCTGTCGATCCCCTTTTGCAGGATCTGCTCCAGCACCTCGCGCCATGCCTGAATGGTCTTGCGGTAACTCTCGGCAAATACCGGGTCGCGTAGCGACTCGTTCCATGCATCCAGATAGATGGCCCAGGAGGCATCCTGACTGGTCGGCAGGTTGTCCCGCACGAACAGTGGCAACGCTTCACGGGCCGGCAGCGGCAACAGCCACTCCCGCTGCTCGGCTATCTCCTGACTGGTGAAACGCTCCACGGCGCAGAGACAGAGCTCTTTCCAATCCTTGAAGTAGTGGTAGACGTGGCTGCGCGCCAGACCGGTGCGCTCGGCCACATCACGGGTGGAAGAGGCTGCCATTCCCTTCTCCCGAAACAGGGCCAGTACGGCCTCGATGATCATCTCTTTACGCTGTTCTGCTGATGGGCGTGCCATCTTACCTCCTGCGATATCAATCGTTCTGCTTGACTTTGAGCGACCGCTCAAACAAACTTTGAGCACTTGCTCAAAGTTAGCATTTCCGACATCTTAGGAGATAACCCATGACAACACCAACCACTTCGGCAGCCAGTTGCAACGAGCAGGCCACGCCGTTGCCACACTCGGCCGGTCGTTCGCTGGGGGCGATTGCACGGGCCAATCCCCTCAAGCTGGCGGGCACCTTCTCGCTGGTCGCCCTCGAAAACATCCTGCTGGTGGCTTACCCCCTGTTCGCCGGCTTTGCCATCGACGCCATCGTCAAGGGACTGTGGTGGCAAGCCTCGAGCTATGCCCTCATCGTGCTGCTGTTCTGGCTCATCGGCGCCCTGCGCCGGGCGGTCGATACCCGCACCTTTACCCATATCTATGCAGCGCTGGCGGTGCCGGTGATCCTGGCCCAACGTCAGCAGCAGGAGGGGCAATCCACCATAGTGGCGCGGGTCACCCTGGCACGGGAGTTTGTCGACTTCTTCGAGAAACATATCCCGATCCTGGCCACCAGCCTGGTCTCCATCATGGGTGCCGCCATCATGCTGACGGTGATCGAGTTCTGGGTCGGTATCGCCTGTATGGGGGTTCTGCTGCTGTTCGGTCTGTTGCTGCCCGGTTTTTCACGCAAGAACCAGCTGCTGCATGAGCGCCTCAACGACCGGCTGGAGCACGAGGTCAAGCTGGTGACGCACGCCGAGCAAATCAGGCTGACTCGTCACTACCGCACCCTCGCATGGATCCGTATCCGGGTATCGGATCGGGAGGCGCTCGCCTTTCTGGCGGTCGGCGTCAGCGCGGCCCTGCTCTTTTTGCTCGCCATCACCATGTTGATGGCCCAACCCCAGGTCTCCGCAGGCCATGTCTATGCTGTGATGACCTACCTCTGGAATTTTGTCAGCAGCCTGGATGAAGGGCCCGGTCTTGCCGACCAGCTCGCCCGGCTGCGGGATATCGGACGCCGGGTCAATACGGCGCAACCAGCCAGCAACACCGAACAAGCAATCTGAACCCGGAGCAAACCATGAACCCGACCACCCTCTGCCAACGAGCGTTGACCATGTGTATCAGCTGTTTTTTCCTCGCCGCCTGCGGCCCCAAAATGAGCGACTTTGAGCCCAACACCAGCTACTGGTTCAAGGAGAAACCGGCAGAGGAGAGTGCCCCGCTGGCACAAGATCTGAAGGTAGATATCGCCATCATAGGTGGCGGCTACAGCGGCCTCTCCAGCGCCTGGCATCTGGCAAAGGCCAATCCGTCGCTCAAGATTGCCATCTTCGAGGCCAAACAGGTCGGCAGCGGCGCCTCGGGCCGCAATGGCGGCATGGTGCTGCCGGGCTCCGAGGTGATGGACCTCTATGAAGAGGGGGAAGCGAGCAAGCGCCACTATGATCTGACGGTCGCCAGCATGCACAAGCTGCAAGCACTGGTTGAATCGACCGGCATCGATGCCGATATGAGGCTCGATGGTTATGTGGAGGCGATCCTCGATGAGGAGGATATTCCCGAGTACCGCGACTATGTAAAAACCGCCAATCGCCTCGGCATCCCGCTGCAATACTGGAACGCCGACACCACCGAAGAGAAACTCGGCACCGACCGCTACGCAGGCGCCGTCTACGACCCCAATGGCGGTCAGGTACACGCCATGAAGCTGGTTAACGCCCTGCACAAGGCGGTGGAGCAGGCGGGCGTCACCATCTATGAACAGAGCCCGGTGCTGGGGATCAAAGAGGGGAAGCAGATCGAACTGAACGTGGCCGACAAGTACAAGGTGACCGCCGACAGCATAGTGCTGGCGACCAACGGCTACACCTCAAAACTTGGCTACTTCAGCGGCCGGGTCTTTCCGGTACACGCCCAGAGCGCAGTGACCGAACCGCTTACCCGGGATCAGCTCAACGCCATCCAGTGGCAGAGCCGGATGCCCTTCTATGACACCCGCAACATCCTGTTTCATCTGGTATTGACCCCGGACAACCGGATCGTCATCGGCGGTGGCAATGCCGAGTACGTCTTCAACGACGGCCTCAACTACAAGGGAGACCTCAATCGGGTCAGCGCCATGATGATGAAGGAGCTGGTGACACTCTATCCGGCCCTCAAGGGGATCAAGTTTGAACAGGTGTGGGACGGGGTGCTCGGCATGACCGGCGACAGCACCGAAGCGGTGGGGGTGATGGGAGATCACAAGAACATCTACTACGCCCTCGGCTACAACGGCCACGGCATCAACCTCTCCTTCCTGTTTGGCGACATTGTGGCCAGCCTCTATCAGGGCAAGGAGCACCCCTGGTTCAACCACGCCGAGCAGACGCTGCCGATGTGGCTACCGCCGGAGCCGTTCAAGTCAATCGGCGTCAAGTCGGCCCTGATGTACTACCAGTGGCAAGACAAGGGCTACGACCAGTAACCCACCAACGAGCAACAGAACAAGGCACGCCTCAAGGCGTGCCTTTGTGCAATACCGCCACATCGGCATGAGGCAACTCAAGCTCGGCCTGCCAGCGAGCAGCCAGCACCCGAAACGACGCCTCGGCAAAGAAGACGATATGGGTAGGATCGTGGCGGTAACGCCAGTTCTTGAACCGCTCGTCACCGAGCACCCGCTGGGTTTGCAGCACCAGTATGCCGCCGGGCCTGAGGCAGGCCCACAACCGGTCAAGCACAGCGCGCGGTTCGGCAATGTGCTCGATCACCTCGGTACTGGTGATGAAGTCATACTGACGCGTCAGCAACTCGGGAAAGTCGGCATAGAACTTGTCATACCCAACCATGTCGTAACCCGCCTCGCGTCCCATCGCCACCAGCGCAGGGCCGGGACCACAGCCAAAATCAAGGCCGCTGGCAGGTAGCAGCACCCGCCCCAGCACCTCGCCAAAAGCCCGCATCAAAAAAGTGCGATAACGGGGATCATCCACCCGGTTATCGTGGCCGTCGTAGACCGCCTTCTCCGCCGTCTCATCCAGATGATCGCCCGCATCCAGCCAGACCAGCTCGCACTGGCGACAGCGGTGATAGCGCTTGCCCGCCACCGGCAGGGGATAGGAGTGATGGCTGGCACACAGGGGGCAGCAGGCAGTCGATGACATGGAATACCTCGGGATGGCGACAGGGGGGCAGCTTGCCTGCCGTACCGGATGCTGACAACTTTTTTTGCCGCTTAAGGGTTTCTTAAGTTTGGGCTTTTACTCTGAACCCATCGCAAGAGAAGGAGTCTCCCCATGACCACCGAGATCCAAGCCCCCTACCGGTTGATCCTGGCCGAATCAGAGCAGCAGGTCATGGCGCTGCAAGCCTATATCCAGGATGCCTACACCCTGGAGTTCAATGCCCGCATTCCCCATTTTCTGCCCTGCCTGATCGGACTCTATCGCGCCGACGGGACGCTGGTGGGTGCCTGTGGCCTCAACCGTGCCAGCAGCCAGGCCGGCGAGCATCGCCTCTATCTGGAGCAGTATCTGGAGCAACCGATCGAAGCCTCCATCGAGACTCGCCTTGGTGTTCGCCCCAACCGCCAGCGCATCATCGAGGTGGGCAATCTCGCCTGTCGCGAGCCGGGCAATGCCCGCCTGATGTTTGCCGCCCTCTGCCGCATGCTGTGTGACAACGCCCTCGACTATGTGGTCTTTACCGGCACCGCCAAGCTGCGCAACAGCTTCACCCGCCTGCGCCTCAATCCGGTCGAACTGGCCCCCGCCTAGGCGCATCAGGTCGGTGCCGACGCCGCTGCCTGGGGCGAGTACTACCGCTGCCAGCCCAAGGTGATGGTGGGAGATATCAATCAGGGGCGGGCAGTGCTCGCCCAGAGCAGCCTGCTGCTCAACCTGCTGGCCCCCATGCCAGTGCTTTTTACCGATGCAACCCTGACCAGTGAGAAAAGGTGCGCCCAATGAGCCTGTTCGACGCCATCGCCAAACATGCCCGCGAGAATCCGCAATCACCTGCGCTGCTGAGCAGCCAGCAGCGGCTCGACTACCACAGCCTCTGGCAGCAGATCCAGCATCTGGCTGGCAAGCTGCAGCAAGCCGGCATCAAGCGCCTTGCCCTGCAACTCGACAACGGCTTGCCATGGGCGCTGATGGATCTGGCCTGCACCAAAGCCGGGATCGTGGTCATACCGGTGCCCCACTTCTTCAGCCTTGAGCAGCAAGAGTGGCTGCTGGAGAGCAGCGGCGCCGATGCGCTGGTTGGCCCGGCCCATCAGGGGTGGCACGCCGCCGAGCCGCTGTTGCTGGTCAGCGGCGAACTGCCGCTCTGGCGCCGCAAACCGGCAAACCTCTCGGCATTGCCACAGGGCACTGCCAAGATCACCTACACCTCCGGCACCACGGGCCAGCCCAAAGGGGTCTGCCTCTCGCTGGCCAGCATGATGGCGGTGTGCGAATCGCTGGCCGAGCGTGTCGCGCCAGCCAAGGTGGAAAAACACCTCACCCTGCTGCCGCTGGCCACCCTGCTTGAGAACCTCACCGGCCTCTATGTGCCGCTGCTGACCGGCGCCTGCAGCCGCATCCCGTCGCTCGGCGAACTCGGCTTCACCGGCTCCAGCTCGCTCAATCCAGTCATGCTGGGGGAGGCACTGCTGCGCTGGTCAACTCACAGTCTGGTGCTGGTGCCCGAGCTGCTGCGCCTGCTGCTGGCGCTCTGTACCAGTACCCCGGTGCTGGCCCAGCAGCTGCGCGGTCTGCGCTTTATCGCCGTCGGCGGTGGCAAGGTTGCCCCCGATCTTATCGCCCATGCCCGCCAGCTTGGTCTGCCGGTCTACGAGGGGTATGGCCTCTCGGAGTGCTGCTCGGTGGTGGCCCTCAACACCATGGGTACTGACAAGCCGGGCAGCGTTGGCCGCCCCCTGCCCCATACCTGTGTCACCATCGGTGACGATGGCGAGATCCTGGTACGCGGCAGCGCCATGCTGGGATATCTGGGTAGCGATGAGTCAATCCCCGAGCTGATTGCCACGGGAGATCTGGGCCGCCTCGATGAAGAGGGCTACCTCCACATCACCGGGCGCAAGAAGAATGTCCAGATCACCGCCTTTGGCCGCAACTTCTCCCCCGAGTGGGTCGAGGCTGAAGCCCAGCTCTGCCCCGCCATCGCCCGTATCGTGGTGTTCGGCGATGGCCAGCCCGCCAACGTGGCGCTGATCCAGCCCCTGCCGGGCAAAGAGGCAGAACTGCCACAACAGATCGAAGTATTGAATCGTCGTCTCCCCGACTACGCCCGCCTGCACCACTGGCTGCCGGTGGCACTTGACCAGCATCCCGGGCTGCTCACCGCCAACGGGCGGGTGCGCCGGGAAGAGACCTATCGCCAGTTTGCCCAACAGATCAGCCAGTGCCTTGCAACCGGCACCACAGGAGAATCCTCATGAGCTTCTATCAGACTCTGCAACAAGCCACTGCCACTGAGCGCGAGCACCTTTTCAAGGCCCCCATCATCGAAGCTTGCCGCCGTGGCGACATCAGTCGCGACACTTATCTCGCCTTTCTGGCTCAGGCCTACTACCACGTGCGCCACACAGTCCCGCTTTTGATGGCAACCGGTGGCAAGCTGGGTCAGGAGTACGAGTGGGTACGCGGCGCCATTGCCGAGTACATCGACGAGGAGTACGGCCATCAGGAGTGGATCCTCAATGACATCCGCGCCTGTGGCGGCGATGCCGAGGCGGTTCGTCATGGCCAGCCCGGGCTGCCCATCGAGCTGATGGTCGCCTTCCTCTACGACCAGATCCAGCGGGGCAACCCCATGGGTTTCTTCGGCATGGTCCAGGTGCTGGAAGGCACCAGCGTCGCCATCGCCCTCACCGTAGCCGACCAGCTGAAAAGCGGCCTCGGTCTGCCCCCGCAGGCAATGAGCTATCTCAGCTCCCACGGCACCCTGGATCAGGAGCACCTCAAGTTCTTTGAATCCTTGATGGATCAGGTCGAGAGTCCGGCGGATCAGGCCGCCATCATCCACTCCACCAAGGTGGTCTATCGCCTCTACGGCGAGATGCTCTACAACCTCACCGCCACGCCGTGACCAGAAGGAATCCGCATCATGAAACTTGAAGGAAAAACGGTGCTGCTCACCGGCGCCAGCGGCGGGATTGGCGAGGAGCTGGCCCAGGAGCTGGCTGCACAGGGTGCCCATCTGCTGCTGCACGGCCGCCGCGCTCCGGCGCTGGAGCGTCTGTGCAAGTCGCTGCCGCACCCCGAGCGCCATCAGGTGGTGATCGCCGACCTCGGCTCCGCGCAGGAGCGTGCCAAGCTGTTGCAACACCCGGCGCTGGATAACGGGCTCGACATCCTGATCAACAACGCCGGCTGCAACCAGTTTGCCTGGCTGGAAGATCAGAGCAGCGAGCAGGTCGAGCGCCAACTGCTGCTCAATATCGAGGCGCCGATCCAGCTGACCCGCGCCCTGCTGCCCCGTCTGCGCAAACCGGGGATCATTATGAACATGGGGTCAGGGTTTGGCGGCATCGGCTACCCGGGCTACAGCGTCTACTGCGCTACCAAGTTCGCCCTGCGCGGCTTTAGTGAGGCGTTGGGACGGGAGCTTGAAGGGAGCAGCATCAAGGTGCTCCACTTCGCCCCCCGTGCCACCCGTACCAAACTCAACTCCGAAGCGGCCTACGAGATGAATGCGGCGCTCGGCACCCAGACCGACAGCCCGCAGGAGGTAGCCGAAGCGGCCATCATCGCCCTGTGCAACGAGACCCGCCGCAGCTGGCTCGGCTGGCCGGAGAAGCTGTTCGTGCGGCTCAATGCCCTGCTGCCCGGCATCGTCGACAAGGCGCTGGCCAAACAGCTGCCCATCATTAAACGCTATGCCCGCCAACAGCCGGGCATGGCCGAGAGCGGCGCGACGCTGCAGCCTGATCTCTCACGCCCCATCCCGACCAAAAAGGAACTTTGATATGAACGTTGCGCTAAAATCCGCCACCTCCTGCGTCATCGCCCTCCTGCTTGGCTCGACCTGCGCCCAGGCAGCCACAGACGCCCTCGCCCCCATCCAGCAGCAGTGGGCCGTCTGCCAGTACCAGCAGAGCGGCAAAGCGAAAGAGAGCTGCCTCGAAACCCTGAGCACTCAGGCCGAAGCGGCCAGCGCCAAGGAGCCATTTCGCACCGACCTGCTCATCTGGTCGGCCATCGTCAAGAGTACCTGGGCTGGCGCCAAGGGCGGGCTGGGAGCGCTGGGGCTGGTGAAAGAGGCCAAGGCCAAACTGGAGCTGGCCATCAAGCAGGATCCCAAGGCGCTGGAGGGCTCCGCCTATACCAGCCTGGGTTCGCTCTACTATCAGGTGCCCGGCTGGCCGGTCGGCTTCGGTGATGACGAGAAGGCGGAGCAGCTGCTCAAGCAGGCGCTGGCCATCAACCCGACCGGCATCGACCCCAACTTCTTCTACGGCGACTTCCTGCTGGATCAGGGCCGCAAGGCTGAGGCCAAAACCTATCTCGACAAGGCGATGGCAGCTCCAGCGCGCCCGGGCCGGGAAGTGGCGGACGAGGGCCGCAAAATGGAGATCCGCGAGCGGCTCGCCAAGCTGTAAAGTTCTGCCATATCAGAGATCTATTTAAACTCTGCCCACCAGCTTGCATACTGGTGGGCAGAGTCGTTTCAAGGGGAATAACAATGCGGATCCTGCTGGTTGAAGATGATGTGATGCTGGGTGATGGCATGCAGGATGCCTTGCGCCACAGCGGTTATACGGTGGACTGGCTGCAACAGGGGTTGCCCGCCCTGACGGCACTCAAGAGCGACGAGTTTGCCGCCCTCATTCTGGATCTCAACCTGCCCGATATCGACGGCCTCAGCCTGCTGCGCAAGCTGCGCCGCGAGGGGCACCAGCTGCCGGTGCTGATCCTCACCGCCCGCGATGCCCTCGACGATCGGGTCATCGGGCTGGATGCCGGCTCCGACGACTACATGGTCAAACCCTTCGCCCTGCAGGAGCTCAACGCCCGCCTGCGCGCACTGGTGCGCCGCAGCAAGGGGCAGGTGCAGGCCGTGCTGGAGTACGGTGAGATCCTCATCTACCCCGAGGCTCAGCAGGTCACCTATCGGGGCGAACCGGTCAAGCTCACCCCCCACGAATACAAGCTGCTGCAAGAGCTCATCAGCCAGAGCGGCCGGGTGCTGAGCAAGGAGCAGCTGCAGCAGAGCCTCTACGGCTGGGATGAGGGGGCCGAAAGCAACGCGGTGGAGGTGCATATCCACCACCTGCGCAAGAAGTTCTACAGCGACCTTATCCGCAATATTCGCGGTGTCGGTTACATCATTCCCCAGCTTGAGCAGGCTAGCCGGAGTGCCCCCCGATGAAAAAACCGCGCTCCATCCGCCGCTTTCTGCTCACCGGCATTCTCACGCTGGTGGGGCTCAGCCTCACCATCAGCGCCGTCATCGGCTATCTGGAGGCGAGCCACGAGATGGAGGAGCTGTTCGATGCGCGGCTGGCCCAGTCCGCCCGCATCACCGACCAGCTGCTGGAGCGCTATCTGGCCCAGCAAGGGGATCTGCCGGCCAATGGCACCATCTATCAGGATTGGGAGGTGCAAAACCCCGACGAGTGGACCAAGGATCCCAGCTTCAATCTGAGCGGCGAGGATCGGGAACTCACCCCCTATGGTCACGAGTTCGAGCGCAACCTCTACTTCCAGCTGCTCAACGACAAGGGGGTAATGCTGCTGCGCTCCCCCAGTGCCCCGGATCAGCCACTGGTCGAGCTCACCCGTGGTTTCAGCACAGTGAAAAAGGATCACCATCAGTGGCGCACCTTCACCCTCTACAACGAGGATGGCCGCACCTGGCTGGTGGTGGCCGAGCGGGATGACGAGCGCAGTGAACTGGCCAGCAAGATGGCGGCCCTTACCATGCTGCCCCTGTTGCTGACCCTCCCCTTTCTGCTGGTGCTGCTCTGGTGGCTCATCACCCGCGGTCTGGCGCCCCTGCGCCTGCTGGCGCAAGCTATCAGCGAGCGCCACCCCGCCAACCTGAGCCCACTCAATCTCAAGACAAGCGCCCACGAACTGACTCCGCTCACCAACGAGATCAACCGCCTGATGCATGCGCTGGCCGAAACCATCGAACGGGAGAAACAGTTCACCAACGAGGCAGCCCACGAACTGCGCACCCCGCTGGCGGTACTGCGGATCCACAGTGAAAATGCCCTGAGCGCCGAGGATGAGGAGAGCCGCCAGCAATCGATGCACAAGATGCTGCAGGCCCTCGATCGCAGCGACCGGCTGATCCGCCAGCTGCTGACCCAAGCTCGCATCGACAACCAGCAAGGGGTGGTGCAGGGCGAGCTCAACCTGAGCCAGCTGCTGCAAACCTCGCTGGCAACACTGGCCCCCATTGCCCTGAAAAAGGATCAGCAACTTTCGCTGGAGGGGGATGAGAATCTGATGGTGATGGGTCAGGGTACCCTGCTCGATCTGCTGTTCAGCAACCTCATCGACAATGCGTTGCGCTATACCCAGGCCGGAGGCGAGATCACCGTCGAGGTACGGCAGGAGGGGCACAGGGTCAGGGTCGATATCCGCGATAACGGCCCCGGCATTCCGACCGCTGCGCTGTCACGGCTGTGCGAGCGCTTCTTTCGGGTCAATCCCCAACAGGGAGATGGCGTCGGCCTTGGCATGGCGATTGTCTCGCGCATCGCCCAGCTGCATGGCGCCGAGCTTGATGTCCACAACCGGCCGGAAGGGGGGCTGGAAGTGAGTGTGTTCCTCCCGCTTCCGCCGGCAAGATGAGCGATAAGCAAACAGCCCGCGATGCCGGCTGTTTGCTATCAATGACAATTTGGCTGCACGGTAAAGGTTCGACCGGCATCCACCGGGCCAAGATCCGCCAGCAGGCGACGGCCAAGCAGCACCGGATAGATCATGTCGCTGCGATCCCGCAGAGTGAACCACTCCTCGTACACCTTGTCCCCCAGACAGATGGACATGGTGACGGTCGGCCGCTGCTCGATCCCCCCGGCGCCGCGAATGGTTACGCTCTGCTCCACCGGACGCTCGAATTGCTGTTTGACCCGCTCACCGCTGTCGGCGTCGGTCACATCCAGCATGAAGCGCACCCAGGGTTTGCCATCCCGTTTGAAGTGGACGAGGGAGCGCGCATCAAGAGAGGAGGTGAGCGCACCGGTATCGAGCTTCATCTTCACCGCCACACCGATCGGCATGATGAGCCCCTTCTCGACCCAGCCATAGCTGGTCGGTGTTGCCGCCAGTGCGCTGCCACAGAGCCCCCACAGGATGGCGGCACTCAACAATCTTTTGCCCATCACGATCTCTCGCCTTGTCGATATTGCGCCCAGATCTATCACAGCCAACCCGGGGGTCAACCCGATTTGTTATGACCAGCCGCAACCGGCCCGGCAAACCGCAACGGCAGACGACAGTCGGTGGCAGCAACGACGCCGATTGCATAAGGTTGAAAACAGAGAGAAAAGAGGTAAACGGGAGGCAAGATAAGGTGCTGGATGAAGCTTGTGGCCAACCTCAGGTTGTGACGCCAAAGGCTACCACAACAATGAGCGAATTATCAGTCTTGTTCTGAAGGGATTTTTGCCTACACTGTTGTAAACCGGAGGGCCTGAAAACCACCGGTTTTTTTGCGCCTGCCGAAAATTTGCCACTGCAAAAGTGACTTTCAACAAGGCTCAATAAGGAATTTGTAATGCGTATCGAAGAAGACTTGAAGCTCGGTTTCAAGGATGTCCTGTTCCGCCCCAAGCGCTCTACTCTCAAGAGCCGTTCCCAAGTAAGCCTGACCCGTCAGTTCACCTTCAAGCACACTCAGACCCAATGGCAAGGCGTACCCGTTATCGCCGCCAACATGGATACCGTCGGCAGCTTTGCCATGGCGCGCACGCTGGCCGGTTTCGAGATGATGACCGCGGTACACAAGCACTACAGCCTTGAGCAGTGGCAAGCTTTCGTCAACGAGACCGACCCGGCGCTGCTGGGCCATGTGATGGTCTCCACCGGCACCTCGGCTGAAGATTTCGCCAAGACCCGCCAGATCCTCGCCATGTCCGAAGCGCTGCGCTTCATCTGTGTCGACGTGGCCAATGGCTACTCCGAGCACTTCGTCGAGTTCGTGCGCAAGATTCGTGAAGCCTGCCCCAACCACGTCATTCTGGCGGGCAACGTGGTGACCGGCGAGATGGTCGAAGAGCTGATCCTCTCCGGCGCCGACATCGTCAAGGTCGGCATCGGCCCGGGCTCGGTCTGTACCACTCGCGTCAAGACCGGCGTCGGCTACCCGCAGCTCTCCGCCATCATCGAGTGTGCCGATGCGGCCCACGGCCTCGGCGGCCAGATCGTCGGTGACGGCGGATGCACCTGCCCGGGCGACGTCGCCAAAGCGTTCGGCGGCGGCGCCGACTTCGTGATGCTGGGCGGCATGCTGGCAGCCCACGAAGAGTGTGGTGGCGAGATCGTCGATGTAGACGGCGAACCCTTCATGAAGTTCTACGGCATGAGCTCCTCCAGCGCCATGGACAAGCACGCCGGTGGCGTCGCCGAGTACCGAGCCTCCGAGGGTAAAACCGTGCTGCTGCCCTATCGCGGCCCGGTCGAGAACGCCGTGCGCGACATTCTGGGCGGCGTGCGCTCCACCTGTACCTACGTCGGAGCCAGCCAGCTGAAAGAGCTGACAAAACGGACTACCTTCATCCGGGTACGTGAGCAGGAGAACAACGTCTACGGCAAGGAGTAACCTGCCGCAGCGACCGTCACGCGCTGACGGTTAGAAGCCAGTCAACCGGTGTGCTACCCTGCGCACCGGTTTTTTTGCATCTGGGATCCCGAGCCATGACAACTCCCCTGCCCCCGTTTGACTGGGACATCTTCTGCTGCGTCGTCGACAACTTCGGCGACATCGGTGTCACCTGGCGACTTGCCCGCCAGCTAAAGCGGGAGGGGAATATAGCGGCACATGGCGATGCGGTTCAGGTGCGGCTCTGGGTGGACGATCTGGCAAGTTTCGCCCGCATCTGTCCCGGGCTCGACTCGGAGCAGGATGGTCAGTGGGTCAATGGCATCTATATCCAGCACTGGCATGAGACCCTGCCGACCGACATGACTCCAGCCAGGGTAGTGATCGAAGCCTTTGCCTGCGAACTGCCCGCCCCCTTCATTGAACGAATGGCCGAACTGATGGCGAGCCAACCCAAGCCCCCCTGCTGGATCAATCTGGAGTACCTCTCGGCGGAGAGCTGGGTCGAGGATTGCCACGGCCTCGCCTCGCCCCAGCGGGTTGCCAATAAAAGCCTCAACAAATACTTCTTCTTCCCGGGCTTTACCGCTAAAACCGGCGGTCTCCTGTGCGAGCACGACCTCATCACCGAACGGGAGCAGTGGCAGCAAGATGATGCGGGACTGGCAGCCTACTGGGCCAGCCTCGGTTTGCCGCCCAGACAAGAGAACGAGCTGCGGGTCAGCCTCTTTACCTACGAGAGCGATGCGCTGCAAAGCCTGGTCGAGAGCTGGTGCCAGAGCACCACGCCCGTCACCCTGCTGTTGCCGCTGGGACGCTCGCTACAGGATGTGCTGCGCGGTGCAAGCCTTGAAGATGCCATCACCACCGCCAAGGCAGGGGATCTGCTCCACTCGGGCAACCTCACCATCAAGCTGCTGCCGATGACAGATCAGGCCGGTTATGATCGACTGCTGTGGAGCTGCGATCTCAATCTGGTACGCGGGGAGGACTCCTTCGTGCGGGCCCAGTGGGCAGCTCGTCCTTTCCTCTGGCATATCTACCAACAGGAGGAGGAGGCCCATCTGGTCAAGCTGGAGCAGTTCCTCGACCACTATCTTGCTGATCTGCCTGCCGATTGCGCCCAATGGCTGCGCCGCTTCAATCTGGCTCTCAACCGTGGTGAAGATTGCCGCGAGCTCTGGGCCCAATGGCCACAATACAGCGCGATTTGGCAGCAACATGGGCGACTCTGGTCACAGAAGCTGCTCCGGGATGGGGATCTCGTCACGAGGTTGGTGAAATTTCTGGAAAGCCGTATATAATCTGGCAGTTTTTATCCGTCCGTTTCACGAACAGGAATTTTTTACATGAAAACCGCTCAGGAAATCCGCGCTGGTAACGTAGTCATGATCGGCACCGAGCCGATGGTGGTCCAGAAGGCTGAATTCAACAAATCCGGCCGTAACTCCGCCGTGGTCAAAATGAAGCTGAAAGGCCTGCTGAACGGCAGCGCCACCGAGACTGTCTTCAAGGCCGACGACAAGCTGGACGTTGTTCAGCTGGAGCGTAAAGAGTGCACCTACTCCTACTTCTCCGACCCCCTGTATGTCTTTATGGACACCGAGTACAACCAGTACGACGTAGAGAAAGACAACCTGGGTGACGTGCTGAACTACCTGGTAGACGGCATGGAAGATCTGTGTGAAGTGACTTTCTACAACGAGAAAGCCATCTCCGTAGAACTGCCGACCACCATCGTGCGTGAAGTTGAGTACACCGAACCGGCTGCCCGTGGCGACACCTCCGGTAAAGTGACCAAGCCTGCCCGTCTGAAAGGCACTACCTACGAGCTGGCAGTTGCCGCTTTCGTAGAGATCGGTGACAAGATCGAAATCGATACCCGCACCGGTGAATTCAAGCGTCGCGTCAACTAATTGACCACGTTGAATTGATTGCAAAAAAGCGAGCCTCCGGCTCGCTTTTTTATTGCCTGTTCGCGGCCACAACTCCGCCTCCCCCTTCAGAAAATCCCACCGCCGCCGCTAACCCAGATAACCGGGGGAGCACACTATGGCCAGATTATCCTTATCACTGCTGTTATTGACCATGCTGGCTGGCCATGTCGCGCAGGCGAGCGACGTTGCACCGCCCATCGCGGAGCCACTCCCCCTCGATCACTGGCAAGCAAGCGACTGGAAAGGGCAACCCGAAGCTACCCAGATCGACAAGCAGACGGTGCTGTTTGCCAAGCACGATAGCGACAACTATGTGGGGCTCGCCATCCTGCTGCCCGACTGGCAGCGCAGCGGCCAGCTCTGGCAACTGACCCGCGCCCTCAGCCAGCTGGGCTTTGATACCCTGCTGCTGCTCCCCTCTCCCCAGCAAACCGAGCTCGACCCCGCCGCCGAGAAAAAAGCCAAGGAGAGTGACGCCTTTCGCAAACAACTGGCCGAGCGGATCAGCAAGCTGGCCGATGCCAAGCTGCAGGAGGGGGGCTTCAAGCTGATCCTGGCGCAAGGCACCGGCGCCGCCTGGACAGCCAACCTTATCGCCAGCGAACAGCTGCCCGCCCCCGATGCGCTGGTGCTGCTCGATGGCTTCTTCCCCGACCAGCAGAGCAACCAGATCCTCGCAAAAGAGATAGCGCAGGGCACCATACCTACACTGGATCTCTATCAGGAGGATGGCGGCCGCTGGCCGCTGCTGGCGGCCGAGGCGCGCCAGACCGAGAGCCGGCGCAGCCACAAGCTCAACTATCGCCCCTACGCCCTGATGGAACTGGGCGAAACCCCCACCCGCATTCAGGGGTGGCTCAACCATCTGGGCTGGCTCTGACCCGCGCCACAAAGCGCGCGCAACATCACATCAGCCGGAGAAAGCCCACCCGCCATGGCGCGGCACACTGGCTCTGATGGCGCCCTTTTTGGCATCATGACGGTTCAAACCCGAATATGGCAGGAAGGTACATGCAGCAGATTGTGTTTCTCGACAGCGATACCCTGGATGCGGGCATCACCCTGCATCATCCCGACTTTCCCCACCACTGGCAGAGTTATCCCAGCACAGCCCCGGAACAGGTGGTCGAACGGCTGAAAAATGCCAGCATCGCCATCATCAACAAGGTGCGCATCGGCGCCACCGAACTGGCCCAGCTACCGGAACTCAAACTCATTGCACTCGCCGCTACCGGCAGCGATAACGTGGATCTGGAGGCGTGCCGCGCGGCCAACGTCGGGGTGTGCAATATCCGCAACTACTCGGGCCCCTCGGTGCCGGAACACGCCATGGCGCTGATGCTGGCCCTGTCGCGCAACCTCTTCTGCTGGCGCCAGTCGTTGCTGGAGGGGCGCTGGCAACAGAGCGGTCAGTTCTGCTTCTTCGACCACAACATCATGGATCTGCACGGCAAGCAGCTTGGCATCATCGGCAAGGGAACCCTGGGTCAGGCGCTCGGCGAGCGGGCCAAAGGAATGGGGATGACGGTACGTTACGCCCAGAGCCAGATCGGTGGCAGCCACGACGAAGATCGCCTGCCGCTCGACGAGCTGCTGCAGAGCTCGGATGTGATCAGCCTGCACTGCCCGCTCACCCCCTACACCCGCAACCTGATTGGCGAGCGGGAGCTGAGCTTGATGAAACCGGGCGCCCTGCTGATCAACGTCGGCCGTGGCGGTCTGGTGGATGAAGAGGCACTGCTGCGGGCGCTGGCCAACGGCCGCCTCGGCGGTGCCGGTTTCGATGTGGCGAGCGTCGAACCCCCGCCCCCCGACCATCCCCTGATGAAGGCGCTGCAATACCCCCACTTCATCCTCACCCCGCATGTAGCGTGGGCCAGCGAGGAGTCGATGCAGCGGCTGGCCGACCAGCTGATCGACAACATCAACGCCTTTGCCGCCGGTCGCCGCCAGCACCGGCTGGTCTGATCAAACATGCAAAACGGGGCCCACTGGCCCCGTTGTTTTATCCCCACCACTCACGACAGATGGCGATCAATCGTCGTCATGCCATCTGTGTTTTTTGTGCTTCTTGTGCTTTTTGTGGTGCTTGTGATGATGGTCATCATCATCGTAATAGCGATCCTGACTCTGGTGGCCATCGCCGGTCTTGGCACCGATGGCCGAGCCACTTGCTCCGCCAACCCCTGCGCCGATCAGCTGGCCAGTATCACCACCGACACTCTTGCCGATAGCAGCACCACCCAGCGCCCCCACCGCGCCGCCAAGGGCCGCTTCATTCTTGTTGCCCTTGTTGGCCGTCGCCGCACCACCAGCTGCGCCGCCAATGGCCGCACCAACCAGCGCACCGGTATCGCCCCCCAGCTCCTTGCCGATCATGGTGCCCGCTACCCCGCCTGCGCCGCCACCGAGAATGGTATTGAGGGTCTCGGAGGCGTGCACGGTCGTACTGCCAGCGAGCAAGGCGCCCAACAGGGCCAGTGCGCGAAGCGCGCGCGAATTCATCTCCATGGGTACTCCTGTCAAACCTGATTAATTCCACCGGCACTATACAAAGCAGCGGGGCCAGCGCCAGATGGGGGCAATCGCCCCCCATGCTGCTCAAGTCGCGCCAAATCAGGAATGTGGGCGGAGCCATCGATGCAACGAATTGAATCAGAAGGGGAAACCGGTGAAATATCAGAAGTGGAGGCGAGCAGCCAAAGGCAGTTGCCACCGCTTTCTCCCGTCAGGGTCAAGCGGCCATCGGACAGCTCCTGTCACCAGCCCTGCAGCCGGTTAGCGAGAGGAGGATGCGGCGTACTGCGCCATGATGACCTGACGCAGCAGCGCGCGCGCCTCATCAATACGGGTTGAACGGGAGAGCCCCTTCGCCCACATCAGGGCCAGGGTGCGGCTCAGCACCGGTTCGTGCAGCGCCACGACCTTGAGCTGGGGATCGCACTGGTTCGCGGCATAGAGCCCGGGCAGGATGGCAACCGCCAGCCCGGAGCGCACGAGGCCGTAGAGTGTCTCGACATAATCTGTGGTGTATCTGGGTTTGAGCCCGGGCAACTGGCTCTGGGCCAGCCCGTTGACCTGCCGGCTGACGTTGCCTCTGGCAAAGAGGGCGATGTCGCGGCGGGTCAGCGCCTGCCAGCTGATGATCTCTTCCGCTGCCAGCGGATCCTGCCGGTTGATCACCGCCACCAGCGCATCGTCCAGCAGCGGCGTCACCTCCAGCGAATCGGGCAATTCGCCATCCAGCACGCCAATCCCTGCATCCAGAGACCCCTCGGCCAGCGCCTGCAACAGACCGTCGTTGGTGTGATCCTGAAACTCGACCCGCAAGCCCGGGAACTGCTGCTGCAGACGGGCGGCCGCCAGCGGAAACATCAGGGTGCAGGCAGACGGGATCAGACCGATGCGCAGGGTGCCATCGCCCCCTTCTGCCATCACCTGCTGCATATCGGCAAAAGCGGCGTGGGCCACATTGAGCAGCCCCTTGGCATGGGGCAGGATCGCCTCCCCCTGTTCGGTCAGGGTGACCGCCTGTGCGGTGCGGTGAAACAGTTTGCCGCCAAGCACAGATTCAATCTGGCGCAGGGCACTGCTCAGGGCGGGTTGGCTGATGGCCATCTGATTGGCCGTTTCGGTGAAGTGACGCAGCTGGGCCAGCGTGACAAAATACTGGATCTGCTTGAGAGAGAGCGCAGGCAGACGGCGCCAGGGTTCGGACATGAAATCGACAACCAAAGAAAAACGTTTGCAGCAGCATAACCCTTTCTTATCAAGTTATAAATTCTTTGCGCTATGCACGGGCCAATCCCCTCCCTAAAGTGGGCCCATTATTCCCCTTGTCAGGCCATCTCCTTCATGTGTGAACAAGATGCATCCCTCAACTTGCGCCGCCGCGCCGTGCAGGCTGCCCTCGGCGAAGCCCCCTTCGATCTGCTGCTGACCAACGCCAACCTGATCGACATGGTGACCGGCGAGATCCGCCCCGTCGACGTGGGGCTGGTCGGCCCGCTGATCGCCAGCGTCCATCCGGTCGGCTCCTTCCAGCAGGCACGCGAGACCCACGATCTGGCCGGCGCCTATCTCTCGCCCGGTCTGATCGACAGCCATGTCCATGTGGAGAGCTCCCACCTGACGCCGGAGCGCTACGCCGATGTGGTGGTCGCGCAGGGCACCACCACCATCTTCTGGGATCCCCACGAACTGGCCAATGTGCTCGGGCTGGCGGGGGTGCGCTATGCCATCGACGCCAGCCGCAATCTGCCGCTGCGGGTCATCTGCGCCGCCCCCTCCAGCGTTCCCTCGACGCCGGGTCTCGAGATGTCGGGCGCCGACTTCCACGGCCCTGAGATGGCCACCATGCTGGAGTGGCCAGAGGTGGCGGGGATCGCCGAGGTGATGGACATGCAGGGTGTGCTGGGCGGCAGCGAGCGGATGACCGGCATTCTGCACGCCGGTTTGCAGCGCAATGCCCTGATTGAGGGACACGCCCGGGGCCTCACTGGTCACCGGCTGCAAGCCTATCTGGCTGCCGGGGTTAGCTCGGATCACGAACTCACTTCGGCTGCCGATGCGCTGGAAAAATTGCGCGCCGGGCTCACCCTGCAGCTGCGCGGCTCCCACCCCTATCTGCTGCCGGAGATCGTCGCAGCGCTGAAACAGCTGCCCCACCTCTCCTCCCAAATCACCCTCTGTACCGATGATGTGCCGCCCGACATGCTGCTGGAGAAGGGTGGCATGATTGCGCTGGTCAAACTGCTGGCAGAGCTGGGACTGGCGGTGCCCGACGTGCTGCGGATGGCCACCCTCAATGCCGCCATCCGTCTGCAGCGCAACGATCTGGGGCTGGTTGCTGCCGGCCGCTGCGCCGACCTGGTGGTGTTCGACAACCTCACCGATCTCAACCCGGTCTGGGTCTACAGCGGTGGCCAGCGGGTTGCCCGCCATGGCGCCATTCTCAGCCCCTCCGAGCCTGTCGCTGGTTGTCAGGCGCCGCGCGATACCATGCAGATCCCCCTGCGCACCCTGGAGGAGTTCATCATCCGGGTGCCCGGGCTGGCTGCGGGGCGGGCCCGCTTCAAAACCATCAAGGGGGCTCGCTTCACCCAGTGGAGTGAAACCGAGGTTGAGGTTCGGGATGGTCAGGTCATCGTGCCAGCGGGATTTAGCCTCATCTCGGTGCAACACCGCCATGGTCGCCATCAGGCGGGCACCCGGCTGGCGCTGCTGGAGGGGTGGGGCGAACTGCAGGGAGCCATCGCCACCAGCTACTCCCACGACTCCCACAATCTGGTGGTGCTGGGGCGCGACCCGCAAGAGATGATGATGGCCGCCAACACCCTGATCACCAGCGGAGGCGGCATGGCGGTCGTCCAGCAGGGTAAGGTGCTGGCCCACGTTGCCATGCCCATCGCGGGTATGCTCTCCGACCTGCCGGCCAGCGAGCTGGCTGCCAGCTTCCACGCCCTGCGCGAAGTGAGCGGCAAGGTGGTGGAGTGGGAGCCCCCCTATCGGGTTTTCAAGGCCATCGAGGGGACCTGTCTTGCCTGCAATGCGGGGCCCCATCTGACCGATCTCGGCCTCACCGATGGCCTGACCCGCGAGATTGTCGACCCCTTCATCTGCTGCTGGCCCCACGATGCCAGCCAAGCCGATTAACCTCGAGGAGAACAGCGTGAACCCTGTCGCCATTATTCTGGACACCGACCCCGGCATCGACGATGCCGTTGCCATCGCCGCCGCCCTGTTTCACCCCGGGATCGATCTGGCGCTCATCACCACGGTCGCCGGCAATGTCGATGTCAACAAGACCACCCGCAACGCCCTGCGCCTGCTGCACTTTTTCGGCAAAGAGGTGCCGGTGGCACAGGGGGCCAGCCAACCCCTCGTGCGCCCCCTCGACAATGCCAGCCATATCCACGGCCACTCCGGCCTCGATGGTTACGAGTTTGCCGAGCCCGGGCAACAGCCGCTGCCGATGCATGCCGTCGAAGCCATGAAGGCCACTCTGCTCGCCAGCGAACAACCCATGACGCTGGTGCCCATCGGGCCGCTGACCAATATCGCCCTGCTGCTCACCCTGCACCCCGAGTGCCAGGAGAAGATCGCGCGGATCGTGCTGATGGGCGGCTCGGCCGGTCGGGGCAACCACACCCCCAATGCCGAGTTCAATATCTACGTGGACCCGGAGGCGGCCCACATCGTCTTCAGCTGCGGCCTGCCCATCGTGATGTGCGGGCTCGATGTCACCAGCCGGGCCACCCTGACCGGCGAGATGATTGCGGCGCTACCCGCCCTCAACCGCACCGGCGCCATGCTCCACGCCCTGTTCGGCCACTATCGCGGCGGCAGCATGCAGACCGGGCTCAAGATGCACGATCTCTGCGCCATCGCCTATCTGGTGCGCCCCGACCTCTTTATCACCCGGGCCTGCCATGTGGCCATCGAGACCCGGGGTGAACACACCCTCGGCACCACCTCGGTGGATATCAACAACCGGCTCAAGCAACTGCCCAACGCCGAGGTATGCCTCGATATCGACGTGCCCGGATTCAGGGCCTGGTGCATGGAGACCCTTGCCCGCGCCATCTGATCCCGAACCGCCAGCCCGCTGGCCCATTCACATCAAGAAGAGAGTGTTGGAAACATGCTGGAAATAATTGTCAGCACCCTGATCCTGGTCATCTGCGGCTATCTCATTGCCAAAAACTACGATGCCAAGATAGTGCTGTTTGGCGCCGGACTGCTGCTGATGTTTGCCGCCGTTGGACTGGGCCACCCCCTGCTGCCTGCAGCGCAGAGCAGCGGCCTCAGCTGGCTTGATCCCTTCGTCCAGATCAAGCAGATCTTCATCAGCCAGATGGGCAATGTCGGCCTCACCATCATGGTGTTGTTCGGCTTCTCCAGCTACATGAGCCACATCGGCGCCAACGATGTCACCGTCATGCTGCTGACCCGCCCCTTGAGCCGCATCCGCTCCCCCTATCTGCTGGTGCCGGTGATTTTCCTGCTGGGCAACCTGCTCTCGCTGGTGGTGCCAAGCGCAGCCAGTCTGGCGGTGTTGCTGATGGCCACCCTCTATCCGGTACTGAAGGCGTCGAACATGTCCTCCCTTACCGCGGGGGCCGTCATTGCAACCACCGCCACCATCATGCCCAGCCCGCTGGGGGCCGATAACGTGCTGGCCGCCCAGAAGCTGGGGATCCCGCTGGTGGAGTACATCGTCTCCTACCACGCTCCCATCTCGCTGCCGACGCTGGCGTTGATGGCGGTGGTGCACTACTTCTGGCAAAAGGCGATGGACAAGCGGCAGCAGGCGCGCGGCGGATTGGAAGAAAAAGAGGAGTCGCTCGCCGTGCCCACCAGCTTGCCACCCGCCTACTACGGCCTCTTTCCGGTGCTACCACTGGTGCTGGTACTGCTGTTCGGCATCTGCTTCACCCATATCTCCCTCGGGCTGGTGGAGATCACCTTCGTCTGCCTGCTGCTCACCATAGGGGTGGAGCTGCTGCGCAAAGGCAATATCAAGGAGACCAGCAAGGAGTTCGCCATCTTCTTCACCGGTATGGGGACGGGTCTGGCTCAGGTGGTCTCGCTCATCGTGGCGGCCAGCATGCTGGTGGAGGGACTGAAAGCCATCGGCATCATAGATACCTTGGTCGATAGCGTGAAACACATCGACGGCGTCGGCTCCATCCTGATGTTCTTCTTCTCCGGCACGGCGGCGCTGATCGGCTTTATCAGCGGCAGCGGTCTGGCGGTCTTCTACTCCTTTATCAACATCATTCCCGAAATCACCGAGAAGGTTGGGGTCAACAGCGTGGCGGTGGCCCTGCCGATGCAGCTCACCGCCAACCTGATCCGCTCCATGTCGCCGGTCGCCGCGGTGATCATCGTCATCGCCTCGATCACCGGCAGCAACCCCATCGAGATCATCAAGCGCACCTCGGTGCCCATCATCTCGGGCATCATCTGCTGCATGACCCTCTCCTACCTGCTGTTCAGCTAAACCAGCTCCATCTGCAGGCGATCAATCCGGTCGCCTGCAGACGGTTTTTTACCCCCGGTTGAAAGTGAACCCACTGCATGTAAACGCCCGGAAGATAATCGGGTGGTATAGTCTATAGCTTGAACAACAGGGGATGGCTGGCCACAAGGCTGGCGCCCGGTGACTATCAAGCAAAGGAGATGTTATGAGCAGTCCGTTTATCGAGCAGATCAAAGCACGTCGTACCATCTATGCCCTGGGTGACCAAGTCTCCCATACGCCGGAGCAGCTGACGGCCCTGATCCAGGATGCCATCAGGCACAGCCCCTCCTCTTTCAACTCCCAGAGCTCCCGCGCCGTCATCCTGTTTGGCGCCCAGCACCACAAGCTGTGGGATATCGTCAAAGCCGAGCTGAAAAAGATCGTACCGCCGGAGGCCTACGCCCAGAGTGAGGCCAAGGTGGATGGCAGCTTCCGCGCAGGCTTCGGCACAGTGCTGTTCTTTGAAGACACCGACGTCATCAAGGATCTGCAGCAAAAGTTCGCCCTCTATGCCGACAACTTCCCCATCTGGTCGGAACATGCCACCGGCATCGCCCAGTTTGCGGTCTGGACGACGCTGGCGCAGGAGAAGGTCGGCGCCTCCCTGCAGCACTACAATCCGCTGATCGACGAGGCGGTACGCAAGGAGTGGAACTTGCCCGCCAGCTGGCTGCTGCGCGCCCAGATGCCCTTTGGCAGCATCAAGCAACCGGCCGGAGAGAAGACCTTTATCGACGACGCCACCCGTTTCCGCGTTTTCAAATAACGGTCAGATAGCAAAACGCCCCCGCAGATCGGGGGCGTTTTTATTGCGACATAGAGTGCGGATGGCGCTGGTTCATAGCGCATATGCGGCCACCATCCATTATCTCCACAGCTCAGGCGGGCAGCGTCACCAGCAGGGAGTCGTCTTCCCCCAACTCCACCTTCACCTCGCGCCAGTCGCGGATCACCGCCACCACCGCCGGATTGAGCGGCGCATCGCCCCCCACCTGTACCACGGCGCAGCCTGCCTTCAGGGCGCTCTCGATACCGGCCGGGGCATCCTCGAACACCAGACAACGAGCGGGCGAGACACCAAGCCGTTCAGCCCCCAGCAGATAGGGCTCGGGATCGGGTTTGCCATTGACCACAGCTTCGGCCCCCACCAGCAGGTTGGGCAGCGGCAGACCGGCACAATGCAGGCGGTGACGGGCAACCCGCTCACTGGCGGAGGTCACGATGGCCCAGCGCAGTGGTGGCAAGTGGCGCAGCAACTCGCCACATCCGGCGATGGCATCGCCGCCGGTATGCAGCATCTCCAGCTCGTCGAGCCGCGCCGCCTCCCGCTCCACATCCAGTTGCAGGGCCAGCGCCCGGATCACCTCCCGCGAGCGCATGCCGTGGCACATCGCCAGCACCGGCTCGGGAGCGAGCTGATGGTCACGACACCAGATCCGCCATACCTGCTCCACATCGTCGGTCGAGCAGACCAGGGTGCCATCCATATCGAGCAGCAGGGCGGCGACCACCACGGTTTTTGTGTCGCCTGTACAAACGCCCGGTTCACGATTCATGCCGGTAATCATGCCGATACTCCCGTAAGCTCTGGCTCAGCCCCCTGCAGCGCATCGGCAAAAGCCTGCTGCTGGGCGGCACGTTCATAACAGGCGAGCGCCTGTTCGGCGCTGCCAGCCCACACCTGCAGCGGGCCGACCACAAATCCCTGCTGGAGCAGGCTGGCAAGCAGCTCCCCCGTTTCAGGCGCGGCCAGCGGCTGGGCCAGCACCAGGGTGCCTTTGATCAAAAAGAGATAGCGTTGGGTCGACATGATATGACTCCTTGTTCCAGACCGGAGGGGACTCGGCTCCCCTTTCAGCGCCATTAGAACAGGGCGTTTAGATAATTTATAATGAGCAAATGGCCACTTTCGATAATCAAACGGAATGAAATTCGACCTTAAACAACTGCAGGCGTTCGTGATGCTGGCCGAGACCGCCAACTACCGGGAAGCGGCCAATCGCCTCTTTGTTACCCAGCCCGCCCTCACCAAGCAGATCCAGGGATTGGAGCAGACCCTCGGCAGCACCCTGTTCAATCGCGGTCGCCACGGCGCAGAACTGACCGCCGTCGGCGCCCAGCTGTTGACCCAGGCGAGTGCGCTGGTCGAGCACGGGCGGGAGTTCGAGAGCCATGCGCTGGCGGTGGCGAGCGGAGTCGCCGGTCGGCTCAAGATTGGCTTTGGTCTATCGAGCTTTGCACTGGCCCCCTCGCTGGTCGCCCGCTTCAAGCAGCAGGTGCCCGATGTGATGGTGCATCTGCAGGATATGCCCTCCGCCATCCAGCAGGAACAGCTGCTCTCCGGCCAGCTCCAGCTTGGCTTTATGCGCCGCCCCGAGCTGCCGCAGTTGCGCGAGCACAGGTTGCTGATTGATCGGCTGGTGCTGGCGGTGCCAACCCGGATGACCCAGCCAGATCCGGCTGCGTTTGATCTCCAGCAGGCATTGACCAGCCAGCCGCTGCTGCAGATGGTGGGCCACCGCTGCCCCGGCCTCAGCCAGCAGATCGCCAGCTTTCTCGGCGCCAACCGGCTGACCGGGATGATCCAGGAGGCCGAAGATATCCAGACGCTGGTAGCGCTGGTGGCCGCCGGGATCGGCAACGCCATCCTGCCGCGCAGCGTCAGCTTTATCGCCGGCCCTGACGTCACCCTCTATCCTCTCTCCGGCCCCAATTCCGAGTGGGAGGTCAGTCTGGTATGGAATCCCCTGTTTGCCGATCCCATCCGCGACAGCTTCGTCAAGCTGGTGATCGCCGCGCACCCTACGCCAATCTCGGCCACGCCCGAGCGCTGATGGCTGCGGCTATGGGTTGTTCAATACCCAGCCAAAACAGTGCGCCCCCGGAAGGGGGCGCATTAACAACAAAAGCGGCGGTCAGGCTCAACAGTTGGTGCAATAACTACGGTTCTTACCCGCCCCCTTGGCGCTATAGAGCGCCGCATCGGCCGCAGCCAGCAACTCCCCTTCCCCCTCCAGCGGTTGCTCTGCCGTGTAGGTGGCAATGCCAATGCTGGCACTGAGCTGGATATTGTCCGCTACCACGATGTCGAGATCGTGGATGGCCTGGCGGATCTCCTCGCCAATCCGTTGCGCAGCCTCTCTGTTGGTATTACCGAGGATCAGAGCAAACTCGTCACCGCCAAAGCGGCAGGGCAGATCAGCCGGGCGCTGGCAAAAGGATTGCAACAGATGGCCCACCAGCTGGAGGGAGCCATCCCCCATCTGATGGCCAAGATGGTCATTGCAGGCTTTGAAGTTATCGAGATCGAGCATGATGAGGGAGAGGGGGGTATGCTCGCGCACGCTGCGGCGCCACTCGTTGTGCAGGAAGTTGTTGAAGAACCGCCGGTTGGCCAATCCGGTCAGCGGGTCATGGAGGGAAAGGTTGGCGACCTCGAGCTCCAGCAATTTTCGCTCGGTAATATTGGAATGGGTGATGACATAAAACTCGGCATCTATCCCTTTGACCGGAACAATGCGCATCATGAACCAGCGCTGGGTATCCGGGCTGTGGCAGGGATATTCCAGATAGAAGCTCTCCTGCTGGCGCAGCAAGACCCGTCGCAACCCCTCAATAGCGCTCAGCGCCGAAGGCTCAGCAGAGCCATCGCAAGCGCTTAAATAATTGACGCCACGCCAGTTATACCCCTTGGCCATGCCATTTTGCTCGGCGAATCGATTCCAGGCGAGGTTGGTATAATGGATCACCCCGTTGCCGTCTATTACTGCAAACTGGTCATCCAGTGAATCCAGCAATGCAACCAGATCCTGAGCTCGCTCGGCAAAGCGACGCATCCCCCCCGGCATGTTATCAATCATGGTGGCCATCCTGTGGCAAAAGTGGCGCCTCGCCAGCTATTAACAATTAGGTCAGCAGGTAGAGTAAAGCACCCAATTCTCACTTAGCCAACTGAGACCAAATGTCACCATGTCACACCATCCGGCAAGGTTTCAGGCCAGCTCCCGAACCGGATAAAAAAAGAACAAATCATCAATTTTTTATTCAGAAATAGTATTTAATTCCCGCACCACTGATTTTCACAGGGGATGCCATCTCCCTCTCCATCCATTTTGGTATTGGGGCAATTTTGCAAAAACCAGGTCGCCTCCTCGCAGGAGGTCATCTGGGAGCAATATTGGCGACCATCGCACTGATAGCTGCGGGTTGGCAGCGATGCGTTTGTGTCGTCAGTAGTACCGATACGACTCTCATCACTGCTGACAGGGATGACCGGCGCGGGCGTCACCGACTCGGCCGAGAAGCGGGAATAGCTGAAAAGGCACAGTGCCACCAACAGCAGGGGAACAAACGTGCTGCGCCAGCGGCTACGGCGCTGATAGGCAGGGCGCGGACGACGATACGTACTGGCAGGAGTATACGGGCGGCCAGCGTTGGAACGTTGGCTCGAAGAGGGCTCTGCTCGTGAAGAGCTATGACCTGCCGCCAGCGACAGCGGGCGGTCAGGAAAAAACACCTGTTCGGCGCGGGGTTTGCCATCTTTACCGCTCCCCATCAGATAGGAGACCCGCTCTCCCGCCATCGGGCTCAAACCATCTGTTTGCAGTGCCGTGATGTGCACGAACAGCTCAGCACCTTTCTGCGTGCCCTCTTGCTCGGGCACGATAAAACCAAAACCGCGCTCCTCGTTCCAATGCACGATCCGTCCCTGATAACGCATGTCCTCATCCTTGTGGCCACAGGCAATCTGTTCATGTTGCCCAAAACAGCTGCGGCCCAACAGTGGGCCGCAGACATAAATATCAAAACAGTGAGCAAGCGCAGCCTGCTGCCAAAGGGTTAGTCGAGCTGGGACACCTTGATGACCTCGGCAATGCGGCTCAGCATCCGCAGCGAGGTGTGGTGCTCGGTGGCATCCGCCGCCGCGCAGGCATCCTCCAGAATGGTGATGGCGTAATCGCGATCGTGACCATCTCGCGCCGCCGACTGAATGGCCCAGCTGGTGCTTACGCCGCACAGATAGAGGTGGTCGATGTGGTTGGCCCGCAAGGCGGGTTCCAGCGCAGTACCATAGAATGGGCTCACTCTGGGTTTGGCCAGCACCAGATCACCGGGCAGCACATCGAGGTCTGCATGAAAATCGGTGCCGCTGTCGCAAAGTGAGAGGGCGCCAAGCTGATGGGTCCGGCCAAACATGGGGGAACCCTTGGGTTGCAGTTGATAACGGCTGTCGAAACCGACCTTGATCAGCACCACCAGCCAATCGTGGGCGCGGGCATAAGCCATCGCCTTATTGGCATGCGCGATGGCGTTCTGCTCCATCACATGGTTGGCCGTGGTCGCAATGCGACCGTCAGGATGGGCGATGTCGTTGATAAAATCGATCACCAGTAGTGCCTTGTTCATCCCTTCTCTCCCAAATCGTGGTTGATAGCCGACCCGTTATACTCGCTTTTTCGCGCCTGCACAGCCCATCCAGCCAACCTTGCAGACATGAACAGCGCAGGCAAACCCGCCAGAGCGGCAATTGGCCTTCTGCATCCTCCCCGCTTACACCAGTCCAAGCGCGTAGCGCAGGGCCATCTCCTTCAGGGGGCCCGCCTTGTCCGCCAGGTTGAGGGCCAGATTGCGAGCCAGCTTGAGGGGGCCAATCTCGTTGCTGAACACCCCGTAGAAGAGATCCATCCCCGACTGCATCAGCTGGTTGTCGGGGCGGCGACGGCGCTCGTAGCGCTCGGCCAGCACAGCTTGATGCCAGTCGGCGCCGGCCCCTTGCAGCAAGTCGACCCAGCAGGCCACATCCTTGAAGCCGAGGTTGACCCCCTGCCCCGCCAGCGGGTTGATGGTGTGGGCGGCATCGCCGAGCAGCACCACCCGACCGGCGTGGTAGTCGTTGGCGTGACGGCGCACCAGCGGGAAGCTCCCCTTGCCGGTGACGGTAAAGCCGCCGAGACGGCTTGGAAAGTAGCGGCGCACTTCGGCGGCGAGCGCCTCGTTGCTCATGGCTGCCAGCGCCCGGATCCGGGCCGGACTGTCATACCACACCAGGGAGCCATGCTGGCCGGGCAGCGGCAGGAAGGCGCGCGGGCCGCTCGGGGTAAACTGCTGCCAGGTGATATCTTCCTGCGGGAAATCAGTGTCGATATTGATCAGCATGCAGTGCTGGCGGTACTCGAAGCGCGATACCCCGATGCCAGCCAGCTTGCGGGTGTGGGATTCGGCGCCGTCGCAGGCCAGCACCCAGCGGGCGGCCAGTTCAGTGCCGTCGTCCAGAGTCAGCACCGCTTCATCCGCACTCTGGCGCAGGCTCGTCACCGCCGCCGGGGTGTGGGTCTGGATGTTGGGAAAATCTTCCACCCGCTTGAGCAGGGCGAGCTGCACCAGCCGGTTCTCGATGATGTAACCGAGCTGGGGCAGGCCGAGATCGGCGGCGTTGAAGCGGGTGGCAAAACCGTCCAGCTCCCAGGTCTCCAATCGGCGATAGGGGCAGAGCCGCATCTGCTGCAGATGGTGCCAGGCGCCAGCCTGTTCCAGCAGCGCCACCGAGGCCTGACTGATGGCGGAGACCCGCAGATCCAGCGGCTGCTCCGGCGCGTATTGCTCCGGCAGCTGGGTTTCGATGACCCGCACCGAGAGGCCCTGGGCAGCCAGCAGACAGGCGGTAGCCGCCCCCACCATGCCGGCGCCGACGATGGCGATATCACACTGTTCCATAACTTTATTCCTGCAAAAGGGGCGCCCCGTTCATGGGTGGCCGGGGCCAAACCGAATGGCGCCATGATACCGCAAGGGGGCGGGATAAACAGTGAAGGGGGTGGAGAATTGCTGCGTCAAATCAAGGGGAAAGCCGATTTTCTCCCGCACGTGGCGCCCCCGCTGGCAAAGGGGCCGGACTGGATATTCGCTAGGCAGTCTCACGATTGCGGAGTAAAATGCCCGGTCCTTTGACAATGCCAAATTCAAAACCAGTCAAGAGTAGCAATGAGCAAGAAACTTCACATTAAAACCTGGGGCTGCCAGATGAACGAGTACGACTCGTCCAAGATGGCCGACCTGCTGGATGCCAGCAATGGCTACACGCTTACCGAGGAGCCGGAAGAGGCAGATGTGCTGCTGCTCAACACCTGTTCCATCCGCGAAAAGGCGCAGGAGAAGGTGTTCCACCAGCTGGGCCGCTGGAAAAAGCTCAAGGCAAACAAGCCCGGTCTGGTGATCGGCGTCGGTGGTTGCGTGGCCTCCCAGGAGGGCGATGCCATTCGCCAACGCGCTCCCTATGTCGATATCGTGTTCGGCCCGCAGACCCTGCACCGCCTGCCCACCATGATCAAACAGGTTCAGGAGGGACGTGGCGCCCAGGTGGACGTCAGCTTCCCCGAGATCGAAAAGTTTGACCGCCTGCCCGAGCCGCGTGCCGAAGGGGCAACCGCCTTCGTCTCCATCATGGAAGGGTGCTCCAAATACTGTACTTACTGCGTGGTACCCTATACCCGCGGTGAAGAGGTGAGCCGTCCGCTCGACGACGTGCTCTATGAAATCGCCCAGCTCGCCCAGCAAGGGGTGCGCGAAGTGAACCTGCTCGGCCAGAACGTCAACGCCTACCGTGGCCCGACCCATGACGACGGCATCTGCACCTTCGCCGAGCTGCTGCGTCTGGTGGCCGCCATCGACGGCATCGACCGTATCCGCTACACCACCAGTCACCCCATCGAGTTCACCGACGACATCATCGAGGTCTACAAGGACACGCCGGAAGTGGTCAGCTTCCTGCACCTGCCGGTGCAGAGCGGCTCCGACCGCATCCTGACCATGATGAAACGCCCGCACACCATTCTGGAGTACAAATCCAAGCTCCGTCGTCTGCGCGCCGCCCGTCCCGACATCACCATCAGCTCCGACTTCATCGTTGGCTTCCCGAACGAAACCGATGAGGATTTCGAGGCCACCATGAAGCTGATCGAGGATGTCGGCTTTGACATGAGCTTCAGCTTCATCTTCAGTCCGCGCCCCGGTACGCCGGCCGCCGACATGCCCGACGATGTCGACATGGAAGTGAAGAAAGCCCGTCTGGCCCGCCTGCAGCACGTCATCAACAATCAGGCGATGCAGATTGGCCGCTCCATGCTGGGCACCACCCAGCGCATTCTGGTGGAAGGGCCCTCCAAGCTCGACCCGATGCAGCTGTGTGGTCGCACCGAGAACAACCGGGTGGTCAACTTCGAAGGGGCCCATACCCTGATTGGCGGCTTTGCCGACGTGGAGATCACCGAAGTGCTGCCCAACTCCCTGCGCGGCAAATTCATCCGCGGCGAGAGCGAGATGAACCTGCGTATCGCCACCGCCCCGAGCGACATTCTGGCCCGTCGTCCCGACAACGTGCCGGACGAGCTGGGCGTGGCCGCCTTCACTCCCCATTAATCTCCCCCTCCCCATCCGCCCGGCGGATGGGGAGCGCCCTGATACGAGGATATTGTGAGCCGACACCTCTCGACCCTGAACCTGCATCTCGAACCCGCCGACAACCAGCGTCTTGCCAGTCTCTGCGGCCCCTTCGATGACAACATCAAGCAGCTGGAGCGCCGCCTCGGCATCGAGATCAGCTACCGTGACAACCACTTCCAGCTGCTGGGCAAGCAGGCCCAGGTGGATGCCGCCGCCGTCATCATCAAGCACCTCTATGTGGAGACCCAGCCCCTCAAGGGTGGCAAGGTAACCGACATCACCCCCGACATGGTTCATCTGGCCATTCTGGAGTCGCGGGTGCTGGAGCAGGATGACGAACCGGCCCCCTCCATCCCCTATGGCAAGGAGGTGACGGTCAAGACCAAGCGCGGTCTCATCAAGCCACGTAGCCCCAATCAGGCCCAGTACATCGCCAATATCGTGCGCCACGATATCTGCTTCGGCATAGGCCCGGCCGGTACCGGCAAGACCTATCTGGCGGTGGCAGCGGCGGTGGATGCGCTGGAGCGTCAGGAGATCCGCCGCATTCTGCTGACCCGTCCGGCGGTGGAAGCGGGCGAGAAGCTCGGCTTCCTGCCCGGCGATCTCTCCCAGAAGGTAGACCCCTACCTGCGCCCGCTCTACGACGCCTTGTTCGAGATGCTGGGTTTTGAGCGGGTCGAGAAACTGATGGAGCGCAACATCATCGAGGTGGCGCCGCTTGCCTACATGCGTGGCCGTACCCTCAACGATGCCTTCATCATTCTCGATGAGGCCCAGAACACCACCACCGAACAGATGAAGATGTTCCTGACCCGGATCGGCTTCAACTCCAAAGCAGTGGTGACCGGCGACATCACCCAGATCGACCTGCCGCGCAATGCCAAGTCCGGCCTGCGCCACGCGCTGGAAGTGCTGCAGGGCGTTGATGGTCTGTCGTTCAACTTCTTCCAGTCCACCGACGTGGTACGCCATCCGGTGGTGGCCCGCATAGTGCAGGCCTATGAGGCGTTCGACGCCAAACAGGCAGCCGAGAAGGTTGCCGGCCAAACAAACTCCAGCAAAGAGAGCGAGCAATGAGCGTAACCCTGGATCTGCAACTGGCCAGTGCCAGCACCGACGGCCTGCCAAGCGAGGCCCAGCTGCAGGGCTGGCTCGACGGCACCATTCTCGGCTTCCAGCCGGAGGCTGAAGTGACGGTGCGCATCGTCGACGAGGCGGAGAGCAACGAACTCAACCTCACCTATCGCGGCAAGGACAAGCCCACCAACGTGCTCTCCTTCCCGTTCGAGGCGCCACCCGGTCTGGAGCTGCCGCTGCTGGGCGATCTGGTGATCTGCCGTCAGGTGGTGGAGCGCGAGGCACAGGAGCAGGGCAAACCCCTCATGGCCCACTGGGCCCACATGGTTGTGCACGGCAGTCTGCATCTGCTAGGTTATGACCATATCGAGGATGAGGAAGCCGAAGAGATGGAAGCGCTTGAGCGCGACATCATGCAGGAGCTGGGCTTTGCCGACCCTTATCAGAGCGACGAAGAGTAATGTGCAGCATGGCGGTTCATCGGCTTGAAACAGATGGCTGCCATCCTCATATAGCTGAAGTGAAATCCCCGTATATTCAATGAGTAACCAAGAGAAAAAATGACCGACGATCACCCTAGTACCGGCTCGCCGAAGAAAACCTGGCTCGACAAGCTCAGCCAACTCTTCCAGGGCGAGCCAAAAGACCGCAATGATTTGGTGGAAGTGATAGCCGATGCCGAAGAGCGTGACCTTATCGATCAGGACACCAAGGACATGATCGAAGGGGTGCTGGAGATCGCCGATCTCCGGGTACGCGACATCATGATCCCCCGCTCCCAGATGGTCACCATCGAGAAGTCCCAGCCGATCGACGAGATCCTGCCGGTGATCATCGAGTCGGGTCACTCCCGCTTCCCGGTGATCAACGAGGACAAGGACCATGTCGAGGGCATTCTGCTCGCCAAGGATCTGCTCCCCTTCGGTTTCGGTGGTCACCATGCCAGCGAACCGCTGCAACTGGAGAAGATCCTGCGTCCCACGGTGATCGTCCCCGAGAGCAAGCGCGTTGATCGCCTGCTCAAGGAGTTTCGCGAAGAGCGCTACCACATGGCCATCGTGGTCGATGAGTTCGGTGGCGTCTCCGGTCTGGTGACTATTGAAGACATTCTGGAACTTATCGTTGGCGAGATCGACGACGAGTTTGACGACATCGAGGACGAGCCGGACGAGATCCGCCGCCTCAGCAAACGGGTCTTCTCCATCAGCGCACTGACCGAGATCGAGGATTTCAACGACTTCTTCGGCACCAAGTTCAGCGATGAAGAGGTGGATACGGTCGGTGGTCTGGTGATGCACGCCTTCAGCCACCTGCCCAAGAAGGGCGAGGAGATCGAGCTGGACGGCTACCTGTTCAAGGTGATGCATGCCGACAAGCGCCGCCTGCAGCAGTTGCAGGTGAAGATCCCCGAGAACCACGCAGTGGCGCAATCTGAACCCCAGTAAGCCGCCCGAGCGCATTGAACAACGCCCCGACCCCGGGGCGTTGTGCTATCCGGACGGCAGGAGGCTCGCCGTTGGCAACCGTACAGGGTAAGATACCGGCCATTCGACCCAGTTGCAGACCAAGACGAGCACCATCGCCCGTGAGATTATCCCCTGTTACTTCAAAAATTCTGTTAAGCCTCAGTGCGTTGGCCTCTGGTGCCATCGCTGTGCTGGCCTTCTCCCCCTTCGGCTACTGGCCGCTGGTTATTCCTTCCCTGCTCGGCCTCTACGCCCTGCTGGACAAGGCCAGCCCCAAACAGGCGGCCTGGCGCGGCTTTGGCTACGCCATGGGGCTGTTCTTGCCGGGTCTGTGGTGGATCCACGTCAGCATGACCGAATTTGGCGGCATACCGCTGCCGGTCGCTTTCGTGCTGCTGGCTGGTCTGTCAGCCTATCTGGCGCTCTATCCGACGCTGGCCTGCTGGGCCTTTGCCCGCTTCTTCAGCGGTCGTCACTGGAGCCGCTGGCTGCTCGCCTTCCCGGCACTCTGGCTGCTGGCCGACTGGCTGCGCGGCTGGGTGATGACCGGCTTCCCCTGGCTCTGGTTTGGCTACACCCAGATCGACGGCCCGCTCAAGGGATTTGCTCCCGTTCTCGGGGTACAGGGCATCACCCTGGCACTGCTATTCTGTGCCTCCGCCATCTGGCTGGTGTGGAAGTCCCGCTCGCCACTGTGGCTGGCTGTGCCCGCCCTGCTGGCTGCCGGCGCTCATGGCCTGATGCAGCTCAACTGGGTAACCCGTGGCGAACCGGTCAAGGTGGCGCTGGTGCAGGGCAATATCGCCCAGTCCCTCAAGTGGGATCCGGAGGCGCTGGCCCCTACGGTACGCACCTATCAGGATTTGAGCCGCGACAATCAGGATGCCGACATCATCGTCTGGCCCGAGTCGGCGATCCCGGCCCTCGAGAAGACCATGGGCCCCTATCTGGAGAACCTCGACAAGGCGATGAAGGTGAACGAGACCGGCCTGCTGGCAGGGATCATCCACTACGACGAGGAGCAGCAACGCTTCTACAATACCGTGCTCGGCATGGGGGTACAGGATGCGGATGGCAAGGAGTCCTACTTCTACGGCCACCCCAACCGCTACAACAAGTACCACCTGCTGCCCATCGGCGAGTTCGTGCCATTTGAAGATCTGCTGCGCCCCATCGCCCCCTTCTTCAACCTGCCGATGTCCTCTTTCAGTAGGGGTGACGAGGTGCAGCCCAACCTGATCGCCAAGGGGCTCAAGTTTGCCGCCGCTATCTGTTACGAGATCATCTTCCCGGAAGAGGTGCGCCGCAACGTCAACCCGGATACCGACTTCCTGCTGACCGTCTCCAACGACGCCTGGTTCGGCACCAGCATCGGCCCCTGGCAGCATATGGAGATCGCCCGGATGCGTGCGCTGGAGCTGGCTCGTCCGCTGCTGCGCGACACCAACACCGGCATCACTATCGTTACCGAGATCGATGGCAGCATCATCGGCCAGATCCCGCAGTTCGAAGCGGGTGTGCTGCGCAGCGAAGTACGCCCGGCCCACGGTGCCACCCCCTACATGCGCTTTGGCAACTGGCCTCTCTACGGCATGACCGTGCTGCTGCTGGGTCTGGCCCTGGCGCTGCGCCCCAAAGCGCACCCCTGGGCTCGCGAGCTCTGAGTCATCTGCTCTGAATAACAAACGAGGCGCCCATGGGCGCCTCTTTTTCTTACCAGCTTTTGCTTACCTACCGCTATCTACAGCCAAAAAAGTTATCAGCTCAGAGACCGGCCGCCTCCAGATGCTCCACCAGCAGCTGCACGCTGCGGTTGCCGCGCCACTCGTTGACGTCGAGCCGGTAGACCAGCCGCACCCGTTTCACCGAAGCATCAGGCCAACGCTTGAGATCGACCCCGAAGGCGATGGCATCCACCGCATGGCCGGAATCGGTAGTCAGCATCATCTTGAGGTGCTTCTCCCCCACCAGCCGCTGCTGTACCAGCACGAACTCGCCGTCGAACAGCGGCTCGGGGAAGGCCTGACCCCAGGGGCCGGAGGCGCGGATCAGCTCCGCCAGCTCGATATTGAGCTCATCCGGCAAGAGCTCACCATCGGTGAGCAACACCCCGGTCAAGAGCTCGGGGGTCACCAGCTCGCTGATGACTGCCTCGAAAGCCCGACCGAACGCCTCGATATTGGCCTTGGGCAGGGTCAGCCCCGCCGCCATGGCGTGGCCGCCAAACTTGCCCATCAGCCCCGGGTGGCGGGTGTCGAGCAGTTCCAGCGCATCGCGCAGATGCACCCCAGGGATGGAGCGACCGGAGCCCTTGAGCTCGGTGTCGCTGCTCTCGGCAAAGGCGATGACCGGGCGGTAGTACTTCTCCTTCACCTTGGAGGCCACCAGCCCCACTACTCCCTGATGCCACTCGTTGCGGTGCAGCACGATGCCCGACGGAACCTCGCCATCACGAAACCGGATCTGCTCCAGGGTGGCAAGCGCCTCCTGCTGCATCCCCTGCTCGATCTCCTTGCGCTCCTGATTGAGGCTATCCATCTCGGAGGCGAGCTGGCGCGCCAGATTGAGATCATCGCAGAGCAGACAGGCGACCCCGAGCGACATGTCATCAAGGCGCCCCACCGCGTTGAGGCGCGGCCCCAGCGCAAAACCGAGGTCGGCGGCGGTGAGGCGGCGACCATCGCGGCCCGACACATCCACCAGCGCCTGAATGCCGGGGCGGCAGCGACCCGCCCGGATCCGCTGCAAACCCTGATGCACCAGAATGCGGTTGTTGCCGTCGAGCGCCACCACGTCGGCCACCGTACCGAGCGCCACCAGATCGAGGTAATCCGCCACATTGGGGGCTACGATGCCGAGCCGCTCATACCAGCCGGAGTGCTTGAGGTAAGTATTGAGCGCCGCCATCAGGTAGAAGGCGACCCCGACCCCGGCCAGCGACTTGGAGGGGAAGTCGCAACCATGCTGGTTGGGATTGACGATGGCATCGGCGTCAGGCAACTCCTGACCCGGCAAATGGTGATCGGTAACCAGTACCTGCATGCCAGCCGCCTTGGCCGCCGCCACCCCGGCGATGCTGGAGATGCCGTTATCCACCGTGATCAGAAACTCGGCGCCGCGGGCCACCGCCAGCTCGACGATCTCGGGGGTAAGGCCGTATCCGAACTCGAAGCGGTTGGGCACCAGAAAATCGATATGGCGGCCGCCCATGGCGCGCAGGGCCAGCACGCACAGCGCCGAGCTGGTGGCGCCATCGCAGTCAAAGTCACCGACGATGAGGATCCGCTTCTGGGCGGCCAGCGCATCGGCCAGCAGCGGCACCGCCTGCTCCATGCCATAGAGGCGCTGGGGTGGCAGCAGCGAGCTGGCGCTGCGCTCGAGCAGGACGGGATCGTCTACGCCACGGCTGGCGAAGATTTGGCGAAGCAGCGGATGCAGGTTGGCGGGCAGATGGGAATCATCAACTCGCGGACGACGACGAATGTGCAGAGGCATCAAAATTATCCAGTATCTTGAGCAGTTGTTCAGGGCTCTGGTAACCCCGCACCAGATCTCCTTCAGAGGAGATCCAGGCCGGCAGTACCTTTACCCCCAACCATTGGCTCAGGCCAATATTTTGGATAAGGGTCTCACTACATTCCTTTTGAGGCAAATAAGCTTTGAAGGGCGAATTTTGCAGCAGGGGATCGCTGCACCAGTCGGTGGCTCGCTCGGCATGGTCAATGACCGGATAGATCGCGATGCTCACCCCGGATGCCTGCAGATGTTGCAGAGTCCCGGGTAGCTGACGCCGTGCCGCATCCTTCTCGCCAAGAAACAACGCGACCCGATGACGCTCATCCCGGGCCTTGAGCACAATGGGAGCATGGGCTGCCTGCGCCAATCCCAGTCGACGCTGAGTGCGCATGCCGGAGATGGTCAGGTTCTTCATGTCCCGAGTCATGTCCAGCATGACCCCCTGTACCAGATAATCCCCTTTGGCATCGCTATAGAGCCCCCCCTTGGAGGTGCCCAGCATATACAGGCCCGCAATAGGCGTCTGATCCACCGTATATACGGATATCCCCAGCCTGGTGGATATGGCTGTTTTCAAGGCCTGGGGATCCATCCCCGCTTTGGCAGTAAATGTGCACAAAAGCATCATTCCCAGTAGTAAATACTTCACTCTTTTACTCACGTGGCATGAATGAATGGACTCAACAAAGTACAGCAGCACAGTTCAGCATTCAACCTGCTATTTATCGAAAAATTAATATCAGGTTGAACCAAAAAATCACGCCCCCCTGATTGCCAAGCAGAGCCAACCTCAGCAAGCTAGTCAGGGAGAACAGGTGGCATGTGCTCTTGCTACCCTGCTCCCGATAGCGGATCGCCGCCAGAACAAGGCGCGACCGCTACGCTAGCGTGCTTAATTTCGGAGGAAAGAATGAGTCTGATACAAGAGTTCAAGGCCTTTGCATCCAGAGGCAACGTGATCGATATGGCGGTCGGTATCATTATTGGTGCCGCCTTCGGCAAGATTGTCTCCTCCTTCGTCGGTGACGTGATCATGCCGCCTATCGGCCTGATCCTGGGCGGCGTGGACTTCAGCGACCTGGCAGTCACCCTGAAGGCTGCCGAAGGCAGCGCTCCTGCCGTGGTCATTGCCTACGGCAAGTTCATCCAGACCATCATCGATTTTCTGATCATCTCCTTCGCCATCTTTATGGGGCTGAAGGCCATCAATACCCTGAAGAAAAAGCAGGAGGAGGAAGCAGCCGCCCCCGCAGCACCGACCAAGGATCAGGAGCTGCTGACCGAGATCCGCGACCTGCTGAAAGCCCAGCAAGGCAAATAAGCGTCACTTCCCGTCGTGTATTCATAAAAAAACCGCCCGCAGGCGGTTTTTTGTTTTGTTGGCCACCCAACCCGCTCAGGCCCGCGGGTGATGCTCGCCATGGAGCGCCTTGAGCCGCTCGTTGGCGACATGGGTGTAGATCTGGGTAGTGGAGAGATCTGCGTGGCCCAGCAGCATCTGCACCACCCGCAGATCGGCGCCGTGGTTGAGCAGGTGGGTGGCAAAGGCGTGGCGCAGGGTATGGGGGGATAACTCGCCATTGATCCCGGCCCGCTGGGCATAGAGCTTGATGCGGTGCCAGAAGGTCTGGCGGGTCATCATCCGGGCCAGTTTGGAGGGGAAAACCACATCCGAGCTGGTACCGCCGAGCAGCAGGGTTCTTCCCTCCCGGTAGTAGCGCTCCAGCCAGTACATCGCCTCCTCGCCCATGGGCACCAACCGCTCCTTGTTGCCCTTGCCCACCACCCGCACCAGCCCCTGCCGCAGGCTGACATGCTCGGCAGTCAGCCCCACCAGCTCGGAGACCCGCAATCCGGTGGCGTAGAGCAGCTCCAGCATCGCCTTGTCCCGCAGCTCCAGCGGATCATCCACCAGCGGCGCCGTCAACAGCGCTTCCACTTCTGCTTCGCTCAGGTCAGAGGGGAGCTTCTTGGGCAGCTTGGGCCCCTCCAGCAGTACGGTGGGGTCGTCGCTGCGCAGCTTCTCGCGGTTGAGGTACTGATAGAAACGGCGCAGGGCCGACAGAAAGCGGGCCGTACTGCTGGCGGCAAACTGATGATCGACCCGCCACGCGAGGTAGTGCTGGATCTCGTCCATCCCCGCCAGCAGCAAGGAGCTGCCCTGCTCGTCGAGCCAGAGGGAGAATTTTTCCAGATCGGTGCGATAGGAGCTGACCGTGTTGTCGGAGAGGCCCCGCTCCAGCCAGAGGGCATCGAGAAAGGGTTCAATCAGGGGATGTGGCTCGGGCTTGCTCATGGTCGGTCGCAGTCAGAAGAACAGTGGCCCATTGTAACGCCTCTGCTTGCCGGATGTGCAAGCCGCTTGCCGCGACCTGATCTGCCCGTGATATCGGGCGGTGAAGGGACGCAGCCAATCTGCTAGACTGGCGCCCTCCCCTTATGTTGCCCATCGTGTTGCCAACAGGTGCAGCCCACACGAGCAAGCGAGAAAGCGCCAAAAGAGATAAAGAGCGATGAAGATTGGTCTGTTTTACGGTTCTACCACCTGCTACACCGAGATGGCTGCCGAGAAGATCCGCGCCCTTATCGGCCCCGAGCTGGTGGATATCCACAACATCAAGGATGTCTCCCTGCGCCTGATGGAGGATTACGAGGTGTTGATCCTCGGCATCTCCACCTGGGATTTCGGCGAGCTGCAGGAGGATTGGGAGTCCCGCTGGGAAGATATTGGCGACCTCCATCTGGAGGGGCGTATCGTCGCCCTGTTTGGCCTCGGCGACCAGCTGGGTTATGGCGAATGGTTCCAGGATGCCCTCGGCATGCTGCACGATCAGCTGGTGCCCAGAGGGGTCAAGCTGGTGGGTTACTGGCCCAACGAAGGCTACGAGTTCGATGCCTCCAAGGCGCTGATCGATGATGGCCGCCACTTCGTCGGCCTGGCCCTCGACGATGCCAACCAGTATGACCAGACCGACTCCCGCATCGAGCAGTGGGTCGACCAGATCCTGACTGAAATTCACGAGCTGCTCTGACCCGAGCTGCCTGTCCGGCATCCCAGCCTGTGCGGATGCCGGCTTCCTCCCCCTTCTCTCCGCTCTCTTAAATCCCCCTTTGCCGCCAATGCGGTCGCAGTTATCGCATCGATTTTTTCAATCGGTATCATCCGCTGACGCCATAGCGACATTTGAGTAACGCTCTGCAACAATGGGGCAGCTACACCATCACGCTCGAATCCGGGTCGCGAAGGCTGAGACCCGCCCAGAAAAGGAGATCCTATGACGCCACTCTCCCTGTTGGCCCCCGCCATCGCCCGCGACGTGCTCGATCACGCACTGGCACTCGGGGCCGATTTCGCCGAGCTGTTTGTCGAGCGCAAGCGCCGCAGCCAGCTCAGCCTGCTCTCCAGCCAGATAGAGAACATCAGCGGTGGCCTCGATTTCGGCATCGGCGTGCGCCTCTGCTATGGCCACAAGGTGCTCTACGGCTACACCAATCTGGCCAGCCGCGATGAGCTGCTGCGTATCGTCACCCTGCTGGCAGCCAAAGACCGCCGCGACCCGGTGGTGACCGCCACCGCCTTCGATTTTACCCGCTTGACCGATCGCAACCCGGTCGCCCTGCCGCTGTCGGCCGACAAGCTGCTGGAGCAGAAGATCGCCTATCTGCACGCCATGGATGCGGTGGCCCGCGCCGAGAGCGACAAGGTGAGCCAGTTCTCCGGCAACGTGCTGGGCTGGGAGCAGGAGGTGGAGATCTTCAACAGCGAAGGGCTGCAGGTGGCCGATCGCCGCCACTACAACCGCATCATGGCCCAGACCATCGCCCGCGAAGGGAGCGAGCAGAGCGTCGGCTATGAGGCACCGGGCGCCCTGATGGGGTGGGAGCATGCCGAACGCATCGATCCGCGCGAGCTGGCGCTCACCGCCACCCGTCAGGCACTGGTGAAACTGGGGGCAGCCCCCTGCCCGAGCGGTACCCTGCCGGTCATCATGGAGAACGGCTTTGGCGGCGTTATCTTCCACGAGGCGTGCGGCCATCTGCTGGAGACCACCTCGGTGGCCAAGAAAGCGTCGGTATTCCACGACAAGATGGGCCAACTCATCGCCAATCCGGTAGTCAATGCGGTGGACGAAGGGCTGCAAGGCAACGTCTGGGGCTCCATCAACGTCGATGACGAGGGGATGGCAGCCCAGCATACCCAGCTCATCAAGGACGGCGTGCTGACCGGTTTTCTGGTGGACAGAATGGGCGCCCTCAAAACCGGTTATGCCCGTACCGGCTCGGGTCGGCGTGAATCCTACAAGTACGCCCCCACCTCGCGCATGCGCAACACCTATATCGAACCGGGCAACCACAGCCTCGACGACATGCTGGCCACGGTGGAGCACGGCATCTACGCCAAAAAGATGGGGGGCGGCTCGGTACAGCCCGGCACCGGTGAATTCAACTTCAACGTGCAGGAGGCCTACCTCATCGAGCACGGCAAAATCACCAGACCGCTCAAGTCGGCCACCCTGATCGGTACCGGCCCGCAGGTGTTGAAAGAGATTTCCATGGTGGGCAGCAATCTGGCGCTGGCCGCCGGCATGTGCGGCTCGGTCTCGGGCTCGGTCCCCACCTCGGTGGGCCAGCCGGCGCTGAAAGTGGACAATATTCTGGTGGGAGGGAACGCCTGATGAGCACCATCGACATGAACCAACTGCTCACCCGCCTGCTGGACAAGGTGGCCGATCTCAACGCCGAAGCGGACATCATCGCCAATCAGGAGAGAGCCTTCTCCCTCAAGGCCGACAAGGGCGAGCTCGGCGAATACAAGGTGACCAGCAGTCAGCAGCTTGGCATTCGCCTGATAAAAGAGGGCCGGGTCGGCATCGCCTACTCGGAAGCGCTCGATGAGGCGGCGCTCGATGCCATGCTGCAAGATGCGCTCGATGCCAGCCGCTTTGCCAAGGTGGATCCGGATCAGCGCATCTCGGTGACCAATAGCCGGATCACCACAGATTGCGCCGAGATCAACCAGCCCGATACTACGCCGGTTGAGGAGAAGATCGCCCTGGCCCTGCGCCTGGAGTCAGACATGCTGGCCATGCCCGATGTGAGCGGCGCCCCCTACAACAGCTTCTTCGAAGGGGAGAGCCAGCTCTGGCTCGCCAACAGTCAGGGCACTCTCTGCCAGCACGGCGAGTTCAGCGTTGGCTGCTACACCTCGGCGCTGGTCGAACGGGATGGCCGCCAGTCGATGCACTCGCAGGGGCAGTATGGCCGTCGCTTCGACGAGCTGGATAGCCAGCGGCTCATCGCGCAGATCTATGCCGTCGCCAGCGACCTGCTGCCGGGCGAGGCGGTACCAAGCGGTCGTTACAGCGTCATCTTCAGTACCAACTGCTTCGCCAGCCTGTTTGGCTGCTTTCAGGGGGTGCTGTCGGGCAAGTGGGCCCAGCAGGGGATCAACCCCTGGCGGGAGAAGGTGGGGCAGAGCGTCGCCTCGCGCTGGCTCACTCTGGAGAGCCGGGTCTATATGCCGGGCGGCATGAACATCAAGACGTTTGATGGCGAGGGGGCGGCCACCTCGGATCTGCTGCTGATTGGCGACGGTGAGCTGAAAACCCTGCTCCACAACAGCGCTACCGCCCGTCACTTTGGTGTGGCCAGCAACGGCTCGGCCGCCCGCGGCGCCCGCAGCTCCCTCGATGTGACCGCTCGCCATCTGGTGTTTGGGGCCGGCCCCCACAGCGAAACAGAGGTGCAGAGCGGCGACTACCTGGAGCTGGTCAAGCTGGACGGTCTGCACTCGGGGGCCGATGCGGTGAGCGGCGACTTCTCCTTTGGCGCATCGGGATTCCTCTGTCGCGACGGAGTGCGCCTGCAGCCGGTACGCGGCATCACGGTGGCGGGCAACTTCTACCGCCTGCTGGGTGAGCTGGAAGCGGTCGGGGATGTCCTGCACCACAACGATGGCAAGGGCTTCTACGCCCCGCTTATCCGTTTTGGCGGACTCTCCGTCGCTGGCAAATAATCCTGCCTGACTAACGGCGCCCCGGGTCAACGCATGGCCCGGGGCGCCGTTTTTTCATCTCTTGCCCCGCAATTTCAGACCCTTTAATCCTCGTCAAATCGCCACTCGCGACGAGCAGGATCATGCAGGCAGGTCTCCCCGTTAATCATCTGCAAAGGGATGTGGCGACACGGCGCATGGGCTTCGATCGCCTGTGCCAGCACCGGGCTATGGGTAGTCACCCAGAGCTGGGAGTGGCGCGACGCTTCGCCAATCAGCCGGCCTAGTGCGGGCAGCATATCGGGATGCAGGCTACTCTCCGGCTCGTTCAGTACCACCAGCGGTGCCGGGCGCGGGCTGAGCAGGGCCACCGTCAGGCAGAGCAGGCGCAAGGTACCATCGGATAACTCGCGCGCCCGCAGCGGACGACGCAACCCCTCCCGCGTCATCATCATCTCGAGCCCCGCTTCGCTGTTCCCCACGTGGAAGCGGGCGTCGGGGAAAGCACGGGCGAGAATATCGTGCAGCAATCGGGCATCGCCAATTTCGACGATGGTGGCAAAGGCCGCAGCCAGATCCCGCCCGTCATGACTCAGCACCGGAGTGCGGATCGCCGGTTGCGGACTGCGCAGGGGGGAGCCGGGAGCGATATCGAAGTGGTGATAAAATCGCCACTGATTCAGCAAGTGGCGCAATCTGGCGAGTTCTGGATAGCGCTCCGGCTCGGCCAGATGGCCAAAGACCGACTCGTGGGGCAGCATGCCGGGGGCATAGTCCACCTTGTCGCCGTCGATGCCGAGCACCTTGACCGCCTGATTGCGCCGCATCAGCAACCGGTTGGAGGGGGAGCGGCGCTCCCCCAGCCACGCCTCCTCCTGCTTGATCTCGGGATCGAAGGCGAAATAGGGGCTGACTGGCGGTGGGGGCAAACCTATCTGCAGCTCATAACCGAACAGATCTGCCTGCATCCCGAGAATAATGCGTTTGGGGGCATCGGCCCGATCGCCAGGGCGCAGGCCTCCTGCCCACATGGTCTGGCTGATGCCCCCTTCGGCGCAGATGGCTCGCGCCAGCTCTCCGCTGGCTGCGCTCGCCAACAGATGAATGGCGTTGTAGAGATTGCTCTTGCCGCAGCCATTTGCCCCCTGCACCAGATTGATCCTGCCAAGGGGCATGGATAGCTTGCGCACCGACCGATAGCCCCGGATCCAGATCTCGCTCAACATGGGGATGACTCCTTGCACCTGATAAACGCCCTGAAGGCGAGCCAACCCCGCCGGGCCACAAGGCTACTGTGATCCGCTCGGGAAAGCAGCCCCCAGCCACATGAGAAGAGGCACCCGAAGGTGCCTCTTGCAAGCTGCCTTACTAAAACGACGGGCTCAGGGCGAGAGCGGTTCGCGGTGATACTCGGCGCAGCCGCATTCGGGGCAGGTATCTAACTGCTCGGGATGGAGCACGGTATGGCGCCAACCACACTGGTCGCACACCATGACCCCCAGCCCCACCCAATCGCCCGCTTCGTAAACACCCTTGTGCTCCAGCTCGTCAGCCAGCTCGCGCCACTCCACCTGGGCGCGGTCGGTCACATCCGCCAGCCAGGACCAGGCAGTATCTTTGAGCGCCAGCATAAAGGCAGACTCCTCCACCTGCTCATCCTTGCGCCCCTCGTCATAGTTGCCCAGATCCCGCTTCACATACTCGGCGATCAGCGCCAGCTCGTCCTGAGTGAGGTCACTGGCCGCTTCCAGATAGGCCTGAACGCGGGCAATCATCCGGTTGAGGCGCTCCCCCTGGAACTGCTCTGTCTCTTGCCACTGCTTTTGCAGTTCGGCAATGAAGGTTTCATACCCTTTTTGACGTTTGTCCATGGCTGTTACTCCTCTGCTAAATCCCTTTCTGGCCCGGCTTCAGACTTGACGGATGCTGGCGGTTGTTGCCGCCGCAGGATATGGGTATTCTATTGCGATTTCCCAGCTGATTTATCTATTCATTTCACAGATCCGGATGTCACCAATGCAAGAGCAATACGTTCCCCAATCAATCGAACCAGCAGTGCAGAAGCACTGGGATGCCAAGAAAACCTTCAAGGCCGTGGAGAAAGTAGACAAAGAGAAGTTCTACTGCCTCTCCATGTTCCCCTATCCGTCTGGTCGTCTACACATGGGGCACGTTCGCAACTACACCATAGGTGATGTGATCTCCCGTTATCAACGCCTCAATGGCAAGAACGTGCTGCAACCCATCGGTTGGGATGCCTTCGGTCTGCCGGCGGAAAACGCCGCCATCAAGAACAACACGGCGCCGGCGCCCTGGACCTACGAAAACATCGAATACATGAAGAACCAGCTGAAGATGCTGGGTCTGGGTTATGACTGGGATCGTGAAGTCGCCACCTGCAAGCCGGACTACTACCGCTGGGAGCAGTGGTTCTTCACCAAGCTCTACGAGAAGGGTCTGGTCTACAAGAAGACCTCCTCCGTCAACTGGTGCCCGAACGACATGACCGTACTGGCCAACGAGCAGGTAGTGGACAACTGCTGCTGGCGCTGTGACACCCCGGTGGAGCAGAAAGAGATCCCCCAGTGGTTCATCAAGATCACCGACTACGCCGAAGAGCTGCTGAACGATATCGACAACCTCGAAGGCTGGCCGGAGATGGTCAAGACCATGCAGCGCAACTGGATTGGCCGCTCCGAAGGGGTCAACATCAGCTTCGCCATCGAGGGTCAGGCTGATCAGCTGGAGGTCTACACCACCCGTCCGGACACCTTCATGGGCGTCACCTATGTCGGTATCGCCGCTGGCCACCCGCTGGCCCTGCAGGCCGCCGAAAACAATCCGGAACTGGCAGCCTTTATCGAAGAGTGCAAGAACACCAAGGTAGCCGAAGCCGAACTGGCCACCATGGAGAAGAAGGGCATGGCCACCGGCCTCTACGCCATCCACCCGCTGGATGGCCGCAAGGTACCGGTCTGGGTCGCCAACTTCGTGCTGATGAACTATGGCACCGGCGCCGTGATGGCGGTTCCGGCCCACGATCAACGTGACTTCGAATTCGCCACCAAATATGGCCTCGACATCAAGGCGGTCATCAAGCCGGTTGATGGTGACGTCGACGTGAGCGAAGCCGCTTACACCGAGAAGGGCGTGCTGTTCAACTCCGGCGAGTTTGACGGTCTCGACTTCCAGGGCGCCTTTGATGCCATCGCCAACAAGCTGGAAACACTGGGCAAGGGCAAGCGCACCGTCAACTTCCGTCTGCGCGACTGGGGTGTCTCCCGTCAGCGCTACTGGGGTGCCCCTATCCCGATGCTGACTCTGGCTGACGGCACAGTAGTGCCGACGCCGGAAAACCAGCTGCCGGTACTGCTGCCGGAAGATGTGGTGATGGATGGTATCCAGAGCCCGATCAAGGCCGATGCCGAGTGGGCCAAGACCACCTACAACGGTCAGGAAGCATTCCGCGAAACCGATACCTTCGACACCTTTATGGAGTCCTCCTGGTACTACGCGCGCTACTGCTCTCCGGACTACGACAAGGGCATGCTGGACCCGGCGGCGGCCAACCACTGGCTGCCGGTGGATCAGTACATCGGCGGCATTGAGCACGCCTGTATGCACCTGCTCTACGCCCGCTTCTTCCACAAGCTGCTGCGTGACGCAGGTCTGGTGAACAGCGACGAGCCGTTCAAGCGTCTGCTCTGTCAGGGCATGGTGCTGGCCGACGCCTTCTACTACAAAGACGAGAAGGGCGGCAACGTCTGGGTCAGCCCGACCGACGTCAAGGTAGAGCGTGACGAGAAGGGTCGCATCACCAAGGCCATCGATAACGAGGGCCGCGAAGTCATCCACTCCGGCATGACCAAGATGTCCAAGTCCAAGAACAACGGCATCGACCCGCAGCTGATGGTCGAGCGTTACGGCGCCGATACCGTCCGTCTGTTCATGATGTTCGCCTCTCCGGCCGAGATGACCCTGGAGTGGTCCGACTCCGGCGTAGAGGGTGCCCAGCGCTTCCTGCGTCGCCTGTGGCGTACCACCTTCGAGCACGTCTCTGGTGGCGCCGTTGCTGCGCTGGATCTGGCTGCCCTCTCCAACGAGCAGAAAGCGGTACGCCGCGAACTGCACAAGACCATCGCCAAGGTGAGCGACGACGTGGGTCGCCGTCAGACCTTCAACACCGCCATTGCCGCCATCATGGAGCTGATGAACAATCTCTCCAAACTCGGCAACGACGAGCAGGACCGCGCTCTGATGCAGGAAGCGCTGGAAGCTGTGGTGGTCATGCTCTACCCCATCACCCCGCACATCGGCTTCGAGCTGTGGAAGATGCTGGGCAAGGGCGACGACGTGGATCACGCTGCATGGCCGGTGGCCGATGAAGCGGCCATGGTCGAGACCGAGAAGCTGGTAGTGGTGCAGATCAACGGCAAGATGCGCGGCAAGCTGACCGTTCCGGCCGAAATCAGCCAAGCTGATGTCGAGAAGCTGGCCATGGCCGATGCCTCCGTGCAGAAGTTCACCGACGGTCTGACTGTGCGCAAGGTGATCTATGTACCGGGCAAGCTGCTCAACATTGTCGCCAACTGATTGATCGCCAACGAGCGTTGCCAATCTGTAACAGCAAACGGATGATAACGGCGGGCCCTGCGCCCGCCGCTTTCCCTTAATGCAAAGAGGATTTTCTATGGGCACCATCTTCACCCGCTGGATGGCCATCGTGCTGGCAGCCCTGCTGCTGCAAGGCTGCGGTTTTCACATGCGTGGCACCGGCATTCCGGCCGAGCTGAAGACCATGAAGGTCGTGGGCGACAACAAGAGCGACTTCTACCGGATGGTCACCACCCGCCTCAAGGCGTCAGGGGTTACCCTGGCCGACAAGGAGGGGATCCCGGTACTGACCCTGGGCGGCATCGGTGCCAGCAGTCAGGTCGCCTCGGTCAACGCACAGGGTGTCGACACCGAGTATGTGCTGGGATTCAGCACCCAGTTCACCGTCTCGGTGCCGGGCAAGCCGACTCAGGTTTTCCCCATCAACTTCAACCGCAGCTTCCTCAACAAGCCGGATGCAGCGCTCGCCTCCTCTCGTGAGCAGGAGCAGCTCAACCGCGAGATGCAGGAGCAGGCGGCCAACCAGGTGATCCGGCAGTTGAGTCAGGTCAGCTTCTGATGCGGATCTACCCGGAACAGTTTGGTGACCACCTCAAAGCAGGGCTTCGGCCCTGCTATCTCGTTTTTGGTGACGAACCCCTGCTGCGACTGGAAGCCATCGACGCCATCCGTCAGGTCGCCCGCAAACAGGGATTCGATGAACGCCACACCTTCGTGGTGGAACAGGGGCTGGACTGGAATCAGGTCTACGACGCCTGTCAGGCAATGAGCCTTTTTTCTGCCCGCCAAATCATTGAACTGGAACTGCCCGCCAAGGTCGACAAGGATCTCGCTGCCCGTATCAGCGACATTGGCAAGCAGCTCCACCCCGACCTGCTGCTGGTACTGAGCGGCGGTCGTCTCAACCAGACCCAGATGAAGGCAGCCTGGTTCGACAAGCTCTACCAGATCGGCACCTATGTGCCGGTCAACCACCCGGAGCCCAAGTTCTTTCCACGCTGGATGAGCGCCCGCTTCCAGCGCTTTGGCCTCAAGGCGCTGCCCGATGCCATCAACTTCATGTGCCACTCCTACGAGGGTAACCTGCTGGCCGCCAGTCAGGAGATCGAGAAGCTGACCCTGCTCTCGCCGCCACAACCCATCAGCGTCACCTATCTGCAGGAGACCATCATCCGCCACGCCCACTTCACCCCGTTCCAGCTGGTCGATACCCTGCTGGAGGGAAAAGTGAACCGGGCCCAGCGCATTCTGGCGGCACTTCGGGCCGAAGGCACCGAGCCGGGGATGCTGGCATGGACCCTCTGCCGCGAGCTGGAGCAGCTGACCGAGCTGTCGCTGGCGATGCGCAACGGCCAGCCACTGGGGGAGCACTTCAGTCGCCTGCGCATCTGGCAGAGCCGCCAGCAGCTCATTCAACAGGCGCTGACCCGGCTTCCCTTCGCCAAGCTGCAGCAGCTGTGGCAGCTGATGGCACAACTGGATGACGCCCAGCGCCGCTTTGATACCGAGCAGGCCTGGCTGATGCTGCAGACCATAGCCCTCGGCTTTCGCGATGGTACGCCCCTGCCGATGGCGATGGCGATGGCGATGGAGAGTACGCCATGCTAAAGGCGCCCATTGGCCTGCTGGGGGGCACGTTCGACCCTATCCATATCGGCCATCTGCGCCCCGCCATCGAGGCGCGCGATGCCATTGGTCTGGCCGAAGTGCGGCTGATCCCGAACCATATACCGCCCCACCGCGCCAACCCACACTGCTCCAGCGAGCAGCGTCTGGCCATGGTCAGGCTGGCGGCGGCAGAGAACCGCCACTTCGTGGTGGATGACCGGGAGCTTTGGCGCGACAAGCCCTCCTACACCATCGATACCCTGATTGAGCTGCGTCAGGAGCTGCCAGATACGCCGCTCTGCTTCTTGATGGGGATGGACTCGCTGCTTGGCCTGCCCGGCTGGCACCGCTGGCGGGAGCTGCTCGACTATGCCCATCTGGTGGTGAGCACCCGCCCCGGCTGGCAACCCGATTATCCGGCCGAACTAGCTGAACTGCTGGCCCGTCATCAGGTCAAAGAGGTAGCCACACTGCACCGGCAACGGGCAGGCCATATCTGGTTGGCCAGCAACCAACCCATTGAATTGTCTGCTACCCGGCTGCGCGAGCTGCTGGCGGCGGGAGAAGATCCCCGCTACCTCTTGCCCGAGCCGGTTGCGCACTATATTGATCAACAGGGGCTCTACCGCGCCATCTGCCGGTAAGACTCCCCAGCTGTCCCGTTCCGGTAGGAAACGGGAGTGACCATGATATAATCCGCCGCCCTCACGCTGTCAGGCGCCGGAATACAGGAGATACTCATTGCAAGGCCAAGAACTTCACGCCTTTATCATCGACAAGATTGATGACATGAAAGGCCGCGATATCATCACCCTCGATGTACGCGGCAAATCCAGCATCACTGACACCATGATCGTCTGCTCCGGCAACTCCAACCGTCACGTCTGCGCCATCGCCAACCATCTGGCCAGTGAAGCCCGTCATGCCGGGCTCGACCTGCTGAGCGTGGAAGGCGAGCTGAGCGGAGAGTGGGTACTGGTAGATATGGGATCGGTGATCGTGCATGTGATGCAGGATGAACATCGTGACTTCTACCAGCTGGAAAAACTGTGGGGCGGTGCCGCTCAAGTGAACACGCAATAACGAGAGCAGCAAAGTACCGACATGAAGATTCAGTTGATCGCGGTGGGCACCAAGATGCCCGCCTGGGTAGAGCATGGCTTTGAAGAGTATCGCCGCCGCTTCCCGAAAGACATGCCGTTCGAGCTGGTGGAGATTGGCGCCGGCAAACGGGGCAAAAATGCCGATATTCCCCGCATTCTGCAAAAAGAGGGGGAGGCCATGCTGGCTGCCGCGGGGCGCTCGCGCATCGTCACCCTCGACATTCCGGGCAAGCCATGGACCACGGAGCAGCTGGCTACCCAGCTGGAGGCGTGGAAGCTCGATGGCCGCGATGTCGCCCTGCTGGTAGGCGGGCCGGAAGGCTTGTCGCCGGAGTGCAAGGCGGCCGCCGAGCAGAGCTGGTCGCTCTCGCCGCTGACCCTGCCCCACCCGCTGGTGCGGGTACTGGTCGCCGAGAGCCTCTACCGTGCCTGGAGCATTACCACCAATCACCCGTATCACAGGGAGTGAACCAGGATGTGGCTCACCCTCCCCGACACACATGCGAATCACAGAGAGTGAACAATGCCGCTCCTGCTGTTATTGCCCCAATGGTTCTGAGGTAAAGGCATGCTGAAACAACGCATCGAGATGCGCGATCACAGTGCCGAGGGCAATCTGTTCTTCCGGCGCACTCTGGTAGCCTACATCGGCATCGTCGTGCTGATGCTGGTGCTGCTGGGCAATCTCTATTACCTGCAGGTAGAGTCCTACGACACCTACCAGACCCGCTCCAACTCCAACCGCATCCGGGTGGTGCCGGTGGCGCCGCCGCGCGGCCTCATCTATGACACCAACGGCGTGCTGCTGGCGGAAAACCGCCCCGTCTACAGTCTGGAGATTGTCCCCGAAGAGACGCCGGATCTGGCCAAAACCGCCGATGAGCTAGTCGCCCTGCTGGGTCTGCCGGAGGGAACAAAAGAGAAGTTTCTGGCTGAAGTGAAGCGCCAGCGCCGCTTCAAGCCGGTCGCCCTCTACGAGAAGCTGACCGAGTATCAGGTGGCGCTCTTTTCGGTCAACCAGCACAACTACCCGGGTGCCAGCATCGAGGCTTACCTCAAGCGCTACTACCCGTTTGGCGACACCCTCACCCATGCGCTGGGCTACGTGGCCAAGATCAACACCCGCGACGTGGAGCGCCTCGACAAGGAAGACAAGCTCGCCAACTACGCCGCCACCAAGGATATCGGCAAGCAGGGGGTGGAGAAGTATTACGAGGATGAGCTGCACGGCGTGGCGGGCTATCAGGAGGTCGAGGTCAACAACCGCGGCCGGATTGTCCGCACCCTCAAGTTCCAGCCCCCGGTTCCCGGCAAGGATATCTACCTCAACATCGATGTGCGGCTGCAGCTCAAGGCCCAGCAATTGCTGGCCGGCCAGCGCGGTGCCATCGTGATGATGGATCCCAAGACCGGCGCCATTCTGGCCATGGAGTCGAGCCCGAGCTACGACCCCAACCTGTTCGTGACCGGCATCTCGGGCCCCAACTACTCGGCGCTGCTCAACGATCCGGCGCGGCCGCTGGTCAACCGCACCACCCAGGGCATCTATGCCCCCGCCTCCACCGTCAAACCCATGATGTCCATCATGGGTCTCAACGAAGGGGCCATCACCCCCGGCTATCGCTACTTCGGCGGCCCCAGCTTCTCCATTCCCGGTACCACCAAGAAGTTCCGCGACTGGCGCCGCTGGGGTCATGGCTGGCTCGATGTCTATCGCGCCATCGAGGTATCGGCCGACACCTACTTCTACGATCTCGCCTACCGGGTCGGCATCGACAAGATCCACAGCTACATGACCAAATTCGGCTTCGGTCAGTACACCGGTGTCGACCTCTATGAGGAGAGCAAGGGGGTGATGCCGTCGCGGGACTGGAAGATGGCTCGCTGGCGCCAGCCCTGGTATCAGGGTGACACCATCTCCATCGGTATCGGTCAGGGGTACTGGAGCGCCACCCCGCTGCAGCTGGCCAAGGCGATCAGCATCCTGACCCAGAACGGTCACGACGTCACCCCGCACCTGCTCAAGAGCACCGCCTCGCAGGCGGGCGTGGTCGATGCCCCGGTCAACCCCAACATCGCCCTCAAGCTCAAGAACGACAGCTTCTGGAAAGTGGCGCAAGAGGGGATGTGGCGCGTCAACCATGGCAGCGAAGGCAGTGGTCGCCTGTCGTTTGCCAAGGCCCCCTACTCCTCGGGTGGCAAGTCGGGCACCGCTCAGGTGGTCGGTCTGAAAGAGAACCAGGTCTACAACATCAAAACCGTCAAGGCGGAGCATCGCGACAATGCGCTATTCGTCGCTTACGCCCCCTTTGAAGCCCCCAAGGCGGTCGTTGCGCTGGTGCTGGAGAACTCCATTGGTGGTGGTGGTGGCCGTGCAGCATCCCCCATCGCACGCCAGATGATGGATGCCTTCCTGCTGCCACCCGAACCCCAACTGCCACCGGCACCGGAAAAGCCGTCCAAACCGAGTGAGGTTGCTACCAATGAGTAATTCAGCCCGCCAGCAGAGTATCTGGTACAAGCTGCACATCGACCTGCCCCTGCTGTTGGGGTTGCTGGCCGTCATCGCCCTCTCGATGGTGGTGCTCTACTCCGCCTCCGGCCAGGATATGGACTCCATCGTGCGCCAGCTGGTGCGCGGCGGACTCGCCTTCGCCCTGATGATCGGTATGGCCCAGCTGCCGCCCTCCCTTTATGCCCGCTGGTCGGTGCCGCTGTTTGTCGGGGTAGTGCTGCTGCTCATCGCGGTGGACGTGTTCGGCCATATCGGCAAGGGTGCCCAGCGCTGGCTCGACTTGGGCTTTATGAAGTTCCAGCCCTCCGAGGTGATGAAGCTCTCCATGCCCATCATGGTCGCAGCCTGGCTCAGCCGTCACTCGCTCCCCCCCAAACTCAGCCACGTGGTGATAGCCCTCATCATGGTGCTGCTGCCGACCCTGTTGATTGCCGCCCAGCCCGACCTTGGCACCTCCATTCTGGTAGCGGCCTCCGGCTTCTTCGTCATCTTTCTGGCGGGGCTCAGCTGGTGGCTGATCGGACTGGCGGTGCTGCTGATCGCGGCCTTTATGCCGGTGCTCTGGTTCTTCCTGATGCACGACTATCAGCGCCAGCGGGTCATGATGTTGATCGATCCGGAGAAAGATCCGCTCGGCCGCGGCTATCACATCATCCAGTCCAAGATTGCCATCGGCTCCGGCGGTGTCTTTGGCAAGGGGTGGCTGCAGGGAACCCAGTCCCAGCTCGAGTTTCTGCCCGAACGCCACACCGACTTTATCTTCGCGGTATTCAGCGAGGAGTTCGGTCTGGTGGGGGTAGCGCTGCTGCTGGTGCTCTATCTCTACGTCATCAGCCGCTGCCTGTTTATCTCGATGCAGGCCCAGAACAGCTTTGAACGGCTGCTGGGTGGCGCCATCACCCTCACCTTCTTCGTCTATGTGTTCGTCAACATGGGCATGGTTAGCGGCATCCTGCCGGTGGTAGGGGTGCCCCTGCCGCTGGTGAGCTATGGCGGCACCTCCATGGTGACCCTGATGGCCGGATTCGGTATCCTGATGTCCATCCAGACTCATAGAAGACTGCTTGCCTGATGAGACGGGTTGGATTCTCCCTTGCCCTGTTTGCCTCAATGGCAACCGCCGCTGTGGCACCGGACAGGCTTGCCCTGCTCGCCGAACAGCAGCAAGTGCCGCTGGCCGAGTTGCAGGCGGCTGTGGCCAGCGCCCGACTAAGGCAGGAGGTGCTCGACACCATCAGCCGGCCATGGGAGGCCAAGCCCTGGCACCGCTACCGGCCGCTGTTCGTCACCCCGGATCGCATCCGGGATGGCCTGCAGTTCTGGCAGCAGCATGCCGCCACGCTGGCGCGAGCCGAGCAGACCTATCGGGTACCGGCCTCGCTTATCGTGGCCATCATCGGCATCGAGACCTTCTACGGTCGCCAGATGGGCCGTCATCCGGTGCTGGACAGCCTCTACACCCTGGGGTTTCACTACCCCGAGCGCAGCGATTTCTTTGCCAAGGAGTTTGCCCAGCTGGTGTTGCTGGCCAAAGAGGAGGGGTGGCAACTCGATACCCTCAAGGGCTCCTATGCCGGGGCCATGGGGATGGGGCAGTTCATGCCCTCCAGCTATCGCCACTACGCCGTCGATTTTGACGGCGATGGCAAACGGGATCTCTTCGCCAATCCGGCCGATGCCATCGGCAGCGTGGCCAACTACTTCGCCAGCCACCAGTGGCGCTGGGGTGAAGCGGTGGTCGAGCCGGCCCAGATCGGGCTGATGGCGGTTGATCCCCTGCTCAGGCGAGAGCCCGAGCTGACACAACAGTGGTCAGAACTGGCGGCGGCAGGGATTGAGCTCGCCACGCCGCTGGCCCCGCAGACGCCGGTCAAGTTACTGGCATTTGATCAAGCCGATGGACCGGAATACTGGGTCGCACGGCATAACTTTTATGTGATCACCCGCTACAATCGCAGCCCGCTCTACGCGATGGCGGTGTATCAACTTAGCCAAGCCATTCAGGAAGCGTATGCATCTTCGTCACAAACTCCTCCCGCTCAGCCTGAGCTTGTTGCTGGCCGCCTGCAGTAGCAGCCAGCCGGAACAGTCCGCCCCGGTCGATCTGCCGCCCGCCAGCAAACCGCCCGTTATCGAGATCCCGCAAGCCACCGGCGCCATTCCGCGTCCCGAACCCCTGAGCACCAGCGGCAACCGGGACTACTGGCGCGGTCAGGAGAAATTCGAGGTGTGGCGCGATATCAAGCACTACAGCGAAGAGGGCACAGCCAGCTGGCTCTCCCCCTCCCTCGATGGCCAGAAGACCGCCAATGGCGACGTGCAGGACAGCAAGCTGTTCAGCGCCGCCCACCGCAACCTGCCGCTGCCAAGCTACGTGCGGGTCACCAATCTGGACAACGGGCTGGAGACCATAGTGCGAGTCAACGATCGCGGCCCGTTTGACAGCAGTCGTCTCATCGACCTCTCCCCCGCCGCCGCCAAACAACTCGAAATGATCGAGGGGGGCGAGGCGCGGGTGCGGCTCGAACTCATCAACGACACCCCGGATCAGATGGTGATCATGGAGCCGATGAAGCCCATCGAGATGACGCCGACCGCCCCGGCTGCCGCCGCTGCACCTCAGGCGATGTCACAGGATGGCTTCATCGGTCAACCGACCGAGCTCGCCATGGCTGCGCCGGCCGCAGAAGCGGCGCCCGTCAAGGCACCCGCAGCCCAACCAGCCAAAGCGGCACCGGCCAAGGCGGCAGCCCCTGCCAGCAGCGGTGACGGCAAGATGATCCAGGTACTGGCCAGCGGCTCCCAGCAGCGGGCCGAGGCGATGGGCAAGGTGATGACCCAGCGTTATGGCCTCCCCTACCGGATCGATAGCCATGGCGCCATTTTCCGGGTGCTGATTGGCCCTGTTGCGGCCGACCAGCAAGCCGCAACATTGGAAAAAGTGCGTCAGGGTGGCCTCGAACAGGCCTTTATCGTTCCCTGATCATTACCCTTTTGCTGCGGGTGTGACTAACCGCTTACTTACCGCCATCACGTCGTTTTATGGCGTGCTGGCGTTAAGTGATGGATAAAAAACCAGTTCTGATCGCCATGTCGGGCTATAACCTGCGGGCGCATCTGGTATAGTTAGGCCCGCATTTTATCCCCATCTGGATCGCAGGAATTTCAAGATGTCCAAATTTGCCCGTTCAGTTCTTCTGGCCTCACTGATCAGCGCCACCGCTCAGGCCAATACCCCGATGCCGGCTCCTACTCCGAACAGCAACCCGGTTGTTGTTCCCGCCGCACCCGAGATCTCCGCCAAGGCCCATATTCTGATCGACTACTACTCCGGTCAGGTGCTGGCCGAGCAGAACGCCGAAGAGCGCCTGCCGCCCGCCAGTCTGACCAAGATGATGACCTCCTACATCATCGGCCAGGAGCTGCTGAAGGGGAACATCAAGCGCACCGACATGGTGACCATCAGCCAGAACGCCTGGTCCAAGAACTACTCCGACTCCTCCAAGATGTTTATCGAGGTGGGCAAGCAGGTCTCCGTCGATGACCTGAACAAGGGCATCATCATCCAGTCCGGCAACGACGCCTGCGTCGCCATGGCCGAATTCCTGGCCGGCAGCACCGACTCCTTTGCCAGCCTGATGAACAGCTGGGCCGCCAAGCTCGGCATGAAAGACAGCCACTTCATGAACCCGCACGGTCTGGATGCGGAAGGTCACTACAGTACCGCTCACGACATGGCCCGTCTGGGTCAGGCGCTGATCCGCGACCTGCCGGAGGAGTACAAGATCTACTCCCAGAAGTCTTTCGTCTTCAACGGCATCACCCAGCACAACCGCAACCGTCTGCTGTGGGATCAGTCCCTGCAAGTTGACGGCATCAAGACCGGCCACGTCAGCCAGGTCGGCTACAACCTGGTCTCCTCCGCCACCAACAACGAAGGCATGCGCCTGATCGCCGTGGTGCTGGGTGCCAACAGCGAAGCCTCCCGCGCCGCCGAGAGCAAGAAGCTGCTCACCTACGGCTTCCGTTTCTTCCAGAGCCTGACCCCCTACAAGGCGGGCACCGTACTGGTCACCCAGAAGATCTGGATGGGTGACAAGCCGGAAGTGAAACTGGGCGTCGACAAGGATATCTCCGTGCTGGTCACCCGCGGTCAGGGCAACAACCTCAAAGCAGACTTCCAGCTTGAGAGCGAACTGAAAGCGCCGCTGGCCAAGGGTCAGCGCGTCGGTACCGTGTTCCTGAAACAGGGTGACAAGGAGATCAAGCAGGTTCCGCTGGTTGCCCTGGAAGATGTGCAAGAGGGTGGCCTGATGAGCCGTCTGTGGGACTACCTGGTGATGCTGGTCTCCAGCTGGTTCAAGTAATCGGGACGCACAATCCTCACCATACAGCGGCGCCAACAGGCGCCGCTGCTGTTTCTGGTGGCTCTAGCCAGTGAATAACCCTGTAAACTGCAGGTTCCGCCCCATGCCGATTTGTGGTAAAAAGCACCACCCCCACTCATGTCTGACGATCCGGGCCTTGATCCCGGCACGGGCCATGCCCATATAGACTTGAGATGGCGGCCCTCGCGGGCCATCGGCCAAGCGCCAAACAAGAGTGCGTCATCCCGTGACGACGCCATGAAGACACCCAAAGGTGAGTAAATGAATACCAAGTTTGACGAACTGCTGGAGTTTCCCTGCAAATTCCCGTTCAAGGTACTCGGCATTGCCGACCCGGCGCTGCCGGACATGGTGGTTGAAGTGCTGCAGCAGCACGCCCCCGGCACCTACAGCCCGACCGTCCAGCCCAGCTCCAAGGGCAACTACCACTCGGTTCGCGTGACCGTGACTGCCCAGAGCAAGGAGCACATCGAAGCGATGTACACCGCCCTTGGCAAGATCGAGCTGGTGAAGTACGTACTGTAATGTCTCTCTCGCCCCGTTCTGCGGGGCGACTGTTTTTGGCCATTGAGCCGCCGTGAGGAAGCCATGTCATCCGGGATCCCCGCCCAGAACACGCTTATCGTCAGACATCTGGGTCGCCGCCCCTACCAGCCGGTATGGGACGCCATGAAAGCCTTCACCGACAACCGCACCGGCGACACCCCGGACGAGTTCTGGGTGGTCGAGCACGACCCCGTCTACACCCAGGGTCAGGCCGGCAAGGCCGAACACCTGCTCAACCCCGGCAATATCCCGGTGGTGCAGAGCGATCGCGGCGGTCAGGTGACCTATCACGGCCCGGGCCAGCTGGTGCTCTACGTTCTGGTGGATGTACGCCGCTGCAAGTTTTCGGTGCGCGAGCTGGTGACTGCGCTGGAGACGGCCATCATCAACACCCTGGCCAAAAGCGATATCACCGCCTACGCCAAGGCTGATGCTCCCGGGGTCTATGTGAAAAACGACCTCGGCATGGAGGCCAAATTGGCCTCGCTCGGCCTGCGCATCCGCAAGGGGTGCTCGTTCCACGGGCTGGCCCTCAACATCAACATGGACATGACCCCCTTCCTGCACATCAATCCGTGCGGCTATGCGGGCATGGCCATGACCCAGACCAGCGCCCTGGGCGGCCCGCAAAGCGTGGCCGAGGCGCAATCCATTCTGGTGGCCGAGCTGGCCCGCCTGATTGGCTATCAAACAATAACAAACACCGAGAGTGAATCATGAGCAAACCCGTTCGTATGGAGCCGGGCGTCAAGCTGCGCGATGGCGACAAGATGGCCCTGATCCCGGTGAAATTCATGCCGGATCCCAACGAGGAACTTCTTCGCAAGCCGGACTGGATGCGGATCAAGCTGCCTCCCTCCAGCCAGAAGATCGAGCACATCAAGAGCACCCTGCGCAAGAACAAGCTGCACTCGGTATGTGAAGAGGCCTCCTGCCCCAATCTGGCGGAGTGCTTCAACCATGGCACCGCCACCTTCATGATCATGGGCGCCATCTGCACCCGTCGCTGCCCCTTCTGCGACGTGGCCCACGGCCGTCCACTCCCCCTCGATCCGGAAGAGCCGAAGAAGCTGGCGCTGACCATCAAGGAGATGAACCTCAAGTACGTGGTGATCACCTCGGTGGACCGCGACGATCTGCGCGACGGCGGTGCCCAGCACTTCGCCGACTGCATCCGCGAGATCCGCGAGCACAGCCCGCAGACCCGCATCGAGATCCTGACCCCGGACTTCCGCGGCCGGATGGAGCAGGCCCTTGAGGTGTTCCGCGAGACCCCGCCGGATGTGTTCAACCACAACCTGGAAACCGCCCCGCGCATGTATCGCGTTGCCCGCCCGGGTGCCGACTACAAGTGGTCGCTGGAGCTGCTGCGTCGCATCAAGGAGATGCACCCCCACGTACCGACCAAGTCCGGTCTGATGATGGGCCTTGGCGAGACCAACGAAGAGATCGTCGAGGTGCTTAAAGATCTGCGCGCCCACGGCGTCAACATGCTGACTCTGGGCCAGTATCTGCAGCCAAGCCGCCACCACCTGCCGGTGAAGCGCTACGTGCCGCCCGCAGAGTTCGACGAGCTGAAAGATGTCGCCATGGAGCTGGGCTTTACCCACGCTGCCTGCGGCCCCTTCGTGCGCTCCTCCTACCACGCGGATCTGCAAGCCAAGGGCGAAGAGGTTAAATAACCTCGCAGCAAAGAGGGGTCAAACACCCCCTCCTTGCGCCAGCAGCAACAAAAAGAGCGCCCCGAGGCGCTCTTTTTTATGGCTCAGCTCTTTTTATGGCTCATCTCTGGACGGGCTGATGCTGCTATCAGGCTGCCGACGCCCCCCGCAAGCATCTGTTTAACTGGTATGACGGCAGATCGGGCACTGCTTTCTGGCCATCATGGCTGGCAAGCCGGGTGCACTGACAAGGCAAGATTGTCTCGCCAGTGCAACAGACAGAAAATTCCAACCGATTTATTTGCAACAATCTGAGCCATGAAGCCGTCTGCTACACGAGCAGGCGAGGCGCGATACCACCCCCGATATAGACGACCAAGAGAGGCGTAGCGCCCCCCTTGTCACTCCTGATGGTCACTCCTCCTCGAAGCGCCCCTGCTGATGCCAGCGCTGCAACTGGGCCAGCACCCGGGTTTCCCGCGCCGTCCACTGGGGGCATGGCCCCGCCAGCTGGGTCTTGTTGGTCTGCAGCGCCTCGTCGATCGCAAACCAGCCCGGCACAAAGCCAAGCCGGATCTCGTAGGGCTGCGGCTGCGGCGCTACCAGCTGCTCGCCAATCCGGCACAGATAGTAGAGCGAGCGGATGCAGTAGGCATCGAACCCCAGCTCGCGGGCGGCACGATACTCGCGGGTCTCGCCAAGCAGGGCGCCAACGTCCAGCAGCTCGGCGCCGCACTCCTCCAGCAGCTCGCGGGCCAGCGCCACATGGTGGCTCTCCCCCGCCTCGATGCCGCCACCGGGGAACATCAGATCGCCGTTGACCCGCGAGTGAACCAGCAGCAGCTCGTCGCCGCGCAGCACCACGGCGCGCACCGTGAGGCGCTCCAGAGTGCGGCCATCGGTGGTTATCTCGCCATGCACAAACGAGAGGTCGAAGGGCTCGGGCCAGACACTGGCCCCGGATGGGTTGCTCATTATCTCCTCAGGGTCGGTAGCTGCCGCCTTGCAGTTGCCGGACGATCTCGGCCGCCTGGGCATCGAGGGCATCCTGACGGGGTTTGCTCAGGCTGTAGTAGAGGCCAAAACGCTTGGCGGAGACCTCGGGGTTGTTCGGGAAGGCTTCGCTCACCTTGCCCCACAGATAGGCCTGCTCATACTGCTTCTGGCCCATGTAGAGGGTGCTGAGGGAGGTGAGCAGACGGCTGTTGACCTGTTCCCCCTCGCGATAGAGGGAGAGGCCGTGGTGCAGGATGGCAATGGCCTTGTCCGGCTCGCTCTTGGCATAGATACCGGCCAGCACCAGCTGCAGGTCGGGCTCTTCCAGCCCCTTGCTCCCCTCCTGCGCCAGAAACTGCTGGCGAGCCCGCTCGTTACTGTTGTTGGTCCAGTGCCAGAGCAGCAGGTAGGGATCCTGCGAGTTGCGGGTCGCCGCATCGAGCCGGGCCAGCTGATCGCCGGCGGCCAGCATTCCCTCCACCCGCGGGCTCTTCTGCTCGCGGGCCCGCTTGTACTCGATGTTGGTGGAGTGCTCGGCGCACTTGATGTAACGCTCCAGACTGCGCATCAGCTCGTAGCTGCGGCGATCGCCCTGCTCCTCTTGCAGATAGAAGCGGCTGCGGATGACATCGGTGCGCTCGTAGCGGCACCAGCCGTCGTCCACCAGATCCTGACAGAGCTCGGGGTGATTGCCGCAGATGGTGTGGAGCCGATCGTTATCGCAACCGGCGACGGCAAGGCCGGCCGAGAGGATAAAGAGAGGTTGTCGCAGGGCTGTGGGGATCATGGCTCACATCTGGTTGATAACAGTGACTGGCAACAACTGGAGTCTTATGTGGCCACCTTCGGCTAGCAAACCGGTTACATATCCATTACAATGCGCGCGCCGTATAAGGCCGCGATTGCAGAATACTATAACGAAATCGACACCCCTACACTGATCTGCATTCGACGAATTTTCTATTTGCACCAACAACGTGAAATAAAGGATCTGGTCAATGACCCACGAGCACTATCTGCAAACGTGGCAGGAGAGCCAGGAGCTCGCCGAAGCCATGCAGCCCTTGATTGGTCGCCTCTACCGACAACAAGGGGTCGAGATCACCCTCTACGGCCGCCCGCTGCAAAACGCCTCCACCATCGATATCCTCAAGGCCCACCGGGTCGTTCGCCGCCACCAGGGCGCTCCACTCCCCATCCAGCAAAGCTTCCCCCTGCTCCAGGCCATCGTTGCCCTCAAACCCACCGCCGCCGAGGTAGACCTTGGCAAGCTGGCGGTCGGTTACTGGCAGGATCATCAGGATGAGGCGGGGATCGAGGACTATCTGCAAGCGCGACTGGCACCGGCCCTTGGCCGCAGCCAGATGCCGCAGCCGACCGACGTGGTGCTCTACGGCTTTGGCCGCATCGGCCGCCTGCTGGCCCGCCTGCTCATCGAGCGCACCGGCGCCGCCAATCCGCTGCGCCTGCGCGCCATCGTGGTGCGTGGCGGTCGCGACGGAGATCTGGAGAAACGCGCCAGCCTGCTGCGCCGCGACTCGGTGCACGGCCCCTTCAACGGCTCCATCGAGGTGGATCTGGAGCGCAGCGCCATTATCGCCAACGGCACCTTCATTCAGGTGATCTACGCCAACAGCCCGGCCGACATCGACTACACCGCCTACGGCATTCACGATGCGCTGATCGTCGACAACACCGGGGTCTGGCGCGATGAGGCGGGTCTCTCCGAGCACCTGAAAGCGCGCGGTGCCGGCAAGGTGCTGCTGACCGCTCCCGGCAAGGGGGAGATGAAGAACGTGGTGTTCGGGGTCAACCATGAGGTGATAGGCCCGGATGACAGGATCATCTCCGCCGCCTCCTGCACCACCAACGCCATCACCCCGGTGCTCAAGGTGATGCAGGAGCGGTACGGCATCCGCCACGGCCACGTGGAGACGGTCCACTCCTACACCAACGATCAGAACCTCATCGACAACTATCACAAAGGCGAGCGCCGCGGTCGCAGCGCCGCCCTCAACATGGTGATGACCAGCACCGGCGCCGCCAAGGCGGTGGCCAAGGCGCTGCCGGAACTCAAGGGCAAGCTGACCGGCAACGCCATCCGGGTGCCGACCCCCAACGTCTCGCTGGCCATCATCAATCTGTCGCTGGAGCAGGCCACCGATCGGGAGAGCCTCAACGCCTATCTGCAGCAGATGGCGCTAAGCTCGGCCCTGCATCGCCAGATCGACTTCAGCGCCAGCACCGAGCTGGTCTCCTCCGACATGGTGGGTTCCCGTTATGCGGGCATCGTCGACTCCCAGGCGACCATCGCCGAGGGGGATCACTGCGTGCTCTACGTATGGTATGACAACGAGTTCGGGTACAGTTGTCAGGTAGTGCGGGTGATGGAGCAGATGGCTGGCGTAGTCCGCCAGGATCTACCTGCATAGCCCGCCAGGATCTGCCGGGCTGACCCCGGAGTTTATGGCTCAATAGTTCAAGGAGAAGGCCGGATGTCGTTTCAACAGGGTGAGTTTTTGCAAGCAATCAGGCAGATGCCCGCAGAGGTGTACGAGCGGCTCAAGACCGCAGTCGAGCTGGGCAAGTGGCCCGATGGCAAGCCCCTGACCGACGAGCAGAAAGCCACATCGCTGCAAGCCGTGATGGCCTGGCAGGCGATGCACCTCGACAACCCGGAGCACATGAACATCGGCCGCGACGGCGAGATCGTGATGAAGAGCAAGAGCGAGCTCAAGCGTCAGTATCGCGACGAGGAAGAGATAGTGCGGGTCGACCTCAACCACTGAGCCTGACCCGGCAGGCCGCTCGCGGCGGCCACAGCAAAGAGGGGAGCCATAATGGCTCCCCTCTTTTTCCACTCTCCCCATGGTGGGGAGGTCAGAAGCTGTTCACGACCTGTAGCGAGAAGACGTCAGCAAGGTGAAGAGCAGCGCAGGAACCGGAGCGTATAGATATACGTGAGGATTCCGAGCAGCACATGAGCCTTGATCACGGCTTTGCAGTAAGGTCGCGGACAGTTTCTCAGGGTGTCAGCTCCCCACGCAGCGACTGCTGCATCAACTCGCGAATCCGGTGGGATGGCAAGTCCTGACTCAGCAGGAAGTGGAGCTTGGTGAGCGCCGCTTCGGCGGTCATGTCAAAGCCCGAGATCACCCCGGCCCGCGACAGGGCGTTGCCGGTGGCATAACCCCCCATATTGACCTTGCCGTGCAGGCACTGGCTCAGGTTGACGATGATAACGCCGCGGGCTGATGCCTCGGAGAGCAGCGCCAGCATGGCCGGGTTCTGCGGCGCATTGCCGACCCCGAACGAGAGAAGGATCAGCGCCTTCACCGGCTGTTGCAGGATGTTGGCGATCACCTCGCTGGAGATACCCGGATAGAGGGTCACCACGCCGATGGGCTGGGGGGTGATGTCGTGCAGCACCAGCGGCCGCTCGGAGGGTACGCCCAGCTCGCCCGCTTCCAGCGAAATGGCGATCCCGGCATTGAGCAGCGGCGGATAGTTGGGCGAATCGAAAGCGTGGAAGCCATCGGCGTGCACCTTCTTGCTGCGGTTGCCGCGATAGAGCTGATTGTTGAAGAACAGCGTCACCTCGTGGATCGGGTAGTTGGCCGCGATATAGAGGGCGTTGAGCAAGTTTTGCTGACCGTCGGAGCGCAGCTCGGCGAGCGGGATCTGGGAGCCGGTGATGATGACCGGTTTGTGCAGATCCTCCAGCATGAAGGAGAGCGCCGAGGCGGTGAACGACATGGTGTCGGTGCCGTGCAAAATGACGAAACCGTCGTACTTGTCGTAGTTGTCGCGAATATCCTCGGCGATGCGCTGCCAATCCGCCGGGGTCATGTCGGAGGAGTCGATGAGAGGGGCATATTCGTGGATATGGTAATCCGGCATCTCGGGACGATGGAACTCGGGCATCCGCGCCAGACAGTCTTCCATAAAGCCCGCCATCGGTACATAACCGTGGTCGGAACGCTGCATCCCTATGGTGCCGCCTGTGTAGGCGATGTAGATGGACTTCTTCACACCCTCTCCTCTCTGTGGGCCGAAAACCCGCGAATGATAAACCATGCGGGGCGAACCAACTGCTCGGATCCCGTCCGTTTCCGCCGCGGGCTGGAAACCGGCGAATTATAGAGACTGACGCCTCAAATGACAGCCGTTCTCTGCGCCTTTTCGGCGTTTAGTTGCCATACCTCAATGGTGTTAAATTTCACAATAAGACACTAAAACGAGCATTAATACGACAAAGATGGAATTAAACGATGCTTTTTGCTACAATCCGCCGGATTTTACTAAAATCTCATCTGGATGCCTGAGCATTTCAGGCCCGCACAAGCCCCATATTTGCTGGGGCGGGGAGATGTTTCCCCTTCTTTGCTGGCACATAAGCCACACTGTTTTTATCCCGGCTGAATCTGTGAGTCTTCACCCCGAAGGCACAGCCAATCAACATGGGAGTACTGAATGTTACAACTTGATTCCTACGCAACCCTGGTCGCTGCCACCCTGGTACTGCTGCTTGGCCGCATGCTGGTCACCCGTGTCGGACTGCTGCGCACCTTCAACATCCCTAAACCGGTCGCAGGTGGTCTGGTCGTTGCCCTGATCCTGCTGCTGCTGCGCTCCACCATGCAGCTGGAGCTGCAATTCGATACCAGCCTGCAAACCCCGCTGATGCTGGCATTTTTCGCCTCCATCGGTCTCTCTGCCGATCTCGCCAGCCTGAAACGCGGCGGCAAGGCGGTGGTCACCTTCCTGATGGTGGTCACCGGCCTGCTGCTGGTGCAGAACAGTCTGGGGGTCACGCTGGCCACCATGCTGGGCCTTGATCCCCACATGGGGCTGCTGGCCGGCTCCATCACCCTCTCCGGCGGTCACGGTACCGGCGCGGCCTGGAGTGCCACCTTCTCCGAGAAGTACGGGGTGCAGTCCGCCGCCGAGCTGGCCATCGCCTGCGCTACCTTTGGTCTGGTGCTGGGTGGTCTGATCGGTGGCCCGGTAGCCCGCTATCTGGTCAAAAAAGTGGAAGTGCCCGGTGAGGAGCACAACCGCGACGACGCGCCGCAAGGCTTCGAGATGCCCGATATGGAGCGCCCGCTGACCACCTTCAGCCTGATCGAGACGCTGGCCCTCATCGCCATCAGCCTGAAAGGGGGCGAGCTGCTTTCCGCCTACCTCAAGGGGAGTGCGCTGGAGCTGCCCATCTTCGTCTGCGTGCTGTTTGTCGGCGTACTGCTGCGCAACCTGCTCACTCTCTTCAACTGGCATGAAGTAAGCGATCGCGAAGTATCGCTGCTGGGCAACGTCAGCCTGTCATTGTTCCTGGCGATGGCACTGATGAGCCTGAAACTGTGGGATCTGGCCAGTCTGGCGCTGCCCATCTTCATCCTGCTGGCCGCCCAGACCGTGGCGATGGCGCTCTACGCCATCTTCGTCACCTTCCGGGTCATGGGCAAAAATTACGATGCAGCCGTGCTGGCGGCGGGTCACTGCGGCTTTGGTCTGGGTGCCACCCCGACCGCGATTGCCAACATGCAGGCCATCACCCAGCGATTCGGCCCCTCCCACCTGGCGTTTCTGGTGGTGCCCATGGTGGGCGCCTTCTTTATCGACATCATCAACGCCATGGTGATCAAGCTGTTTATGGCGATGCCATTCCTCTAATACCCCTTCCTGTCAGACGTATAAGAACAGAGCCCACCTTTGGTGGGCTCTGCCATTTCTGCATGCGGGCGACCTCGGCTCGTCACTCTTTCTGCACCTCATTCGTTCGGCCATTCCTGCGAGATAGATAAATAAAAAGCCCCGAACTCGGCAGAGTGCGGGGCTTTCTCGGGCGGCCGTGCTGCCGCGCTTCAGAACTTACAGGATAAAGGTCGAGACCTGCTTGTTGAGGTCGGTCGCCCGCCCCTTGAGGCTCTCGGCCTGATCCAGATCGCGCATCGCAGCGGCGGTGATCTCGTCACTCACATCCTTGATGGCGGTGGTGTTCTGGGTGATCTCGCCGGTGACCTGAGTCTGCTCCTCGGCGGCAGTGGCGATCTGGCCAGCCATGTCGGAGATGAGCGATACGGCCTGGGTGATCTCCTCCAGCGCTGCTGCGGCGGCATCGGCATCCTGCACGCTGTTGTCCGCCAGCCCCTGACTGGTCTGCATCAGGCTTACCGCGCGGGCAGTAGTCTGCTGCAGGGTCTCGATGGTGGCGTGGATCTCCTGGGTGGAGTCCTGGGTACGCTTGGAGAGCACCCGCACCTCATCGGCCACCACGGCAAAGCCGCGGCCCTGCTCACCGGCACGAGCCGCTTCGATGGCGGCGTTCAGTGCCAGCAGGTTGGTCTGCTCGGCAATGCCCTGAATGGTGGAAAGAATGCCGGAGATGGCCTGTGCATGACGGCTCAGCTCGCCGATAACCTCGGTGGCCTGCCCCACCTCTTGCGCCAGATTGTTGATGGAGGCGCGAGTCTTGTGCACCAGCTTCTTGCCCTGTTCGCTGCTCATGGTCGATTGCTGGGCAGCGGCGGCGGTGTTTTCGGCGTTGCCGGCGATCTCCATGGTGGCGCTTGCCATCTCGGTGACCGCAGTGGCGACCATGGTCACCTCCTGCTGCTGACGCTGCAGCTCGTCCACGGCGGCCTGGTTGGTCACCAGACTGCGCTCGGCATCGGCGTTCAGCTCGTTGGCCAGCTGGCGGATATTGGCGATCAGCTGGTGCTGGCTGCCGACGAAGCGGTTGAAGCTGTTGGCCAGCTGGCCCACTTCATCGTTGGCGTCGATCTTGATGCGCTGGGTCAGGTCACCGTTACCGTCAGCGATGCGAGCCAGTGCCTGGGATACCTTGCTGAGCGGGCCAAGCAGCATGCTGACCAGCCAGGAGATGGCGAGGATGCTGCCCACCAGCACCAGCAACGCCAGACCGAGCTGGGTCATCAGCAGGGAGGAGAGCGGCGCCTCAAGGGTATCCTTGTCCAGCACCAGTACCAGCTCCCAGTCGGTATCGGGAATGTCGGTCGCCCACAGCAGCTTGTCACGCGCTTCGCTCTCGAAGTAGGCGGGTACCAGCCCCTGACTCGCCTTGCTCTGATCGATCAGGGCATTGGTCAGATCGTTGTCGATCTCGGTGGCCGGCTTCATCGCCTTGGCGGCATCCTTGTAGGCGATGACGGTACCATCCTTGTGCATCATGATGGCAAAGCCGTCAGCCGGCAGTTTCATCTTGGTGACGTCTTCCACCAGCGAGGCGATGGAGAGGTCGCCCCCCACTACGCCGCCAGAAACCGGCTGGGCCAGGGTCACCACCATGATGTTGTAGGCCACATCCAGATAGGGTTTGGTCACGATGAGCCCCCCCTTGGCCATGGCTTCCTGATACCAGCCACGGGAACGCGGGTCATAGCCACTGCGGTTGATGGAGGGGTCGGAGTCGTTCATTTTGCCGCTGCTCTCGCCAAAATAGGTGAGCTGGAAGCGGCCGGAAACCTGTGCCTGTTGCAGGGCGTTGAGGGGCTCGGCTCCCGCCTTGCTGCCCAGCGCCTGAATGACGTCGCGACGGGCTGCGAGCCAGTCGCTGACGCTGGTGGCCTGCTGGCTGCCAAGACGCTGAACCTGCTCCTGGCTGCCCTGCAGCAACAGGTTTTTCTGGCTGCTATAGCTCTGCCAAGAGAGCATCAGGATCACCAACGAAAGGGCAATCACCACCGACAACAGTATCTTCTGTTTGAGTGATAGGTTTTTCATCATCTGTTCTTCTTATTTGAGGTTAGGAAGCAGTTATGTCGTATGTACACCGAACGCTAGTAGTCATTAGCGACCCCCTGCTCCAAAACTGAACAGGAAAATGGATCGACGGGCGATATTTTCTCCCGATGCGCGGAAAACTGCATCAGAAATTGCTCACCTGGCGCGCGTAAACTCAGGCAACCCTGTTTATTCCTTCCACAATTGGCTAGAATGACCCGTTTTCAAATCACATCGATCCTGAGAGTTTTCACGATGTTCGAAGTTAATCCCGTTTTAAATAAACTTAAGGAGCTGTCTGAGCGGACCGAGCTTCTTAGGGGGTACCTTTGACTATGACGCCAAGAAAGAGCGTCTGGAAGAGGTCAATGCCGAGCTGGAACAGCCGGATGTATGGAATGAACCCGAGCGCGCACAGGCGCTGGGCAAAGAGCGCGTAGCGCTGGAAAATGTAGTCGGCACCATCGACACCCTGACTCAGGGCGTGGATGACGTCGAGATGCTGGTCAGCCTGGCCGTGGAAGGGGAAGACGAAGAGACCTTCAACGAAGCCATCGCCGAATCCGAGCAACTGGAAGCCAAGCTGGTGGATCTCGAGTTCCGCCGCATGTTCTCCGGCCAGCACGACGGCTCCGACTGCTATATCGATATTCAATCCGGCTCCGGTGGTACCGAAGCGCAGGATTGGGCCAACATGGTGCTGCGCATGTATCTGCGCTGGGGCGATGCCCACGGTTACAAGCCCGAGCTGATTGAATGCTCCGAGGGCGACGTGGCCGGCATCAAGTCCGCCACCATCAAGTTCACCGGCGAATATGCCTTCGGCTGGCTGCGTACTGAAACCGGCGTGCACCGTCTGGTACGCAAGTCCCCGTTCGACTCGGGCGGTCGCCGCCACACCTCTTTCTGTTCTGTGTTCGTCTACCCGGAAATCGACGACGATATCGAAATCGATATCAACCCCGCCGACCTGCGTATCGACGTCTACCGCGCCTCCGGTGCCGGTGGTCAGCACGTTAACCGTACCGAATCCGCGGTGCGTATTACCCACGTTCCGACCGGTGTCGTGGTACAGTGCCAGAACGACCGATCCCAGCACAAAAACAAAGACCAGTGTATGAAGCAGCTGAAAGCCAAGCTCTACGAGCTGGAAATTCAGAAGCAGAATGCCGAAAAACAAGCCCTGGAAGAGACCAAGTCCGATATCGGATGGGGCAGCCAGATCCGTTCCTATGTGCTGGATGACTCCCGTATCAAGGATCTGCGCACCGGCGTCGAAACCCGTAATACCCAATCGGTGCTCGACGGTGACTTGGACAAGTTTATCGAAGCCAGCCTGAAATCAGGTCTGTAAACAAGCAGGAATCACCATGTCTGAACAAACCATCACTCCGGAAGTCGATCAAACACTCGAACTCAACAACGAGATGACTGAGCGTCGTTCCAAGCTGGCCGCCCTGCGCGCCCAGGGCAATCCTTTCCCCAACGACTTCCGTCGTGACAGCCTCTCCGGCGATCTGCAGGCAGAGTTTGGCGACAAGAGCGCCGAGGAGCTGACGAGCCTGGGTAAACGGGTGAAGATTGCCGGTCGCATCATGACCCGCCGGATCATGGGCAAGGCTTCTTTCGCCACCCTGCAGGACATGGCCGGCAAGATCCAGGTCTACGTCACTCGCGACGACCTGCCGGAAGGTTTCTACAACGAGCAGTTCAAGAAGTGGGATCTGGGCGACATCGTGGGTGTCGAAGGTACTCTGTTCAAGACCCAGACCGGTGAACTCTCCATCCATGTCTCCGACATCCGTCTGCTGACCAAGGCACTGCGTCCGCTGCCCGAGAAGCACAAGGGTCTGACCGACCAGGAAGCTCGCTGCCGCCAGCGTTACCTGGACCTGATCGCCAACGAAGAGTCCCGCAAGACCTTCGTAACCCGTACCAAAGTGGTTGCCGGTATCCGCAAGTTCCTGAACGACAAGCGTTTCATGGAAGTGGAAACCCCGATGATGCAAGTCATCCCGGGTGGCGCTTCTGCCCGTCCGTTCATCACCCACCACAATGCGCTGGATATCGACATGTACCTGCGTATCGCTCCGGAACTCTATCTGAAGCGTCTGGTGGTTGGTGGTTTCGAGCGTGTCTACGAGATCAACCGCAACTTCCGTAACGAAGGTATCTCCGTTCGCCATAACCCCGAGTTCACCATGCTCGAGTTCTATATGGCCTACGCCGACTACATCGATCTGATGGACCTGACCGAAGAGATGCTGCGCACTCTGGCACAGGACATTCTGGGCGACACCAAGATCCGTTACGCCAAAGAGGGCGAAGAGGGTCTGACCATCGATTTCGGTCAGCCGTTCCAGCGCCTCTCCATGGTTGACTCCATCCTGAAGTACAACCCGGATGTCACCCGTGACGATCTGGCCACTCTGGAGAAGGCGACTGCCGTCGCCAAGCGCCTGAAGATCGAGCTGATGAAGAGCTGGGAACTGGGCCACGTGATCACCGCGATCTTCGAAGAGACCGTTGAACACATGCTGCTGCAACCGACCTTCATCACCGAGTACCCGGCTGCTGTTTCTCCGCTGGCCCGTCGCAACGACGTGAACCCGGATGTCACCGACCGTTTCGAATTCTTCATCGGTGGCCGCGAGCTGGCTAACGGCTTCTCCGAGCTGAACGATGCAGAAGATCAGGCCGAGCGCTTCCAGGCTCAGGTTGACCAGAAAGCCGCAGGCGATGACGAAGCCATGTTCTACGATGCCGACTTCGTGACCGCGCTGGAGCACGGTCTGCCGCCGACTGCCGGTCAGGGTATCGGTATCGACCGTCTGGTAATGCTGTTCACCAACAGCCACACCATCCGCGACGTCATCCTGTTCCCGGCTCTGCGTCCGCAGAAGTAAGGTTCATGCCCACCGGGATCCATCCCGAGCGCGATAGCTTGAAAACGCCCCGCAACTGCGGGGCGTTTTTTATGGTGGGCACAAACCGGTGACGAACCTTCCATACGCCGCCAGCTTGCCACTTATGAGGCCTGAGGCTGTAACCACTCCCCCTGCCACAGGGTAATGGCCTGACCGGCCATCAGCACCCGATTCTCCTGCTGTTCTAGCCGCAGCTCGCCACCCCGAGCCGAAATCTGGCGGGCCCGCAGCTGCTGTTTGCCAAGACGCTCGGCCCAGAAGGGCACCAAGGCACAGTGGTTGGAACCGGTCACAGGATCCTCCTCCACCCCGACCCAGGGAGCGAAATAGCGGGAGACGAAGTCATAGTTCGGGTCACTTGAGGGCGCAGTCACCATCAGACCGCGACCAGTCAGCGCACGCAGGGCGTGAAAATCCGGGGTGAGCGCTCGGACTTCTTCCTCGCTGGCCAGCTCCAGCAAAAACTTGGCACCAGCCGCCAGAGTTTGCAGTGGCTGGCAACCAACGGCCACTGCATAAGCCGGCTCCAGCGTCAGTGGGGAAAGGGAGATACGCGGAAAATCGAGCCAGATCCATTCCTCTTCGCGGCGGGCCAGCAGTTCGCCGCTGCGGGTTTCGAAGCAGATTGCCTCATCCTCGGCTACCTCTCCCGCCTGCCATAGCACGTGAGCCGCAGCCAGAGTGCCATGACCACAGAGATCCACCTCCACCTTGGGGGTGAACCAGCGCAACTGATAGCGAGCCCGGCCAAGAGGCACCAGAAAGGCGGTCTCCGACAAGTTGAACTCGGCCGCCATAGCCAACAGGTGGGCATCTGGCTGATTCGGCCCCAGCACCACCACCGCCGGATTGCCACCAAAGGGGTGGTGACTGAAGGCATTGACATGAAACAATCTGATAGTCGACATTCACGCTTCCTGTATTTTTCAAACGGGCTCATTTATCGCTCTTTATACCATGGGGCTCCTGTCGACCTGAGTCACTTCCCGCTCAAGCCAATGCGCTCTTTAATGCAGTAATAGAATAAAAAAGACATTTTTATTCTTTGTTGTTAGCTATCCCACCCCTTACCCTGACCAAAAATCAGACCATGGAAGACGTGTGTGATGCAATTGAAGGACTCCCTGATCAACCTGACTCCCCTCTCCGACGAGCAGCAACGCCAGCTAAGCCAGGTGCTCGCCACCCTCAATACCCAGCAGCTTGCCTGGGTGAGCGGTTATCTCTACGGGCTCTCCCAGAGCGGCTTGCAGCCTGCCGTGACCGGCGCGGCTGTGTCTGCGCCCAGTGGCAGCCTGACCATTATCTACGGCTCCCAGACCGGCAACGCCAAAGGTGTCGCCGGCGCCATCAAGGCGCAGGCCGAGGCCCGTGGCCTACCCGTTTCCCTCGCGTCGATGGCAGACTACAAACCCAAGCAGCTCAAGAAAGAGAGCCACCTGCTGGTGATAGTGAGCACTTACGGGGAGGGTGAACCGCCGGAGAGCGCCGTCGACCTCCACGACCAGCTGAAGAAAGGCAAGATAGGCAAACTCGAGGGCCTCAAGTTCGCCGTGCTGGGGCTGGGTGACAGCTCCTACGAATTTTTCTGCCAGACCGGCAAAGATTTTGACGACTTCCTCGCCAAAGCGGGGGCCGAGCGCATTCACGAACTCGCCAGCCTCGATGTGGATTATCAGGATGCAGCCAAGGCGTGGGGCGAGCAGGCACTCAACGCCATTGCCGCGACCCTCTCTACCGGAGCGGCCAGCAGCAGCGTGGCCAGCGCGGTGCAGCAGGCGGTTGGTCACAGCCAGCACAGCAAGGAGAACCCCTTTCCTGCCCGCCTGTCGGTCAATCAGAAGATCACCGGCCGCGATTCCACCAAGGATATCCGCCACATCGAGATCAACCTTGAAGAGTCTGGCCTCAGCTACCAACCGGGGGATGCCCTCGGCGTCTGGTTCGACAACGATGCCAAGCTGGTTAGTGAAGTGCAGGCCCTAACCGGCCTCTCCGGTGATGAAGCCACGGCCCACGGCACCTTGCGTGCAGCCCTGACCGGTCACTTCGAACTGACCCGGTTGCACAGTGGCTTTATCACAGGCCTTGCCGAAATCGCAGGCAATGCAGCGCTGAAAGATCTGGCCGGCGACAAGGCCCAGGTCAATGCGCTGGTCGCTTCAGCCCAGATTGTGGATGTACTGAAGCGCTTCCCAACCGAGCTCACTGCCGAGCAGCTGCTTGGCCTGCTGCGCCCGCTCACCCCGCGCCTCTACTCCATCGCATCAAGCCAGCGCGAAGTGGAAGAGGAGGTGCACCTGACCGTCGGGGTGGTGCGCTATCCGCAAGAGGACGGCACGGTGCGCAGTGGTGGCGCCTCTTCGTTTCTCGCTGATCGCCTTGAAGAGGGCGCCGAGGTACGGGTGTTTGTCGAGCACAACGACAACTTCCGCCTGCCCGCCAATCCCGACACCCCCGTCATCATGGTGGGCCCGGGCACCGGCATCGCCCCGTTCCGCGCCTTTATGCAGGAGCGGGAAGCCATCGGGGCTTCGGGCAAGAACTGGCTGTTCTTCGGCAACCCCCACTTTACCCAGGATTTCCTCTATCAGGTGGAGTGGCAACGTTATGTGAAATCAGGCTTGCTGTCGAAGATCTCGCTGGCCTTCAGCCGGGATCAGGCCCACAAGATTTATGTGCAGGACCGCCTGCGCGAAGCGGGCCAGGAGCTCTATCAGTGGCTGGAAGCAGGCGCTCACTTCTATGTGTGTGGTGACGCCAACAAGATGGCCAAGGATGTGCAGGAGGGCCTTCTGGATGTGATTGCCGAACATGGCCATAAGAGCCGTGAGGAAGCAGAAGAGTATTTGAGCGAATTGCGTCGTGCCAAACGTTATCAAAGGGATGTCTATTGATGAGCAAACAACCTCTTTCTCACCCAAAAGCGGGACCGGTCGAAGGACCGCTGGCCGACAACGAACGTCTGAAACGCGAAAGCAACTTTCTGCGCGGCACCATAGAGCAGGATCTGCAGGATCCGCTCACCGGCGGCTTCAATGGCGACAACTTCCAGCTGATCCGCTTCCACGGCATGTACCAGCAGGATGACCGCGATATCCGCCCGGAGCGCTCGGCGCAAAAGCTGGAGCCGCTGCACAACGTCATGCTGCGTGCCCGTCTGCCCGGCGGCATCATTACTCCGGCTCAGTGGCAGGTGATCGACAAGTTCGCCGAAGAGAACACCCTCTACGGCAGCATCCGTCTCACCACCCGGCAGACCTTCCAGTTTCACGGGGTATTGAAGCGCGACATCAAGCTGATGCTCCAGACTCTCAACAGCACCGGCATCGATTCCATCGCCACTGCGGGCGACGTGAACCGCAACGTGCTCTGCACCAGCAACCCGGTGGAGTCCGAGCTGCATCAGGAAGCCTACGAGTGGGCCAAGAAGATCTCCGAGCATCTGCTGCCCAAGACCCGCGCCTACGTGGAGATCTGGCTGGACGGTGAAAAACTGGGGCAGGATGAGGAGCCGATCCTGGGTTCCAACTACCTGCCGCGCAAATTCAAGACCACTGTGGTGATCCCGCCTCACAACGACGTGGATATCCACGCCAACGATCTCAACTTCGTGGCCATTAGCGATCACGGCAAGCTGGTGGGCTTCAACGTGCTGGTCGGCGGTGGCCTCGCCATGACCCACGGCGACACCAGCACCTATCCACGCAAGGCCAGCGACTTTGGCTTTATTCCGCTCTCCCACGTGCTGGAGGTGGCGGCCGCCGTGGTCAGCACCCAGCGCGACTGGGGCAACCGGGTCAATCGCAAGAACGCCAAGACCAAGTACACCCTCGAACGTGTTGGCGTCGAAGCGTTCAAGGCCGAGGTGGAGAGCCGTGCCGGCATCCAGTTTGGCGAAGTGCGTCCCTATGAGTTCACCAGCCGTGGCGACCGTTTCGGTTGGGTTGAGGGGATCGACGGCAAGCATCACCTCACTCTGTTTATCGAGAATGGCCGCCTGCTGGACTTCCCGGGCAAACCGCTCAAAACCGGCATGCTGGAGATCGCCAAGGTACATCAGGGAGATTTTCGCCTGACCGCCAACCAGAACCTGATCATCGCAGGCGTCCCGGCTGCCGAGAAGACCCGTATAGAAGAGCTGGCACGCCAGTACGGCCTGCTGGATGACGGTGTCAGCGAGCAGCGCAAGCAGTCGATGGCCTGCGTGGCCCTGCCTACCTGCCCGCTGGCGATGGCCGAGGCGGAGCGCATGCTGCCCGCCTTCGTCACCGAATTTGAAGGGCTGCTGTCCAAACACGAGCTGGCGAACGATGCCATCGTCTTCCGGGTTACCGGCTGCCCCAACGGCTGCGGCCGCGCCATGCTGGCCGAAGTAGGTCTGGTGGGCAAGGCGCCCGGCCGCTACAACCTCCATCTGGGCGGCAACCTCGAAGGGACGCGCATCCCGCGCATGTACCGGGAGAACATCACAGAGCCGCAGATCCTGGCCGAACTGGACGCCCTGATCGGCCGCTGGGCCAGCGAGCGCGAACCTGGCGAAGGGTTTGGCGACTTCGTCATCCGCGCTGGTATCGTCGCACCTGTGGTCAACTCGGCCATCGACTTCTACGCCGCCTGAGGGGGATATCATGACTCTCGATCTCGACCACCTGCTGACCCTGACCCGGGACGAACAGGTTGAGGCACTGGCTCCCCATAACCGGGAGCTGGAGCAGATGAGTGCCGCCGAGCGGGTACGCTGGGCGCTGGCCAACCTGCCGGGTGGCCATATCCTGTCGTCAAGCTTTGGTATTCAGGCGGCACTGATGCTGCATCTAGTGAGCCGCGAGCAACCGGATATTCCGGTGGTGCTGACCGATACCGGCTATCTCTTCCCCGAGACTTACCGCTTTATCGACGAGCTGACCGAGCGTCTTGGGCTCAACCTGCAAACCTACCGGGCGGCGCTAACCCCCGCCTGGCAGGAGGCGCGTTATGGCAAGCTGTGGGAACAGGGAGTGGAGGGGATCACCCGCTACAACCAGCTCAACAAGGTCGAACCCATGGAGCGCGCCCTGCAGGAGCTGGGAGCCCGCACCTGGTTCTCGGGGCTGCGCCGCGAGCAATCGGGCAGCCGTCAGGGATTGCCGGTACTGGCCATCCAGCGCGGCCGCTTCAAGTTCCTGCCGGTGATCGACTGGAGCAACAAGGATGTGCACTACTACCTCAAAGAGTTCGACCTCCCCTACCACCCCTTGTGGGAGCAGGGTTACCTCTCGGTGGGCGACGTACACACCACCACCAGGTGGGAGCCGGGCATGAGCGAGGAGCAGACCCGCTTCTTCGGCCTCAAGCGCGAGTGCGGCCTGCACGAAGAGAGCGCTGAAAATGGCGGGTCGGGTATCTGACCCCATAACAACAAGGGCACCCGAAGGTGCCCTTGTTGTTTGTGCCATAAGACGTTACTTGCGCAGCCAGGTTTCGAAACGATAGGGGTGCGGGTTCTTCTCATCGGCCTGGTGAACTTCACGCTCGACACACAACCACTGCTCATCCGCAAAGGCAGGGAAACGGGTATCCCCTTCCACCTCTAGCTCAATGCGAGTCAGATAGAGGCAATCGGCCTTGGGCAACAGCTCGGCATAGAGGTGCCCGCCCCCGATCACCATCACTTCCGCCACCTCGTTGTCGGCCAGCAGCGCCAGCGCCGCTTCGACGGAACCCACCACCTCGATACCATCGGCCTGATATTCGGGATTGCGGCTGATCACCAGATTACGGCGACCGGGCAGCGGACGACCGATGGATTCGAAGGTCTTGCGCCCCATCAATACCGGCTTGCCAAGGGTGACCCGCTTGAAGTGGGCCAGATCGGCCGGCATGTGCCAGGGCATCTGGTTGTCCTTGCCGATCACCCGATCGTGGGCCATGGCGGCAATCATGGAAATCTTCATTGGGCTTCTCACCATCCGTCAGATTATGGGGCGGTTACGGTACACGACCAGGGAGGGGATCGCCAAACCGAAACTGAGGGCTCCCACGATAAAGAGCGCCTTGAGGCCGTTCTCCACTGCGCTCTGGAGCAAGTTCATGGTCACGCCGTTGATGTTGAGCTCCACCACCGCGATCATGGTCTTGAAGGCGTAGCTGCCCGGGATCATCGGGATGATGGAGGCAACGCTAAACACCGGGCGCGGCGCCAGCAGGCGGCGCGACCAGTAGACACAGACAAAGCCCACGGTGGTGGATGCGGTCAGGGTTGCCCACTCGATAGGCATGCCGTAGTGGATAAGCAGGGTACGCAGACTGTGGGCCAGCGCACCACCCATGGCGCAGTACTTCAGCATTCTCGGCGGCACGTTGAACAACATGGCGAACCCGACGGCCGGAATGGCCGACCAGAAGGCATCCTTGGCCAGTAGCCAGAGCAGATCAATCATACCTTCCACCCCCAGATCCCGGTCACCGACATGGCGAGAATAATGCCAATGGCCGCGCTGATGGTGAGCAGGGTCGCCGTGCCCCAGCGTGCCAACCCCATGTTGAAGTAGCCCTTCACCATGTCGGAGACGGCATTGATGAGCGGAAAACCCGGCACCAGCAGCAGCACGCTGGCCGCCATGGCGAGATAGGGCTGACTGCCCCAGCCAAAGAAGGTGGCGCTGGAGGCAAGCAGGGTGGCGATAAAGCCGGTCACGGCAAAGTTGATAAGCGGACTGTGGTGGTGGCGGGCCATCAGCTGGCGCACCCGCATCGCGATCGCAGCAGAGAGACAGGTCACCACAAAGATGGGCCAGTCACCGCCAAACAGCAGGCTGAAAGCACCGCAGGAGAGCCCCACCATGGGCACCACCAGCCAGGGGTGGTAATGAAAAGGGACGATAGCTTCGAGTCGCAGGCGCACTTCACGGGCACCGATCAGCTCTTTCTCCGCCATGATGCAGATGCGCTGGATCTCGCACACCACCTGCATGTTGATGCCGTGTTCGCGCACCCGCCGGGTGGTAGTGACGCAACTGCCCTGATAGAGGCTGGTGAGCACGATGGCACTGGAGGAGATGGCCATCTCGACGCTCTCCAGCCCCAGCGCCATGCCAAGGCGTACCGTGGTCTGCTCGATGATCCGGCTCTCGGCACCAAACTGGGCCAGCATCTGCCCCACCTTGACGATAATGCGGGTGATCTCTGTCTGTTGCTCCCGCGACAGCACCCGTCTTGGTGTGATACTTCTCATAATCCCTTCGAGTCGTAGCAATAAATTTTGGCCATATTAGCTTAACTTTTATCGCTATTCATCCACCCTTATCACAACTCCCTGAATAATCTATTTTGGCCCAATAAAATAAAACCTCATCACAATTTCATCACCAGCAACATAAAAATCCATAACAAATAAAAAGAGAGTGGCAGGTTCTTATTTTTCCACTCTCCATCAAATCAAGTTTCGATATTAAATATTGCGACAGATTATTTAGGCCGTTTATAGTCGATCAACCGGATTATTTTGCCACTGCCATCGTTTTCAGGCGGAGGTATCTCCTCCTCGCGAAATTGTCGCATTTCACTGCCCATCAGATAAAAGGAATCACGCATCATATTGGCAATGCGGATACAGCTGTCGAGGTTGTTTTTTGCCAACCTGCGCTGACCGTCAATCTTGAACTGGAGCCCGCGCAAACGGCGCTGCTGCTCGGGGTTTGCCCGAGCCATCAGCTGTTCAATCTGCTGCTCCAGAATGGCATCCAGCCGGGAGGATTCACTCGCAGCCAGTTCTTTCAGGGTGTCAAAATCAGGCAACTCCATATGCCCTCCCAGGCAACGCCAACGGGCAGCACAGCCTGTGCTGCATCCCTATCTCGCACTCATTCCACGCTCATCTCTTTCTCTGTATACAATGCCGATATAAGGGGTTCAATCCGCCTGATGACGACCTTCGGGGTATTATCGGTATTGGCCGCTTCTCTCTATTTTAATTGTGTTAAGGATCAAACGATTATTTTTATAATCCGGCCCACCTGCCACTTATAAAATTTTGTCTGATGTGATTTGTTTTTTATTGCTGATTAATGAATTGTTGCTGGATATTTTGCTTCATTCGACACTGGATAATCGTAGTCCGGAAGGCTCAGCTTTTCTGGCGATTTAACTTATCTCACTGATTATGTTATTTTAATTACCACTTTTTCGGATATCCAAGAGCAGACCATGAGCAAGGCAAAAATCGGTATCGTGACCGTCAGCGATCGCGCCAGTGCTGGCATCTACGAAGACCTCTCCGGCAAGGCCATCATCGACACCCTGAACGCCTATCTGACCTCGGAGTGGGAGCCCGTCTATCAGGTGATCCCCGATGAGCAGGATCAGATTGAAGCGACCCTGATCCGGCTGGCGGACGAGGAGCAGTGCAGCCTCATCGTCACCACTGGTGGCACCGGCCCGGCCAAACGGGACGTCACCCCGGAAGCAACCGAAGCGGTATGCGATCGCATGATGCCGGGCTTTGGCGAGCTGATGCGGGCCGAATCCCTCAAGTTTGTTCCGACCGCCATTCTGTCACGCCAGACTGCGGGCCTGCGCGACGATACCCTGATCGTCAACCTGCCGGGCAAACCCAAGTCGATCCGCGAGTGTCTGGATGCAGTCTTCCCCGCCATTCCCTACTGCATCGACCTGATGGAAGGGCCCTATCTGGAGTGCGACGAAACCGTCATCAAGCCATTTCGGCCAAAGAAATAACCCAATTCTGAACAGGCCATAAAAAATAGTGGCGAGCATTGCTCACCACTATTTTTATCCGGTTTTTCACACCGACAAATCGCTTCGCTTATTTACGGCCAAATACTTTCACGCCAGCCTTGCTGCGCTCGGAATTACCGTACACTTCGATTTTCTTTACACAGCGGCGCGAGCCAAGGGATTTCCAGCCGGTCTCGGTATCACCACGCATATCCTGATCGAAATAGATCGTCTTGGTGCGATCACCGCCATATGTGACGACGACTCGATCCAGGGTCAAATCACGCTCTGCCTTCACCTTGATATATTTGGTCTGGCGGCAAATCACCATGGGAATTGTGGCACCATGATCACCGGCCCCCAGCAAAATGGTGCGGCCGAGGGTGAATTGATCTTCACCGGCATGGCTGGCAGTAGCGACAACCAGCAGAAGAGTTCCCAGCAGGGCACGAACGGAAAAACGGGAACGCCAGAGAGCGAGCAGGGACATAACACCTCCAATAAAAAATGGAGCGCCATGATAGTGAAGCAACCATAACGGAAGCTGTACCCCGCGGCCAAAAGCAGTGAATTGATGGTAATTTGCTGCGAATGTCGGCAATTTGCATGGATTTAAAAACAACAAGGGCTGCCACTGGCAGCCCTTGTCATCTCATGGCTGGATCAACGCTCCATGATCTGGGTGACGTCATCCTTTTTGATCATCACTTCGCGCCCTTCGGTATCGTAGTAGCGATACATGCCGGTGCTCTCGTCCAGCTTGGGTTTGCTATCGGTGGTGATCATCTTGCCGTCCTTGGTGCTCATGATGTATTGGGAGCTGCATGCCACCAGCCCCAGCGCACAGATCAGGATCATCATCAGTTGTTTCATCGCCGCTTTTGCCTCCCTCTGCACCCTCACCACGAGGATGATGAGTGAAGCCTAGCTCAACATCATGGCCCCGTTTGCATCGATTTTGGGAACGGGATCTGCGTCAAAAATCAGTGAGTTAGCCTTTATGACGGCGATGAATCAGGCGCCGGAATAAAAAAGGCCGGACAACTGTCCGGCCTTTTATGCGATCTCTATCCGTTACTTGGCAGGCTTGCGCTCGCCGGTCACGGTCGGGTTCTTGGGATCGGAACTCCACTCGTACCAGCCACCGTCGTAAACGCTGATCCGCTTCCAGTCCATCAACCAGGCGTAGAAGAAGGCTTCGGAGGCACGCCAGCCGGTACCGCAGTAGAAGGCGGCCTGCTGGGTCGGCTCGATGTTCCACTCATCCCACATGGCGAGGATCTCGCGGGCCGGCTTCATGGTACCGTCCGGGTTGTGGAAGTCGCTCATGCTGTTGGCATCGACACCACCATGACCCCACTTGGCCCCCGGGATATCGCCCTTCGGCTTGATGTAGCTGTAGCCAGAGGTGTTGCCGACAAACTCGTCCCAGGTACGCACGCTGACCAGCGCACTATCGGGCTGCTTGAGCAGGGTCTTGGCCTGATCCAAAGTGGTGTAGTACTCGGGGTGAGCGGGAATGGCCACCCCAAAATCCTTCACCGGCTCATATTTGTTGGGCAGGCCGGTTTCGGTGCGCAGGTGCTGGATAAACCAGGCATCAAGGCCGCCGTCCAGCAGGCGGACATCTTCCACGCCGGCATACATCATCAGATGCGCAGCACGGGCAGCCGCCATGGTGTTGCGACCGTAGAGGATCACGGTGGTGTCGTGGCGGATGCCATTCTCCAGCAGCAGCTTTTTAAGCGCCTCGTCAGAGACCTTGTTCCACAGCGGCTCCTCTTCCAGACGGTTGGTATCGATATAACCCGCCCCCGGAATGTGGCTCAGCAGATAGGCCTTGGGTGAACCCCAATCCACTTCAAACAGCTTCCAGTCACCCTTGGGCGCTGCAGCTACCGGCCGGCCTTCCTGCAGGTCGAGCAACCAGCGCGGATAGACCAGCTGTTGCCAGCGAGCCAGGTGTTCGCGTGGGGCGCTTTGCCAGCCCTGCAGCTCGAACAGCTGCTTGATGCCCTGCATGCGCAGCATGCGCGCCACTTCGGCCACTTCGCGCGGCGCACCATAGAGCGCGACCGGGCGATCGGCTTTCAGCCCCTTGGTGGCAAGGGCGGCAGGCCAATCCGCATCGCGGTATTTCCACTCGGCGGAGAGGTTCTCGGCGCCAGCCACATGGCCCCCCTGCTTCTCGCCCTCCATGGGCCACCCCTGATAGAAGTAGCTGGCGCGAGTATCCAGGATGACCGCCTGTTTGGCCTTGGCGTCAGCCAGCGAAAGCGGTGGCAACTCGGCTGCAAAGGCGGGCAGGGCACACCAGAGCAGCAAGGTCGCCAGCGCGGCCTGCAAGAAGCGAAGATGTCGTTTCATGGTGATTTCTCGATTCATAGTGAACAAGGTTAAAAAATGGAGCGGCCCAGACGCTCGGCCAATAACTCCAGCGCTGCCGTCCCTGCCAGCGAATTGCCCGCTTTGTTAAGCTCGGGCGACCAGACACAGACGCACAATTCTCCCGGGATAAGGGCCACGATACCACCGCCGACCCCGGACTTGCCCGGCATGCCAACCCGGTAGGCAAAGTCCCCCGCCTCGTCATAGAGGCCGCAAGTCGCGAGCAGGGCGTTGACCTGCTTGGTGGTGCGCGCCGGCAGCAGCGGGGTTGTTTCGCCAAGCGGCAAGCCGCGGTTGGCCAGATAGATAAAGGTTCGCGCCAGATCGACGCAACTCATGCGGATGGCGCAGGCATTGAAATAGCTCTGCAGCACCTTGTCCACTTCGTTTTCGAAGTTGCCATAGGCCTTCATCAGATAGGCGATGGCGGCGTTGCGGGCCGAGTGCTGATATTCGGAGCGGGCGACGACCTGATCCGCCATGATGGCCGGATTGCCGGAGAGGCGGCGAGCCAGCTCCAGGGTGCGCTGGCGCGGCGCGGTAAGGCGGGTCTCCAGCAGATCGTTGACCACCAGAGCGCCGGCATTGATAAAGGGGTTGCGGGGTATCCCCTGCTCGAACTCGAGCTGGACCAGCGAATTGAAGGGTTGGCCGGAGGGCTCTTTGCCGACCCGGGCCCAGATCTCCTCCTCCTGATAGAGGGTGAGGGCCAGCGTCAGGCTCAGGGCCTTGGAGATACTCTGGATGGAGAAGGGTTCGAAGGCATCACCGGCCGTGAACAGCTCCCCCTCCACGGTACAGACCGCAATGCCGAGCCGGTCGGCTGGCACCTGCGCCAGTGCAGGAATATAGTCGGCCACCTTGCCGTGCCCCAGCAGCGGGCGCACCTCTTCCAGAATGCTGGCCAGTAATTCGGATGACAACACCATAAGCAATTCCATGACTAAAGCGGGTGTGGAGATCCCATCCCCACTGACAAAAATCCCGCCAGTGGCGGGATTTGTCTATCTGACTGCGGCAGGCAGTCGACACCGGCTCGCCTGCCACAGCGAGTCTGGTATCAGGCGGGTTCGCCGTACCAGAGGTCGAACAGTTCGGTGACCACGACAGCTTCCATCCCCTTGCCTTCCAGCCAGGATTTGACGGCGGCACGGTCTTCTTCGCTGCACTTGCCCAGCTGCTGGGTGCAGATCATCCCTTCCCAGGCCAGGTGGCCGGAACCGGCGAAAGCCAGTTTGCGGGGTTCGATCACTTCATCGATCATCGCATCGACTACGGCATCGATGGTCTCTTCGGCAGTGCCGACCGGGAAGTTGAAACTGATGTCGAAACCCATTTCCTGGAATTCATCGACGCGCAGTTTCTTGCGCAGGCGGCGGCTACGATTGGCCATGATAGCTCCTCAAGTTAGTTGATACGCTCGGTGTGTTGACGTGCCAGCTCAGCTGACACGCTTGAAAATCAGATCCCAAACCCCGTGCCCCAGACGATGGCCACGTTGCTCGAATTTGGTCAGCGGGCGCCAGTCAGGGCGCGGCACCCAGTTGCCGGTCGCGGAGGTGTTCTCGTAACCCTCGGCGGCACTCATCACTTCCAGCATGTGCTCGGCGTAGTTTTCCCAGTCGGTGGCCATGTGGAACACGCCACCGATGGCCAGCTTCTGGCGAATGTCCTGGGCAAAGGCCGGCTGCACGATGCGGCGCTTGTGGTGACGGCTCTTGTGCCAGGGATCCGGGAAGAAGAGCTGCAGGCAGGAGAGTGAACCGTTCGGGATCATGTGCTCCAGCACCTCGACCGCATCGTGGCAAATCACCTTCAGATTGGTGACACCCGCTTCCTGAGCGGTACCCAGACAGGCGCCCACGCCCGGGGAGTGTACTTCGATGCCGATGAAGTTCTTCTCGGGGGCATTCTTGGCCATCTCGACCAGAGAGGCGCCCATGCCAAAGCCGATCTCCAGCACCACAGGTGCTTCACGGCCAAACAGTGCGACCAGATCGAGTTGCTTTGGCTCGAAATCGATGCCCATGACCGGCCAGAGCTCTTCCAGGGCTTTCTCCTGCCCTTTGGTCAGGCGGCCTTCGCGACGGACAAAGCTGCGGATCTTGCGCATGAACTTGCCGTCTTCGTTAAATACATCTTGGGTCACAGGCATAATGGTCTCGTTATTTCATCAATCCGGGTAATACATCTGGTGTCCGATCCCGCCGGGGGATCGCTTGCGGCCCGCTATTTCATCGCACCGCAAAAACAGGGGAGCGAATTATCCCAAGATGGGCTCAAGGCGCAAGTGTTTCGAGCAACAAATATTCCAGCTAGCCACTCCCCTGCCCCCTTACTGGCATCACTACTCCGACTAACCGCCCAATATAATCCGCAGTAGAGCCAATCCAGCCCTTTTTTAGCGATTTTTGTGACAATCATTGCCTCATTTCTGAAATCTGATACAAACGGATAACCTGGCGGTCGAATGGAGCGACCGCCCACATGCCGAGAGAATTGCCTATGCAGCCGTTTTTTGCCCAGCGCTTCGAGAAGGTCGAGCCTTCCTTTATCCGTGAAATCCTCAAAGTTGCCGCCAATCCGGAGATCATCTCCTTCGCCGGCGGCCTGCCCAATCCTCACCTGTTTCCGGTCAAGGCCATCGATCAGGCTTGTCAGGATGTGCTGCGCGAACAGGGGGCTGCCGCCCTGCAATATGCGGCGACCGAAGGGTATGCACCGCTGCGCCAGTACATTGCCGACCGCTATCTGGCACGCCACGGCATGCAGGTCAATCCGGACAACATCCTCATTACCAGTGGCTCCCAGCAGGCGCTGGATCTGCTGGGCAAGGTGCTGATCGACGAGGGGCAGGATCTCATCATCGAAGAGCCGGGCTATCTGGGCGCCATTCAGGCCTTCTCTGTCTATCAACCGAATTTCAAGCCAATCACCCTCGGCGAAGCCGGGCTGGATCTGGCGGCGCTGGATGCGCTGCTGGCAAACGGCTCCAATGCCAAGCTGCTCTACGGCGTCCCCAACTTCCAGAACCCGAGTGGCGTCTCCTACAGCCGCGCCAACCGCGAGGCACTGGCTGAGCGACTGGTCAGCCACGAGCTCCTGATGGTGGAAGATGATCCCTACGGCGAGCTGCGTTTCGAAGGGGAACATCTGCCCCCGATTGCCAAGCTGGCGCCGAACAATACCGTACTGCTCGGGTCCTTCTCCAAAACCGTGGTGCCCGCCTTCCGTCTGGGCTGGATGCTGGTGCCGGAGTGGCTGCGCAAGAAGGTGACCATCGCCAAACAGGCGACCGACCTGCACAGCAACGCCTTCAGCCAGCAGGTGCTGCACCGCTTCCTGATGGATAACTCCCTTGACGCCCATCTGGAGAAGATCAAGGAGGTCTATGGCCGTCAGCGCGCCGCCATGGAAGCCGCCCTGACTCGTCACTGCCCGCCCGGTGTCAGCTACACCAGACCGGAAGGGGGCATGTTCCTCTGGCTGACCCTGCCGGCTCATATCAGCGCCATGGCCTTGTTTGACGAGGCGATCAAGGAGAAGGTAGCCTTCGTGCCTGGCGCCCCCTTCTATGTGCGCCCCGAGATCAAGAACACCCTGCGCCTGAGCTTCTCCTGCGTCGATGAAGCGACCATTGAGGAGGGGGTCAAGCGGCTGGCTCGCGCCCTCCAGCGGATGCTCTGACCCAAGCCACCGCACAGAAACAAAAAAACCAGCGAACAGTTCGCTGGTTTTTTTTATGCCTTCACTTAACCACAATCAGCCAAACAAGCTCTTGCAAAACTGCGCCATCGGCATGGGGCGGCCATAGAGATATCCTTGCAGATAGTCGACATGGCGATCCCGCAGGTAGTCCGCCTGCGACTGCTTCTCAACCCCTTCCGCGATCAGGATCAATTCCAGCCGTTTCGCCAGATCAATCACGTTCTCGACGATATGGCTGGAGAGAGCATCCGTGCCGATCATCTCCACAAAGCTCCGGTCAATCTTGATGGCATCGACCTGAAACTGTTGCAGATAGGTCAGACTGGAGTGACCGGTGCCAAAGTCATCGATAGAGATCAACACGCCCAGCTTGCGCAATTCGGCAAACATCCGGGCGGTTGTCTCATCGGCCACCAGCAACTCCCGCTCCGTCAGCTCCAACCCCAAATCAACAGGATTCTCCTTGAAGGCGTCGAGAAACGCCTTGCAGTCAGCCAACAGGTCGAGATCCTGAAAGTGTTTGGCGCTGATATTGAAGCAAAAATGAAACTTTGCTGGCAGCTTGCGAGCATAAGGGGAGAAGTGGTCGCGCACCTCGGCCATCAACAGGCTGGTCATGGGCACGATCAGCCCGCTATCTTCCGCCAGCGGGATAAAGCGATCCGGCGGAATCATCCCCTGTTTGGGGTGCTGCCAGCGCATCAGCACCTCACAGCCACGCCACTGCTCGTCATCACCGGAGACCACCGGCTGCAGGTAGGGAATAAACTCCTCGTCGATCAACGCCCGCTTGAGCTCCTCCGATGGTGAGCTGCTACGCCCCATCAACCGGAATGTCCCCACGCCAACCAGCAAACCCAGCAGAGGGTAGAGCAGGATATGGCCCCAGGAGTGGCGCCAGGCGTGCTCAAGATAATCCTCTCGTGTCACCCGGGTCGCCACCTGATAGGGATAACGGCTCGAAGAGAAGGCCAGATAGCCCGGCTCAGTTGCAGGCGGTACCCCTGCGACTTGTCCGCTACCAAACATGGCACGGGTGCCAACGATAAGCGCCATCGGCGAGTTCTTGCTGGAGATATCGAGGATATTGCGCAGGTAGTAACCATCGACACCAACCAGCACACTCCCCTCACCTGCGGCGTGGCGAAATATCAGTAAAGGGTGGTCCGGGGTAACCACATTGCCTTTGAGCAACTGCAAACGGCCCGCAACATAACTGTTTACGTCGAACACCCCGTCGTAATCGCCATAAAGGGAGGAGCAGTAGATACGGCTGCCGAGCGCCAGATTGACGGAACGGACATCGGGGACGATGGCCGCCTGTTCTCGCAGCAGTTGCGCCGTATCCCTGCAGGGTTTACCCAGCATGCTCTCTACATTGATCGCAGCCTGACGGGCATGATCCACAGTCCGGTCAAACAGGGTCAGCGAATATTGCAACCGCTGCTGGGCATCCTTGTTCACTTCCGACATGGTTTGCCAGGCCACTGTCAGTTCCCCCAGTACCAGTAACGCACCACCCGCGAGCAGGGCAGCAAAAAGCCTTGCACGCAGCTTGCTTGTTTTCAGACGATGAAATGGCATGGCTTACTCTTCGTATACAGGAGGTAGCTACCGAGGTAGCGGATGGCAGCCCGGGCCTTGGCCACAAGCAGTAGCAATGATAACGATTCAGTAACAGCCTCTCACATCACAAAAATCCATCAACCGAGGCCAAGGATTAAATGTATTGCCCGACAGTCGGGAAAGGGCTCACCATCTTGCTCCACCAGCCCGGGGTTGGCACGCAACTTGTCCATCGGGATCAGGGCCATTAGAGTAGAACAAACGACCGCAGGAGCGCGCAACGATGAAGATTCTGATTACCGGAGGAACCGGTTTTATTGGCCGCCGTCTGGTGGCCCATCTCAAGGTCAATCACGACGTGGTCGTCCTGAGCCGACAAGGCAGTCGCGCCTACTCCCTGCTTGGCCACGATGTCCAGATCATCGATAGCCTCGACAGCCTAGATGACCTCAACGATGTGGATGCGGTGATCAATCTGGCAGGGGAACCCATAGCCGCAGGCCGCTGGAGCGAGCAGCGCAAGCAACTGCTCTGCGACAGCCGCTGGCTGCTGACCGAGCAGCTGGTCGATCTTATCAAGCTCTCCACAACGCCCCCCAGGGTGCTGATCAACGCCTCCGCCATCGGCTGGTATGGCAGGCAGGGGGCAGAGCCCCTCGACGAGCAGTGCCGCTCACCCCATCAGGAGTTCACCCACCAGCTCTGTCAGCAGTGGGAGACGCTGGCGCAGGAAGCCGGCAGCAAGCAGACCCGGGTATGCATCGTGCGGATCGGGCTGGTGCTCGGCATGGATGGCGGCGCCCTGCCCAAAATGCTGCCCCCCTATCGCCTCGGGCTTGGCGGCCCAATGGGCAGTGGCAATCAGATGATGAGCTGGATCCATGTGCAGGATCTGGTGCGTGCCATGCTGTTTCTGCTGGAACACGAGGAGTGCAACGGTATCTTCAACGGCACGGCGCCTCATCCTGTCAGCAACCGGGAGTTCAGCCAGACCCTTGCTCGCACCCTCCATCGCCCGCACCTCTTCTTCGTCCCGGCGCCGCTGCTGCAACTGGTGATGGGAGAGGCTGCCGACCTGCTGCTGACCGGGCAAAACGTACTGCCCGCGCATCTGCAACAGGCCGGCTTCCATTTTACCTACCCGCAGCTACCACAGGCACTGACCGATCTGTTGCGAGAGACTCGCTAACACTTTCCGAACAGCCAAAACTCGCACAGTAATCAGCCCGACCACAGGTCGGGCTGATGGTCTCCAGCACCTGCGCTCTCGAGGGCCTGATTACAACAATCCCTGACCCAGACCACGCAGCCGATCACTGAGGGTGCCTGCCAGCAGCTGGCGCCGCATTCCCTGACCGGCCAGGGTGACCAGCAGCGCCCCCAGGGTTGGCAATCCGAGCCAGATGCGCCAGTGGAACTGCCACTGACCATCAAACCACCAGAACTGCAGAGCAAAGGCACACAACTCCACCACCATGGCGGCACAGAGTCCGGCCAGCAAGCCACTCGCCACCAGCTCCCAGCGCAGCATCTTGCCAAGCAGCGTGCTGCCAGCCCCCAGAGTGCGCATCAACAGCAGTTCGCGTCGCCGCTGGGCCATGCTGGCCTGAGTCTGGGTCAGCAGCACCAGCAGCGCCGCCACCGTCACCAGCCCCAGCATCAGGGCCAGCGCCCGACTCACCTGCTCCGAGACCCGGGTCAGCCGCACGATGAGATCATCCACATCAATCAGGCTCACCGTCGGATGGTGGCGGATCAACCCCACCTCGGCGGCACGCCCCTCTGCCGGCAGCCGGTAGCTGCCGATCCAGGTGCGGGAGAAGGGGGCCAGCAGATCGGGTGAGAAGATCATGTAGAAGTTGGGCCGCATGTTGTCCCACTTGATACTGCGCAGACTGGTGACCCGAGCCCCGAAGCTGCGCCCCTCGATGGTAAAGGCGAGCATGTCCCCCAGCTTGATATCGAGCCGTTTGGCCAGTTCGCTGTCGACCGATACCTCGCCGGGGCCGGAGAGCCACTTCCCTGCCACCAGCTTGTTGTCGGCTGGCAGGGCCGTCGTGGTAGTAAAGTTGAGCTCCCGATCGACCCCTTCGCGACCACTGCGAGCCCCTTCCCCCACCGCATCACCGGCGATATGGGTCAGGCGCCCGCGCACCATGGGATAGAAGTCGGAGGTAACGGCGCCAGCTCCCGCCAGTTCGCTCAGGATCCCTTCCCGCTCGCTATCGGCCACATTGACCAGAAACCGGTTGGGGGCATCGGCCGGCAAACGGGCGGAGAACTCCTCCAGCAGATCGATGCGAACCGCCCAGAGCAAACCAAACAGCATCAGCGCCAGCGCAAAACCGGCCAGCTGGAACAGACCGCTGCGCCGCTCGCGCGACAGGTGGGCCAACGCCAGCCGCAGGGCGTGCGGACCATTCACCCGAGCCCCCAATCGCAACATCAGGGAGGCCAGCAGAGCCAGCAGCCCCATCAGCAGGCCCATGCCTCCCACCAAACCCAGCGCCAGCCGCACATCGGCGGTAAAGCCCCATACCAGCGCAAACAGGCCGAGCAGACCGACCGGCAGCGCCAGCCAGGGGGGGATCCCCGCCTCCAGCTCGCGACGCAACACCCGCAGCGGCGGCACTTTCAGCAGCCGCAAGAAGGGGATAAAGGCGAGCAGCAGGGTGATGAAGAGGGCTACCGCCACTCCCAGCGCAAAGGGGCGCCAGGAGGGGGGCGGCAGATCCGGTGGCAGCAACTCACCCAGCAGTTGCAGGGTGAACCACTGCATGATGGTGCCCGCAACCAGCCCCAGCAGGGCGCCGATCAAGGTCAGCGACAGCAACAGCCCGCTCATCAGTTGCCACAGACTGGTGCGCGATGCCCCCAAGGTCTTGAGCAGCGCCACCATATTGGTCTGGCGCTCGGCAAAGTGACGTACCGCGATGCCCATCGCCAGCGCTCCCAGCAGCACGCCGCAGAGGGACGCCAGCCGGAAGAAGCGCTCGGCATTGACCAGCGAGCGGCCCACCTGGGATTCACTGTCATCGGGGGTGATCCACTTCTGCCCGGCCTGCAGCTGAGGAACCAGCCAGCGCTCATAGCGGGCCAGCGCCTCTCGCGACCCTTTGAAGAGATAGCGCCATTGCTGACGACTGCCCGGCAGCAGGGCACCGGTCGCCTCGATGTCGGCGCTGTGGATGAGCGCCCGCGGCGCCAGCAGGAAGGGGCTGAAGCCCTGATCGGGCTCCTCGCCAAGCTGCCCAGCCACCTTGAGCACCGTATTGCCCACCTCCAGCTCATCCCCCACCTTGGCCGCCAGCAACTGCATTACCCGGGCGGAGAGCCAGATTTCACCGGGGGCAGGAGTCCGTGCCGGGGTCAGCTCCAGCTTGCCGTAGAAGGGAAAACCGTCTGGCACCGCCCGAATGGAAGCGAGCTGAAGCGCATCGCCGTGAAACAGCATGCTGTTGAAACTGACCGTGGTCTGCAACGCCAGGCCATCTTTTTGTGCCTGCAGCAACCAGCCATCCGGAACCGCAGTGGCGGTGCGCAGCACCCGATCCGCCCCGATAAAGTCGCGGCCAGATGCCTTGAGTCCCGCCTCCAGCCGATCTGCCACCAGCGCCACGCTGAGCACACAGGCCACACTCAGGGCCAGCGCCAACACAAACCAGCGCAGCTCGCCGCTCCATCCTTCCCGGCGCAGCAGTCGCCATCCCAATCGCCACTGCATCATCCCTGACCACCTCCGCTCACTCGCCTGCCCCATGCGTTACACCACGGCATGACTCACCTCGCGCTCCAGCCTGCCTGCCGCCATCACCAGCTGACGCTGGCACCGGCTGGCCAACTCTTGGTCATGGGTCACCACCACCAGAGTGGTGCCGTGCTTGCGGTTGAGCTCAAACAGCAGCTCAATCACCTTGTCGCCGGTCTTGCTGTCGAGGTTGCCGGTCGGTTCATCGGCCAGCAGCAGGCTGGGCCGGGTCATGAAGGCGCGGGCAATGGCCACCCGCTGCTGCTCGCCACCGGAGAGCCGTGGCGGCAGATGATGCAGACGTTCGCCAAGCCCTACCGCCGCCAGCAGTTCACGGGCTCTTGGCTCGCAGTCACGCTCACCGCGCAGCTCGGCAGGGAGCATCACGTTCTCGAGCGCCGTCATGGTCGGGAGCAGCAGGAATGACTGGAAGACAAAGCCGATCTGCTCGGCGCGCAATCTGGCCCGCCCCTCCTCATCCAGCTCGCCGAGTGACTTGCCGAGAATTTCGATGGAGCCAAGACTCGGCAGATCGAGCCCGGCCAGCAATCCGAGCAAAGTAGACTTGCCTGACCCGGAGGCGCCGACCAGTGCCACTGTCTCGCCGCTATTGACTTGCAGATCGATCCCTTCAAGGATGGTGAGGCTTTCCTGGCCGAGGCTGACCGATTTGCCGAGGCCCTTGACGACAATAATGGGGGTTGAACTCATGCTCGATATCCTTTGTCCCAATCCCTTGATGGCAATCCATAGCGGGAGTTGAATTGATGGTGCGTATTCTGTTTGCCTTGCTGGTTGGCCTCGGCAGCCTGCTCTCGTCGGTTCAGGCCCAGACTCTGCTGGTGCTCGGCGACAGCCTGAGTGCCGGCTATCAGATGCAGGAGAAGCAGAGCTGGCCAGCCCTGCTTGAACAAAAATGGCAGAACGAGGGGGGCGAGCACACCCTCATCAATGCCAGCGTCGGCGGTGAGACAACCCAGGGAGGGCTGGCGCGCCTGCCCGCCCTGCTGGAGCAGCATCAGCCAGACTGGCTGCTGATCGAACTGGGGGGCAACGACGGCCTGCGTGGCTTTGCCCCTGCCATCACCCGCCAGAATCTGGCCAGCATGATTGCCCTTGCCAAAGAGAAGCAGATTCAGGTCGCGCTGACTCAGATCCAGCTGCCCCGCAACTACGGAGCCCGCTATCTGCGTCAGTTCGAGCAGATCTTCCCGGAACTCGCCGAGACCAACAAGCTGCCCCTGCTCCCCTTCTTCATGGATGATATTGCGCTGCGCCCTGAACTTATGATGAACGATGGCATTCACCCTACCCCGGCGGCGCAACCGCAGATCCGCGACAAGGTGGCACGCTTCATGGAACCACTGATGAACCGCTAACGCCTTGGCAACAGGCGGTGTCATATATACGACGGCAGATAAGCAAACATCCCGCCGAGGCGGGATGTTTCGCATTGCTAACGGTATGGCGGGTTACTTTTCCAGTACCTGACGCAACCGCTCCTGCGCCACGCCAACCAGCAGGTCCGGCTGGAATTTGGAGATAAAGCGGTCACACCCCACCTTCTTGACCATGGCTTCGTTGAAGTTGCCGCTCAGGGAGGTATTGAGGGTGATGAAGAGATCGGCCATGCGCGGATCGCTGCGCACTTCGTGGGTCAGGCGGTAGCCATCCATCTCCGGCATCTCAGCATCGGTGATCATCAACAGGATCTCGTTGGTCACCTTCTTGCCGGCATCGCACCACCCCTTGAGCAGGGTCAGTGCCTGCAAGCCGTCCTGACACTCGATAACCTCGAGCCCCAGCTGCCCCAGCGTCTCGCGTACCTGATTGCGGGCAGTGCTGGAGTCATCGACGATAAGCACCTTGCGGCCGTGCATCTCGGGCAGAATATCCCGATCCAGCACCTCTTCGGAGATGCTGATGTCATAGGTGATGATCTCCGCCAGCACCTTCTCCACGTCGATGATCTCGACAATCTGATCCACCCCGTCTTCCGGAATGCGGGTAATGGCGGTGAGGTAGTTGGCGCGCCCGGCCGAGCGCGGCGGCGGCAGGATATCCTTCCAGGTCATGTTGACGATGTTGGCTACCTGCCCCACCAGAAAGCCCTGAATGGTGCGGTTGTATTCGGTGATGATGAGGTTGGATTCACTGTCGACCGGCATGGGTCGCATGCCGATGGCGCTGCGCAGATTGATCACCGGGATCGAGGTGCCGCGGATATTGGCCACCCCGCTGATATTGTGGTGAGAGCCCGGCATCTTGTTGAGGTGCGGCAGCTTGACCACTTCTCGCACCTTGAAGACGTTGATGGCAAACATCTGGCGGGTGCCGAGACGGAACATCAACAACTCCAGGCGGTTTTCCCCTACCAGCTGGGTTCGTTGATCAACTGAATCCAATATACTCGCCATATGCTGACATCCATCTGATTATTAATCGACTTCTATTATAGAGGCTGCCTGCCAGGAAAGGCAGACGCATTTTCAACCAGATCGACCATGCAGATAAAAAAAGTGAGGCCTAAGCCTCACTTATCTCCTTGATTTAAAAATCAATAACTGCAGACAGACTTCCAGCTGCCATCGGTGGCCTTGGGTTCACTGCTGGTCCACCAGTTGGCCTGCCACACCACCTTGTTGTGGGTGATGCGATCGCCTGCGTTGGCATGATCCCCTTGCGGCCAGGTCGGGTAAGCCTTGTAGGCTGCCGGATTGATGTTCTGGCTGCTGCAGGTCGCACCGCCCTCACCACCGCCCGAGCCCAGTACGGCCTCCGGCAGGGTCGGGAACTCGGCCTTGAGACCCGCGGTCTGGCTGCCGCTGATGATGCGGATGCCACTCGGCACACCAGCGGCCGGCAGATAGTAGGTCATCGCCACTTCCACATCGCTGCCCGGCGTCCAGGCTTTCCAGGTCGGCAGCGTCAGAGCTACCTTGTGGAAGTCCTTCTCGTTGGCAATCCCGTCGGAGTTCTGGTTGCCGCCGCTCTCCACCACTTTCAGCCCCATCCCGCTCTGGTCGGTGATGGTGTCAGAGGTAGAGGTGGGCACCAGGAACTCGATGCGGGCACCGCCCGGAATGGTCTGGGTCGAGTTGTTGGTGAGCTTCAGGGTCGGGTTGATCGGATAGTTGGAATCACCCTCCTTGAAGCCGGAGAGGCTCACCGCGATGTCGAGCTGGGCCGCCGGAGCTGCCAGATCGTTCTGCTTGGTGTTGTACTTGGTCGCCTTGGCAAACTTGTCGTAGGCGAGCGTGGTCAGGGTATCCCCCATGCCGTACTCTTTTTTCACCGGATCGTAGGCGTAGTCACCCGCCATCTCCCAGAACATCACGCCACCCAGACCACGATTGACGATGTAGTCGAGCTTGTGACCCATGGACTCCTCATCCTCGGTGGAGAGGAACACTTTCTTCTCCTCGTTCCACAGCCAGGGGGCATGAGCCTTGTCGTCGTAGTAACGGACATACTTGCCCTGCATCACGTGGGCCGGGTTGTTGGGATCCAGGCCCCAGGCCTGACCGTAGCTCGGCATGCTGGTGATCCCCAAATCGGCTGCGTGCTCCAGGTTCTTGGCATGCCACATGGGGACGGCGCCACCGCCGATCTCCTTGCCGTTCTTGTCCAGATCGTGCCAGATATTGTCGATGCCGACCGCCCCGTTGCCGCACGGAATGGTGCCGCCACCGGTACCCGGCTGGCAATTACTCTGGCTCGGCAGTGCTGCCTTGCCGCCCAGACCGTGGGTGCCACCGCTGACACCCTGCCAACCGCGGGTGTAATAGGGCACGCCCACGTTGATCTTGCCGGCCGCCAGCGCACCACGGAAGTAGTGAGCAGACCAGGCGGCGTTGAGGTAACCGATGCCACCAAACTCTTTCTGGGTGTAAACGCCCCACTGCGCCAGCTCGGCGTCTGCCTTGTTGTCAAACAGGGCGGCGTTGTGGCCGACAAAGTGGTTCCAGGCACCGTGGAAGTCGTAGGTCATCAGGTTGACATAGTCGAGGTACTGGGTGATCTGGAAGTTCTCCATGCCGCGCAGCAGATAGGCGGAAGCTGGCGAGGCGATGGTCAGCATGTACTTGCGGCCATCCTCGCTGCCCGCCGTATCCAGCTTGCTGCGCAGGGTCTGCATCATCACCTTGTAGTTGGCAAAGAGCTTGCTGCGGCACTGGTTGGAGAGCGGGAAGTCGTTGGGGTTGCCCGCATCCTTCATGGAGGTGGGATATTCATAGTCGATATCGACCCCGTCAAAACCGTACTGACGGATAAAACTCACCGCCGACGTGGCAAGCGCATTGATGCCATCGGTGTTGACCGAGCAGTCGCCCTTGGTGGTAGCGGTGTAGAAGCCACGCGTATCGGCCCAGCCCCCGACCGAAATCAGGGTTTTCACGTCCGGATACTGCTTCTTGAACTTCGACAGCAGGTTGAAGTGCCCCTTGTAGGCGAACTCCGGATCCATCTCGGCACCCGGCACGCCATCCCAGGTCATCTTGGTCGCAGAGTCATCCACCTTGATGGTGTGGCTCTGCTCGTCTACCGCCGCGAAGGCGTAGTTGATGTGGGTGATCTTGCTCCACGGAATGTCGCTCACCAGATAGGCGGGCAGGCCATTCTTGCCGGTGCGCCAGGAGGTGAAGTAGCCGATGACCCGACGGGCATGGTCATCCCCCATGCACTCGTAGCCATCCGGGCGGTAGATCTGGCGGATATCGCAGGAGAGGTTGCCGCCGGATGGTGGCAGCGCGGCCTCCTCGACAGTGACGTTCACTGCCGCCGACTCGCCGACCAGATTGGTCTTGTCGGTGGCGACCAGCTTGAGGGCGGCACTGCCCTTGGCATCGGGTGTCCAGTTGACCTGCCAGGGGGCGGCATTGTCTTCCCCTACCTTCTTGCCATCGACAAACAGCTCGACTTTGGTCACATCGTTGTTGGCATCGGTGACATTGCCGCTCACCGCCACGCTGCGACCGAGCGTTACTTTGGCACCGCTGGCCGGGCTGCTGATGCTCACCTTGGGCGCCTCTGGCGCTACCACGGCAGCGACGTTGAAGCTCGAATCCGCCTCGCTCAGTACCTTGCCATCCTTATCCAGTGCCCGCGCTTTCAGGGCGTGCGCCCCAACGCCCGCAGCACTCCAGCTGGCGCCCCAGGGCGAGGCGCTGGCCGTGGCAGCAAGCTTGCCGTCGATAAGGTATTCCACCCGAACCAGCGCCGTCACCGGGCCACTCAGGGTCACCGCCAGCGCAACGCTGGCACCTTCGTTGAAGCTGGCACCGGCAGCCGGAGAGCTGACGGCCACGCCGAGCGCCGGTGGCGGCACTTCGCCGCCATAGAGCTTCCAGGCATCCGCCCAGACCACCCCGACACCGGGTTCATAGTGATAGGGTGATGCCCCGCACCAGCCAGAGTAGGGGAACTCTTTGCATTCATAGAGGGCGCCGGCATTGCTGACGATGTCACCGGCTTTATAGGCAGTACCGGCCTTGTAGGCGGGATAGGCTGCCTGCGCCCAGGCGGGCATGGCAGCGATGGCCACCAGCACGGCAAGCCGGCTGGGCCTCAGGAACTGTTGCATATTGTTATCTTCCTTGTTTTGTCTTGGCATTGGTGACCAAGGCAAAGCACAAGCGCAACCTGCGTGAAGGGAGGGAGACTACCGGCTATGGACTCGCCGCACACTGCCTCTTCACCCGGGGAAACCCCGCTATCTGGATCATCATCTGATCGGAAGACCGGAGGTATTGCGTCCCGGCATTTCAACCGGTTTGCCCTTTACCTGGGTTCCGTGAGGAACAAGCCGAGTATAGAAAGCATGCAGCCGAGTCTCAATCTTCATTCTCGGAGAAAAATATGTGGTTGCCAGCGGGATCACACTTTCCCACCACGACCATTGGTAATTGTTTTGTCATTAATTTCAGAGTGTTAGCCAGATCAAAAAACACCAACGCGAGCTCATTTGTATCCCTATAATGTGCGTTGGCTCACTGGTGTGACATGCCGAAAATGTGACAATGCGCGCCCCTGGTCTGCGACCAGGACTATGGAAACACTGGCAAAAATAAAAAAGGAACACTTATGAAAGGTACTCGCACCCTGCTGTCTCTGGCCGTGGGGCTGGCCCTCGCAGCCCCCGGCGCCCACGCCGCCTTCGTCTGCCCCGCCGATCCGGCGCAACTCACCCCCATTCCGACCATTCAGGGAACAGGCTCAGGGAGCCAGTTCGCGACCGACACGGTGACCGATAAAAACGGCAACATCACGGGAAAAATCAGTCCGGGTACCTTCATGGTGCGCGGTGTCGTTACCACCCTCGGCCAGAGCCTGACCAAAGGCTTCTATCTGACTGATCCGGCGGGAGATGGCAACCCGGCCACCTCGGATGGCATCTTCGTCTATCTCAATGACAGCAAACTTGCGACCAACTACCCGGCCCTCAAGCCGGGGACTGAAGTCTGCCTCGAAGCCAGGGTCGAGGAGTACTACGGCGGCACCCAGCTCAAACCCACCTTCGAGGCCAACAAAGCCCGCCTGCAGGTCACAGCACAGGGGTTGACGGTGCCGACCAGCGTATTGCAGGTCAATGAAGGAGAGACGCTGGCGCAGGCACTCAATCGCCACGAAGGGATGCGGGTACGGCTCGACAGCAGCAGCGATCTCCATCTGACCCGCAACTACGGCTTCGACTACAAGGTTTATCGCAACAACGTCGAGCTCTCCCACAAGGCGCCACTGCTCAAGCCGACCCAGCTCCATATTGCCAGCAGCCCGAAAGCGGTCGCTCTGGCCGCCAAAAATGGCAGCAACCGGCTGGTGGTCGAGTCTGATTACAAGGCGCAGGATGGCGTACTGCCCTGGTTCCCGGGCTGGGATGCCGATCAAGGCTATCTGCGTATCGGTGATCAACTGACCGGGCTGGAGGGGGTCATCGTCTACAACAAGGATGCCTTCCGTCTGGTAGTGCCGAGCGATGTCACCCTGAGCGCCGGCGCCCTGCTGCGTACACCGGAAGATGACCGCCAGCCGGCCCCCGCCCGGGCCCGTGGCAGCAATCTGCGGATCGGCAGCTTCAACGTGCTCAACTACTTCACCAGCCACTCCAGCATTGGCGGCGCACTCAACGTGCTGTGCAAAGATCAGGCGGATGCCGACAGCGCCAAGGGGTGCAACCGCGGCGCCAAGAGCCAGGCCGACTTCGAGAAGCAGCGCACCAAGATCGTCAACGCCATCACCGAGATGGATGCCGATCTGCTCGGCCTGATGGAGATGGAGAACAACGGCTTTGGCGACAACTCCGCCATCAACAATCTGGTGACCCGTCTCAACGAGCAGCAGAAGGATGCGAGCAAGCGCTACGCCTATGTCCGCCTGCCAGCAAGCCTGCTCACCAGCGAGAAATTCTTCGGTGGCGACGCCATCATGGTAGCCATGATCTATCGCCCTGCCCTGCTCACCCCGGCCAGCGAGGCCAATGTCATCCGCATGCCGGAGCAGCGCTATACCACGGGTGGCGTGGCCAAAACCGCCGGCCAGCGCGATTCACTGGTGCAGAGCTTTACCGTCGCGGGCAGCAAGGATCCGCTGACGCTGGTAGTCAACCACCTCAAGTCCAAGGGCTCGGGCTGCTATGAAAACGGCGATGGCAAGACAGAACCGGCCGACCTGCAGGGCAAGTGTACCGAGTTCCGCGTGAGTACGGCCAAGGTGCTGGGTGAAGCGGTCAGCAAGCTGCCGGGACAGGTGCTGCTGGTGGGTGACTTCAACTCCTACGCCAAAGAAGATCCGATCCGGGTGCTGACCGATTACAACCCGGCTGCCAGCGAGCGGAAGATCGTATCGGCCTCTCATACCTTTATCGGTGACCAGTCCTATGAACAGCTCGGTCGCAAGGTGACTCGCAGCTATGGCCTGATCGATCTCAACGTCAAGTTCAACAAGGAGAAAGCCATCTCCTACAGCTATGACAGCGAACTCGGCACCCTCGACTATGCTCTCGCCAATCCGGCGCTGGCCAGCAAGGTGGCGAACGTGGCCGACTGGCACATCAACTCCTTCGAGAGCAACCTGTTCGAGTACGGCAACCAGTACACCGGCACCCTGCTGAAATCGGATAATCCGTTCAGCGCCTCCGACCACGACCCCATCATCGTCGATCTGAAAATGAAGGGTGATGCCGTCAAACCGGACCACGGCTCAAGTGGCGGTGGTGCACTGGGGCTCGGCCTGCTGGCCCTGCTGCCGCTGGCCTGGCGCCGTCGGCACTAACCGGTAACCCGCTTGAAAGTAGCCAAAAGCCCGCGATATCCGCGGGCTTTGCTGTTTTGGTCATTTGATTTGCAAATGAAAGGCAGGAAAGTATGGGGAAAATAAATGCCTGAGAAAACAAAAAAGCCACCGCAATGCGGTGGCCTTTTCTACTTTCTTTACGAAATATGGTGGAGCTACGCGGGATCGAACCGCGGACCTCTTGCATGCCATGCAAGCGCTCTCCCAGCTGAGCTATAACCCCGATGTGTGTGAATGACTGATGTCACTCTGAATTTGGTGGAGCTACGCGGGATCGAACCGCGGACCTCTTGCATGCCATGCAAGCGCTCTCCCAGCTGAGCTATAACCCCAAATTCGGCACTGAATGAATGGTTCTGGCGGCCATTCATCCTCAATAATGGTGGAGCTACGCGGGATCGAACCGCGGACCTCTTGCATGCCATGCAAGCGCTCTCCCAGCTGAGCTATAACCCCACAAAGGTCGGCTTGGGTGATACACACCGCACTGCCCTGGGTACTTCATTTCAATCAGGAACCTGGTGGAGCTACGCGGGATCGAACCGCGGACCTCTTGCATGCCATGCAAGCGCTCTCCCAGCTGAGCTATAACCCCTTTGATTCCAGATTGTTCGAGGAGAATTTGGTGGAGCTACGCGGGATCGAACCGCGGACCTCTTGCATGCCATGCAAGCGCTCTCCCAGCTGAGCTATAACCCCAACTCACCTCGGCGCTGACGAAGTTATCTCCGGCAACGGAGGCGCATGATAGGCATCACCCGCTTCACTGTCAACCCTAAAATCACCCCGATTGGCGCGTTTAATCAAAATTGCAGCAAGTCGTTGTTTTTATCGACTAAATGCCGCAATCCGGCCGTTTAACCGGCACTTTGGCGTGCTGGTCGCAACACCACAGCCTCGGCCGCCACTCACCCAATCATCACTGCAGGAGAGGCCGCTCTACGAGATGGCAAGGCCGAAGCGCTCAGCAGGAGGCGGTTCACGAAAGCCTTTCCATAAAGAGGATTGAATTTGAAAACCCTTTCCATGATTTATGTAAATTTACAACACACAAAGTTGATCTGGCTCACAAATGGCCATAGGATCAAACCGTGACCCAGGTCACACAAAGCAACAAACCAACAGAGATATGAGGTGAAACCATGTTCGAGAATCTGGCAGTTCTGTTCCACCTGCGCGGTGCAACCAGAAAAAGCGGCGTAGTCGAGAAAGATACCTACGCTCCGTCTACCCGTGAATACTACTTCCGCTACGGCAAGTAATTGCTGAAAGCCTTTCACGGAAAACGTAATAAAACTACAACGCACACATCATCACACAGCCCTCTCGAGGCGCTGTCCTGTCCGGGCCAGATATTCCACGGCCAAACCTGAACTCCACCAAACAAGAATGGGGCCCGCAGGCCCCATCTTTTATTGCTTCGGCTTAATGCCATATCACAGCTTGATCCAGGCATCACTCCACGCGGTGCCCTTGCCCGGCTCATAAGCCCAGGCGGCACCGGCGCACCAGCCGGTGTAGGGGTGCGGTTTGCACTCGTAGCTGGCACCGCCATTGCTGACCCGCTCGCCTGCCTTGTAGGGAGTCCCCTCTTTATAGGCTGGATAGTCAGGCGGCGTTACGCCCCCCTCCTCTCCTTTCACCAGCAGGCTATGGGTGGTGCTGCGACTCAGATTACCTTCATCTGTAACCGTCAGTTTGATCTCCAGCTTGGCATCGGTCGCCGGCTTGGGCAGGGTCAACTCCAGCGTCACCTGATCCAGCGCCGGCGCAGAGGCACCGGCCGGAATAGTCCAGGCATAAGCCAGCGGCTTGCCTTCCGGATCGCTGGAGTACTGACCAGAGAGGGTCACCTTGCTGCCACCTTCGGCCTGCGCCGGGCCGGTGATATTGGCCACCGGCGGCAGGTTGGTGCCACCGCCGTTATCCTCGATCACCACCTCCGGATAGAAGTGCTGAACACAGCGGCTGTAATCTCCCTCCTTGAAGGCGCTGAAACGGGTCTGGTAACCCACCAGCTTGCACGCGTAACTCTTGCCGCCGTTGGGGTTCTCGGCCACATAGCTCCAGTCCTGCTCCCAGTAGATGGGAAGGGCACCGGCGCCCTTGTCGTCAAACACCTTCATGTTCTTGCAACCCAGTACCTCGTCGGATGGCACCGCCACCCCGAGGTAGTTGGCAAACTCGCGGTAGTAGTTGATGCGGTTCTGGGACTGGGCGTGCTCGACCGGGCCACCGCACTCCACCCCACCATTGATGATCTGGGTGGTGACCCCGAAGCCCGGCACCAGACCGTTCTGCTTGTCATGGTCATTCGGCTGCCAGGTGCCATCGATGACATGGAGCATGGAGGGCTTGGGCGGCTGCGGATAGGTATAGAAGAACACCGCGCTGGCAAGGTTCAGCCAGGTGTCGGCCACCAGATCGGGACGGTCGAGCAGGGTGCGTACCGTACCGAACATCGCCTCGGAGAAGGGGCCGTAGTTGTAGTTGTAGGAGAGCTGCTTGGCACCGCGGCCAAAGTAGCTCTTGAACTCGCCATTGTCGAAAGTACCGCACGGCCACTGCTGACCCTGCCACACATCGGGACGGCACTCGGCGTTGTAACCACCGCGCATGGTCTCATTCCATCCCATCTCGCGCACGTAGACCAGCGCCTGACGCCACTCGGCTTCCGGGCGCCAGTTTTCATGGCCACCGGTCTCCTGGGCAAAGTGGGCGAACATAGTTGCCAGCGTCTTGCGGCAGATGGCATCGGCATCGCGGCCATCGCTGTAGTCGCTGCACAGGGCCGGGAACTTGGCCGCCGCCTGCAACAGGCCGCGATAGGTGTACTCGGGGGCGCGCAGCGGGAAGAGGTAGTTGAACTGACCCTCGCTCAGCAGGCTTTCGACCCGCTTGACGTTGCCCGGGTTGTCGGCACGGCCCGGCTGCACCGCCTCGACCACCAGATTGTCCCGGGTAGCGATGGAAGCCTTGACCGCTTCCATCGCCGGGAAGTCGGTCAGCGCCTTCTCTTTGGCATCCAGCTCAGCCTGGCTCATATAGACGGGGGTGGTGCTGCCATCCGGCGGGGTTGGCGTCGGCGGATTGGGCTTGTCATCGCCGCCGGTATCCGGCGGGGTCACTTCCCCTTCGCCGACAAGCTTCCACGGGGTATCCCACTCATTGGCGGCCGCCATGCCCGGAGTCTGACCCGGGTTGACCCACCATTTGGCCTCGAAAACCTGGCCGTTGTAATTGACCTGGCTGCCGCCCGGGTAGGATTTGTTGATGTCGTATGCCTCGGCAGCCCACAGGTGGCCGCTCAGCATCAAGCCGGCAAGCAGCAGGGTTATGCGATTTTTTTTCATTATTGTTGCTCTCTGTCTAGGTTTTCAGCAGAAAAGGTGGGGCCTCATAAGACCCCTCCACCATCATAGGGATCCCGGCTTAACGGCAGCTTGCCGCCCCGACATCCAGCCAGACGCCGTGCTTGCCCGGCTCGTTACCCTGAGTCCACCACCTGGCCTGCCACCGACGGCCGTTGTGGTTGGTCAGCTCCCCGCCGTTGTAGGCAACGGCGGGACTCCAGCCCAGATCAACCTGACTCGCCAGCGCCCACTGATCGGCACTGCGGCTCGGTGCATTGCCCTGAGTCCAGTACTTGGCACGCCATACCAGCTGGTTGTGGCTCACCTTGTCACCGCCGTTGTAGACTTTGCTGGCCTGCCATGCGGGAACGTTGGCCGCTTCCGGATCTGTGGTGTTGCAAGAGCCGTCGACCACGGGCTCCAGCGTCAGCACGATGCGCCCTTCGCTCTGATGAACCCCGTCCGAGACGCTAACACTCAGCTCATGCTGCTCGCTGGTAGTGACTGCCGGCGGTAACAGACGCAGGTTGGCGCTGGTCTCGCCTTCTGCCTGCCAGCCCGCCGGGAAGTGCCAGCGGTAGCTCAGCGCATCGCCCTCGGGATCCCTCGCCTCGGCAGTGACGGTCAGCCACTCACCGCCGATGCCGCCGAGCTGCGCCGGTACGGTCACTACCGGAGGCTGGTTCTCAACCACGCCCTGCTCCAGCGGCCGCCCGTTGACGGTAAAGGAGAGTGACTGCTGCGGTGGCAGCAAGCTCTGCTGTATCAGTGTCTGGCCACGGCACTGGATGGTGGCGCGGCCGGGCTCGCTGGCGGTGGGCAGGTTGATGTGGAACTTGTTCATGACGCTGCTGGCCGCCCGGTGATTGGCCAGCCTGAAGCGCTGCAGACCATCGCGGGTCTCCACCTGCAACTGGCAGTCACTGCCGGACAGGGTGCTGCTGTCATCCGGATAGGTGAAGCCGTAGGCGCCGTGCAGCGCCGGATAGATGTAGCTGGGCAGACTCCCTTGCGGGTCGTAATAGCCCACCAGGGTGGTCACCGGCACTCCGAACTGCTCCGGCTTGCGCGCAACCTTGGTATCGATGGGGGAGACCTCCACCCAGCTCTGGCCATCCGAGGTGAAGCTCTTCTTGAAGCCCCGGTTCACCACAATTTCCTTGCCGTTGATAAAGAGGCGACTGTTGTAACCGGCCCCGTGATCGATGGTCAGACTGCGCCCACGGTTGTCCGCAGAGGCAACCGGCACCCGGATATCACGAGTCCAGCGTCCATCCCACATGGCGACCCTGACCAAGCCGTAATCCGCCAGCAGGGCACTCAGTCCGGCCTCGCTCAGGGCATCCATGGGAGCATCGACCTTCTCGATCCCCTCGATTGTGTGCTGATAGGGCTCCATCCTGGCCATCGCACTGTTCCACTTGCTAAAGCCGGTGGCCGAGTTGGCATCGAACACCGCCTTGCTCTCCAGGAAGCGCTGGATGATGGCGGCGGAATTGGGGGTATAGAGGGTGAAACGGTTGGCGCCGGAGAGAGGGCTGCCGCCCGCCATCGCATCGTAGCCAAACTTGCGGCCATCGAACGGTGGCTGGCACTGGCCATCCAGACAGGCATCCTCATTGGTGCGGGTCGGCGAGAAGTTGGGGATGAAACGGTGTTTGTCACTGTCCCAGCCCCAGCTGGAGTTGAGCTGATCGGCACTGCGATGAACCGAGCCACGGAAGCCATCCACATAGTGGCCAAGGCCGAAGTTATGGCCCACTTCGTGGCTGAACTCGTTGCCCAGCGAATCATCCAGCGTAACGATGCCACCGCCGCCGGAGCCACCGTGCACCTGAACCCCATTGGCATATTTGCCGCGGCTGTTGTGCGCCGTCAGCTGGGCCACCACAAAGGGATGGCTCCCCTCCCCTTCACCGGCACTGCTGTTGATGCCGTAGTTGGCATTGTCGATGCCGTGGGAGATAAGCTCCTTGCCGATGCGCTGGCGCATGGTGCCGCCATGCCAACCCCCTTCGCTCGGGTCAAAATCGGTCAGCAGGGTGCCATTGGGCAGCATCACCTCAGGCAGGGAGAGCGGCGCATACTGACTGACGATCAACCGGCTGGCCGGGATGGTCTGGAAGTATTCGCGATGGGCCTCCTTGTCATTGGCAAAGGCAAAGCGATCCCGTGGCGTGGTGAGCATGCCGATATCGATGGTGTGCAGCAGCAGCTCGCCGGGGGCACCGACCTTGATGTCACGCAGTTCACCCGTGAGGTTGCCCTGACGAACGGAGAGGCTCAGTCCGGGCTGGATCCACTCTGCGGGCAGCTCGCCACTCCAGGTATCCGGGGCATAGGTGATGCGGTTGTTCTCCAGCTCCCCCTCACGGAACCACTGCCCCTTGGCAAACTTGAACTGCAGGGTCTGGCCACGGGAGAGCGTCACCTGCCGCTCGCCATAGAAAATTGTCGAGTTGTAGCCTGCGCTGGAACGGAAGCGCACCATCTTGCCCTCCAGCTCCGGGCTCACGGGCAGGTAGATATCCCGAACCCAACGGCCGTCGGCGGTCTGGATCTCCACCAGCGCACGCCCGCTCAGTCGATCCTTGAGGAAGGCGCCGCTCTTGTCGCTCAGTTTGGCCAAATCAGCACTGCTGCTGATGATGGCAGTGGTGCCGCTCTCCGGGACGAAGCTCACTCCGCCTTCGGGAACCCCCGCGAGGTGGTAGACCGTCTCTGGCAGCGCCGACGGCGGTGACAAGGTCAGGGTGCCAAGCAGCTTGCCGCTGCCGTCACGGGCCTCCACCATCATGGGAGTCACCCCGTCGGCCTGGAGCGGTTGCACCAGCAGCAAGCTCTTGCGCAGGCTGGTCAGGATGGGTTGGCGATCCCCCTCCTTGGGATGGGATGGCAGGATCTGGCTCTGGGCAAACTGCACTCTGGCAGCCAGGCTGCCCACCAGATCGCTTTGCGGGGTCGTGTCATTGAATATCAGGGACGCGCTGCCAGCAGACAAAGGGGCTGCCGCCAGCGTTGCCATAATGAGGCCGGCTATCGGGGTCATGTATGTAGTCATTTATTTTCTCGTGTTGATGGCTACCGGGAAGGAGGGGCATGTCGCCATGCCCCTGTCATCAAGCGGGAGGTATTACTTGCAGCTGGCGGCGCCGACATCCTGCCAGACCGCAGCCTTGCCGGGCTCATCACCGCGAGTCCAGTACTGGGCCTTCCACTGGCGACCATTGTGGTTGGTCAGGTCACCGCTGTTGTAGGCGACATTGGCATCCCACCCCAGTTGCACCTTGCTCACCAGCGTCCACTGATCGGCAGTACGGCTCGGTTCGTTGCCCTGAGTCCAGTACTTGGCCTGCCACACCAGCTGGTTGTGGCTCACCTTGTCACCGCCGTTGTAGACCTTGCTCGCCTGCCAGGCAGGCCAGTTGGCGGCATCCGGATCGGTGGCCGAGCAACCGCCACCACCGCTGACCGGCTTGACCGTCAGACGGGTGGCTGCACTGGCATCCAGCGCGCCGTCGGAGACGGTGAGGCTCAGGTCATAGGCGGTATCGCTGGTGACGTTCGGGCCGGTGACCACCAGGGTTGCACTGTTCTGACCGCTGGCGGTGAGGCCGGCCGGTACCGTCCACTGATAGGTGAGCGGATCACCGTTCGGGTCAGATGCGGTCGCCTTGAGGGTCACCTGCTTGCCGGACTCCACGGAAGCGGTAGCCGGCAGGCTCACCAGTGGCGGCAGGTTGGGCTGCGGCGCCTTGTTGGTGACCACCACCTGATCGCGGGCGGTGAGGTTGTGGTCGTCAGTCACTGCCAGCTCGAACACCAGATTGATGTCGGCGGACACGGCATCGAGTACAACCCGGGCCTTGGCCTGAGTGGCATCCAGCAGGGCAGCCTGCGGGCCGGAGACCTGCTTCCAGCTATAGGTGAGGGCGCCATTTTCCGGGTCGTGGGACGCGGAGCCGTTCAGCGTCACCTCGGTCGGGCCAGTGACACTCAGATCGCTGCCCGCGTTGGCCACTGGCGGCTTGTTGGCTGGCGGAGTGGTTCCCTCGCCGTGACCCAGCCCCTCGTGCATGGCATTGAGGATGTCGCCGTTGTCGGCATCGATCTCCCAGGAGAAGAGGCCACCCAGCTTGTTGGCCAGCACATACTGCCCCTTGGCCTTGACCGAGCGGTCGTTGTCATAGGTGATGAGATCGCCGGTCGACGCCTTGAACAGATAGGGGGCCTCGGCCACCTCGTCGTAGCTCTTCTCCCAGCCACTGCCCATGCGGTTGTTGACGATGTCGCGGTAATCGACCACGCCATCCTCCCAGGTGCCTTTCACCTTGCCGGTCGCCTTGCCAGTGAAGGGGTTGTTGCCCTGATAGCCGCTCACGCCAGTCCAGCCACGGCCATACATGGCGGCACCGACCACCAGCTTGCCGGGGTCAACCCCCTGCGCCAGCATCAGGTTGACCGCCTTGTCGGTGGTGTACTTGGTGTTGGGATCCCAGCTCGCCGCGTAGAGGTTGGTCTGGTGACCCAGCTCGGTATTGCTCCATGCACCGTTGTAGTCGTAGGTCATCATGAAGATGTGGCTCATGTACTGCTGGGCCGCGCGGTAATCGACATCTTCAATCTTGTCGTAACCGGCACCGACAGCGGAGGTGAGCTCATACTTGCGACCAGTCTGCGACTCCAGCTCATCGAGCATGGCGCGCAGCTCCTTCATAAGGGTCACATAGGTTGCGCCATCGCTCGGGCTGCCCAGTTTCGGGTTGGCGCCCTGTCCACCCGGATACTCCCAGTCGATATCCACGCCATCGAAGAATTTCCAGGTCTGCAGGAACTCTTTGACCGAGGCGACGAAGGTATCGCGCTTGCTCTTGTCGCCGAGGAAGTAGAAGGGATCGGAGAGGGTCCAGCCACCGACCGAGGGGAGGATCTTGAGATCGGGGTAGGCCTGCTTGAGCGCCATCAGGGCGCCGAAGTTGCCCTTGTAGGGCTCGTCATAGGCGGTCAGGCCGCTTTGCGGCATCTGGACGGCAGCCCAGGGATCGTGGATCGCGACCTTGAAGTCAGCCCGGCCGGCACAGGCACGCTGCAGGGCCTGGAAGCTGTTGCCGTTCTCGATCTCCTTGAGACTGTCATTGATGCCATCCCCGCCACAGATGGGGGTGAAACCATAGAGGATATGGGTCAGGTTCTGTGCCGGGATCTTGTCCACGGTGAACTTGCGCCCGTAGACGCCCCACTCCACGTAGTAGGTGCCCACCACCTTGCCGGACTTGTTGGCGTAGGGCTTGTTGTTCTCCTGCAGTGCCGCCTTGAGCGGCGCCAGGTGGCTGCCATCGGTATCGGCGACCACTATCTCCTTCTTGTCGGAGAGGGTGCAGCCGTCGGCATTGCAGAGGGCCACCTGCATCTGGTAGCGGCCCCCCTTGTTCACCTTGAATTTGGCGGTGCCTGCCGCGGCGGAGGGGCCTGACCACACCTCCTTGCCATCGAGCAGCACCTTGGCAGTCTGGCCAACGTCACCGCTCCAGAGGTTCCAGCTCACCTCCACATCGGCGGCATCTTTCACCTTGACCAGATTGTTGTAGGAGGTTGCCGCCTGATCGACTTCGACAATGGCGAACTTGGTGGGGCCCCAGCCGATGGTGGGTTTGCCGGGCGCAGCCGCGTAGGCGGCGGAGGTACAGAAAAGACCGACCGCAAGGGCCAGCAAGGTAGGTTTTGGACTTGGCATTTGTTGTATTTCCCTATTTCGTTATTGTTTGCAACGAAAAGGGCGACGCGCCTGACAGGTAACGCAGACAGCAGTGCTCCTCCTTGGCAAAAGGAGCGCAACAACCTGTGGTGGCCCCGCTATCTTAGGTACTGCTGACCCTTAGACCGGAAGCTTTGCGTCCCGGCCTTTCGACCGGTTTGCCCTTAACACACTTCATTCGCGACAAGAAAAATCGCCCCCCGACTATAGGGGGGCGATTTGCGAAGTGCTACCTAGTAAAAATGACAGGTGATGGGACTCGTTTCAGGGGAACTGGCTCGATATGGTGAGGATTATTCCGACATCAGCCTCTATCCTTCCCCCTTTCGCGCCACTCCCATCCCTCCATCATTTGATTAATTTTGTGAGCTGGCTCACTGCACCGGCAACAACAAGCTGTTCATTAGGGCGCGCAGTTTAAGCGGTTTGACCGGCTTGCTGATGTAGCCGTATCCCCGCTCGCGGATCTGCGCCTGCAACTCGCTCTTGCGATCAGCGCTGATGATGATCCCCCCCAGCTCGTCACCACAAGCCTGCTGCAGCGCGGCAATGGCCTCCAACCCGGTCTTGCCGTCGTCGAGGTGATAGTCCGAGAGCACCAGTCTCGGCAAAAATCTGTCTGCCACCAACGCCTCGGCTTCGGCCAGATCGACGGCGCAGCGCACCTCGCAGCCCCAGCGGCCAAGCAGCGAACTCATCGCCGCCAGAATATCGCGCTCGTTGTCGATGCAGAGCACCCTGACCCCCTCCAGCTGGCTGTCACGCAGAGCAGGCGCGGCGACCGGATGGGCAGCCACCGGCCGGGTGGCCAGATTGAGGGTCACCGCAAAGACCGATCCCTTGCCCGGCCAGCTCTGCAATGTGAGCTGATGGCCCAGCACCAGCGAGATGCCGCGGGCAATGGCAAGCCCCAGACCCAGCCCCTGCTCCCTGGCGGTACGGGAGTGATCGAGACGGGAGAACTCGTCGAAGATCGCCTCCTGCTTGTCTTGCGGAATGCCGGGGCCGTTGTCCCACACTTCGATGCGGATCTTGCTCCCCAGCCTGCGGCAGCCAAGCAGCACCCGGCCGCCCGGGTTGTAGCGAAACGCGTTGGTGAGAAAGTTCTGCAGCACCCGGCGCAGCAGGCGCACATCGCTGTGCACCGCCAGCTTGCTCTCCACCACCGAGAAGTGGATCCCCCCCGCCTGCGCCAGCACCCCGAACTCCGCCTTCAGGTTGTCGAACAGATCGTGCAGGGCGAAGTCGAGTTTCTTGGCTTTGAACTTGCCCGCCTCAAGGCGCGAGATATCAAGCAGATCGCTGATGAGATCCTCGGTCGCCCCCAGCGCATCATCGATATGACGGGCGATGCGGGCAGGCTCCTCTTCGGCCGGCAACATCTCCAGCAGGGAGGAGGTAAACAGCTTGGCCGCGTTGAGGGGCTGGGTAAGATCGTGGCTGACCGCCGCCAGAAAACGGCTCTTGGAATGATTGGCCCGCTCCACCTGCTGGTTGACCAGCAGCAGCTGGCGGTTGAGTTCGGAGAGCTCGCGGGTACGCTCGGCGACCCGCGCCTCCAGATGTTCGTTGGCTTCGCGCAGCACCCGTTCGGCATCACGAAACGGGGTGATATCGGTAAAGGTCATGACGAAACCACCGGCCGGCATGGGATTGCCCTGCATCTCGATCACCCGGCCATCGGGGCGCTCCCGCGCCGAGATATGGGCACTGCCCCGTTTCATAAACGCGACCCGGCGCGCCACATGCTCCTCGATATCGCCGGGGCCGCACAGCCCCTGCAGTGCGTTGTAGCGGATGATCTCGTCGATGGGGCGCCCCGCCTGGATAAGCCCGGGCGGATAGTGGAACAGCTCGATGTAGCGCCGGTTCCACGCCACCAGCTTGAGCTCCCTGTCCACCACCGAGATCCCCTGCCCGATATGCTCGATCGCCCCTTGCAGCAAACCGCGGTTGAAGCGGAATACGTCGGAAGCCTCGTCCACTATGGTGGCGATCTCCTCGAGCTGCATGTTGCGCCCCTGCAGGGCAGAGGCGAGCACCAGCCGCGCCGACGAAGTGCCAAACACCCCGGCCAGCAGCCGCTCGGTGTGAGCAATCAGCTCGGCCGACGCCTGCATCTGCGGCGCCAGCGTACCGCCATGCTCACCGGCAAAGCGGCCAAAGGCACGCTTGACCCGGCTCGACCCGACGAAGCGGGCGGCCAGCATCTCCAGCTCCTTCACCGAGACCCGCGCCTGATAGAGCGCCGTGGTATCGCGACTCGGCTTGCCGACGAAGTTGGCCGCCTGCAACCGCTCGCTCACCGCCGGACGGGAGAGCAGCGAGCCAGCCACATAGCCAAGCAGGTTGAACAGCAGGCTCAGGAAGATGCACCAGGCCCCGAGGCTGAGATCGCGAAAAGCGGGCCAGTCGGGCGGCGCCAGCAACGCCTCCAGCGGTGAGCCGGCCAGCAGACCGCTCTCCGCCAGCAGGGTGATGAACCAGAGGCTCACACCGAGGATCAGACCGAGATAAACCCCCTTACGATTGCCGTGCCGCCAATAGAGACCGAGCAGCAGGGCCGGCGCAAACTGGGCCACTGCGCCAAAGGAGAGGTAACCGATGCGCGACAAGCTGGTGAGATCGCCAAGCCAGAGGTAGAGCAACCAGGCCGCCAGCAGGATCAACAGGATGGCGCCGCGGCGCACCTGCAGCAGCAACCGCACCAGCCGTTCATCGCGCCCCTGCTGCCAGAAACGGCGCAGCAGCACCGGCAGCACCAGATCGTTGCTCACCATGATGGCCAGCGCGATGGTGCAGACGATTACCATGCCGGTCGCTGCCGAGGTACCACCAAGGAAGGCGAGCATGGCGACTCCGTCAAAACCAAGGGCCATCGGCAGACTGATCACATAGGTGTCGGAGGCCATGTCAGCCCCCACCCACTGCTTCCCCGCCAGCGCCAGCGGCCAGATAAAGAGCCCCATCACGAACAGGTAGAGCGGGAAGATCCAGCGCGCCCAGTGCAGATCCTGCCCCTGATTGTTCTCCACCACAGTCACATGGAACTGACGCGGCAGGCAGATGACCGCGCACATCGCCAGTACCGTGTAGATAGCCAGCTCCAGCAGACTGCCGGGCGTCACCGCCATCACAGCATCGAAGAAGTGTCCCGCCACCTCGCTGCGTGCCGGGCTCGGCTTACTCAGAATGAGCCAGAGGGCAAAGCCCCCCACCGAGATAAAGGCGAGCAGCTTCACCACCGACTCGAAGGCGATGGCTACCACCATCCCCCTGTGGTGCTCGGTGGCATCGAGATGGCGGGTGCCAAACAGGATGCTGAACAGCGCCAGCAGCATGGCGACCCCGAGCGCCAGTTCGGCGGTATTGCCCGATATGGCGCTGGCGTGCCCCGTCCCGGCGCTGTTGACCATCAGCAGATCGAGCCCGGTCACGATCGCTTTGAGCTGCAGCACCAAGTAAGGAAGGATCCCCATGATGGCGATAAGGGCGATGAGCATGGCGAGACGCTGGGACTTGCCGTAACGGGCGGCGATGAAGTCGGCGATGGAGGTGATGTGTTCCCGCTTGGCCACCAGAATGAGGCGCGCCAGCAGCCGCCAGCCAAACAGAAAGACCAGCATGGGGCCGAGATAGATGGGCACCGGCGACCAGGGTGATTCACTCGCCTGCCCCACGGTGCCGAAGAAGGTCCAGGAGGTGCAGTAGACCGCCAGCGACAGGCTGTAGAGCAGCGGCTGCCCCTTCATGCGATGCCGCTTGTGCTTGTCCGCCACGAAGGCGATCAGAAACAGCAGCCCCAGATAGGAGAGCGACAATCCGATCAGCAACCATCCCTGGTGCATCTGCAACCCCTTGTCCATGTTGAGAATTTGTATGCAGGTTCGGCCAGTCTAGAGAGGTGGCCGCTAAAAGTCATCACCTTCAGACAGATTGAAATTATCGTTTTTCAATAAGTTTTGCCTTGACTGTATATCGCAAAACAATAAACATTGTCGCTATGAATATTGATAAACGATAAACTTTACCTTTCAGACAACACCCATCACGGCGAGGAATGAGATGATATCCAACAAACTCGAACGCTCGAGCATGCTGATCGAATGGCTGCTGCTACTGGCTCTGCTGGCGACCCCTTTGATCACCTTGCTGGAGGTGTGGACCCCCTTCGGTGGCGCCGATTTGCTGCAGGAGAAGCTCAACACCATTCTGAGCCGTCCCGGCATCAACCCGGCAGACTATCCACTGCACCTCTCCACCCGGCTGCTCGGCACTCTGGTACAACTGTTGCCGGATCTGGTCTTCATGATGATGCTCTGGCAATTGCGCCAGCTGTTTCGTGGCTACCGCCATGGCCTGCTCTTCACCTTCGAGCAGATCCGCCGCTACCGGCAGATCGGGCTGCTGCTCTGTGCAACCTTCCTGGTCGAGTTGATCCACCTGCCCCTGCTGGATACGGTGCTCACCATGAAAGGTCCGGAAGTACTAGGTACCATAGCGCTGAGTACCTCCGATTTTCGGGTACTGCTGGCGGGACTCATCGTGCTGGCGCTGGCACTGGTCATGCGCGAGGCCAAACTGCTGGCCGATGAACAGCAACTGACGGTGTGAGGATCCCATGCCCATCATCATCCGGCTCGATGCCCTGCTGGCCGAGCGCAAAATGACCGCTCGCGAACTGGCCCAGCGCATCGACATCACCGAAGCCAACCTCTCGATCCTCAAGAATGGCCACGCCAAGGCGGTGCGCTTTTCCACTCTGGAGGCCATCTGCCGTGAACTCCAGTGCCAACCCGGCGATCTGCTGGGCTACGAGCAGGAGAGCTAACCCCTTATGAGTCGTCATATCACCCTGTTTGCCCTGTGGCTGCTGCCGCTGTGGGCCTGCGCCAGCGATAACGGGAGCGGCCCCCGCTACCTTGTCGAGCAGGGCGCCAGCGCCAATGTGCTGCAAGTGCGCCTCACCATGCAGGGCGAGCCTCCCTTTACCCTGCTCCCCGCCCGTCAGTTGCCGGGCAGTGCCACGCCGGCTTCCCCCGCGCTGGTCTGCCTTGCAGACAACCAGCCGGTTGCCCTCAACCAGCCCTTCTCCTGCAAAGAGGTTGGCTGGCAGATCACTCTCACACTGGCGCCTGCGCTGGGAGCGGATGCCTCGGCCCAACAGTCACTGCTGTTTGCCCCCGACCAGTGGCTATTGACCGAGTGGGGTAACTTTGTGCGCCAGCAGGGGAGCCGCCAAGGGAAGGTTTGTCTGCCGCATGGCAGCTGCCAACCGTTACCGGATGTCAACCAGCCACCGCTGATCTTGCCATTTGGTCTGCAAACTGTGCCCGTCACCAAACCGGATCCGCGGCTGGTGCTGAGCCATGACGAGATTGCCAACCAGCTCGATCTGCCGGCCTTGCAGCAACAACTGAATGAGATCATCGACTATCTGGCCTTTCAGCTCGATGTGGCCCCGCCCACTCATCCATGGCAACTGGTGTGGCTCGGGCGAGATGTGGCGACCCGCTCCCTTGGCGGCTCCGCCGGGGATCAGGTGTTTGTCGCCAACTACCCCACCGATGCGGGCAAACCAACGCCACAGGCCCCCTTGCGCCTGCTGCGCACCTCGGCCCACGAGGCAGTGCACATTCTCAACGCCCACAGCTCGACGTCACAGCCCACCTGGGTTGAAGAGAGCCTCGCCGAGTACCTCGCCATCAAGGCATTGCGCCGCTTTCGATTACATCAGGTCTCGGCAATCAACGAACTGGCCGAACGGGGCAAACAACTACCTCATAACGAGAGCGGCCTCTATCGGGCGGCCCGCGAAGTGATGGCTGGCGATCGCTCCTACTACCCGCTCTTTTACGTCAAGGGGAGCGCCTTCTGGGAGGCTCTGGAGCGGGAGCTGCAACACAATGACGTGACGCTGGCCCGACTGCTGCCCCAACTGGGCTGGCTACCGGATGGTCGCTTTGATGCCGCCTCCAATGAACTGCTTGCCGGCACCATCGGCTCAGATACCTGGCGCCGCCTCAGTCGCCACTATCTTGGCGAGCCACAGTAACACCGCAAACCGCAGCAACGAAAAAGGGAGAGCCACGGCTCTCCCTTTTTCCAGGTGATGGTTCAGATAGACAGATATCAGGATGGAGCACTCTCCTGCGCAAAGGGGCGCAGCCGCAGGAAGAACACCGGCAAGACCACCAGCACCATCAGGAAGAAGATGCCACCGCCAAGTGGCTCGAACAGCACACCGCAGAGTGCCATCAGAGCCGCCACTGTCATGCCAAGACCCAGCGCGGCGTAGAGGGACTGGGTCGGGATCAACTGCTCAGCCGGTAGCTGACGGGTCATGAAGCGCACGGCCCCGAGATGGCTCACCCCGAAAGTGACTGCGTGGAGCAGCTGCCCCAGCACCAACACCCACAGCTCGGTCGAAGCCCCCAGCAATACCCAGCGCACCACGCAACCGATGGCTCCAGCGATAAAGAGGCTCTGCGCCCCGAAGCGCTGCAGGAAGCGCTTGTCGGCGGCGAACATACAGATCTCGGCCACCACCCCGATCGCCCATAGGTAACCGATGATGGTGCCGCTATACCCTTGCGCCTTCCAGTAGATGGCACTGAAACCGTAGTAGGCGGCGTGGCTTCCCTGCAGCAGCGCTGTCAGCAACAGGAAGCGGCGCACCGGCGCGCTGCGCAGGGTCGCCAGCAGGGATGCCTTGGCGCGCTCCCCCTGCACATCCTGTGGCGCGGGACTAAGTGGCAGCCAGCTGAGCAGCAGCATCAGCACCAGCCCCGCCACCATGGTGTGCAAAATCCAGTCGCTGCCGAAGTTGCCCACCAGCGCCCCCACCAAAGTCGAGGCAACGATAAAGGCAAACGAACCGCACAGCCGCACCTTGCCGTAGTCGATATGCGCCTGCACCACCATGCGGGTTGCCAGCGCCTCACCCACCGGCATCAGGGTCGGGTAGATAAAGTTGGCAATCAGGGTGAGACCAACCAGCCACCAGAGGTGATGGCTGAGATAGAAACCAAGGAAGGCGAGCAGGCTGAGCAGGCTGAGCAATCGAGTAACCGGCAGCAGATGGCCCGCCCCCTTGATCTGTCCCATCACCATCAGGTTGCCGGCAAAGCGGATCGCCATCCCCGCTCCCAGCAAAAGACCTATCATCTCGGCGCTGACGCCCACCTCCTCCAGCCAGAGCGACCAGAACGGCAAGTAAGCGCCGTAGACAAAATAGAAGGCGCCGAAAAAGAGCGCTAACCAGGAGAACGCGGGCATAGATCCTCTGCAACCGGATGACGGGAGCAGAATGATAACTCATCCGCCCCCACAGATCCCGATGGAAACCCCGCGAAGAAAACGAAAAAACTTCAATAAAATTGAACTATTACCGAAGAAGCAGGGTCTACTTGGTAACACCTCCTCCTGGTTAGTGTTGCAATCCTTCCACCCGCCCATGGCGGGTTTCTTTTTTGTCCCCTAATCACTTTTTTCATTACCTGGATCTGCAGAACGCATTCAAACTTAAATCCATCTTCACAACGAAAAATCATCTGGATACAGCACATCTTCGAGCTATCCTGCACCAAAACTAGTTGTAGCGATAAAAAAACACCGGCGTTAAGCCGGTGTCAGGTAATATCAACTCACTATATAGTGCCAAAAACTTTAGTAATGCATAAATAGAGGAACTTATTTCTGGCCACTCAAATATTTTATCCTAGCCTTGGTCATCTCGGTTTGGCACTCATACAGTTCCACTTTACCAGATATTGACAAGTTCGGATTATTTACAGATTCAATATTACCGCAATCATTCTCCTTCTGCCATACCCAAGAAATCTGTTCATTTTTCATCGATGCTCTAAAAGATGCTGGAATAGCTTTCCAGATTTTATTCAAGCGGGCATCTTCAGCTTCATAAGCCTGCTTGGCGATGGCAACTCGAGATGGGTCATTTCGTTTAACAATATCATCTTTAGTGATCGCCAAGTATGAAGCCTTGGCTAATGACATTGGGGCATAATAAGTCTCCCCTAAAGCGACAGAAATGTCTTTTTCATTATCGGCCAGCCTTGCTTTATAAGAAACACCATTCCACGTAACATTGCCATTTTTATACAACCCATGACTTTCTCTAATAAACTCAGAGAACACGTCCGGGGCTTTCTGTGCTAACTCCCTGACTTCAACAGGAACAGTCATTGATACAGTCGCTACACATCGTAACTCTTGTGATGAATCACTTGTAGTCGAAACATCAGAGATGCTAACGGGAATTTTTTCGACTTGACTTTGAAAGAAATCGAGTTTTTCTGGTGATACTGACATCCTCGACAAGGCATTATCACGCAGAGCCTCTGTTAATGCGTTTACCGCATCCTCACGACCACATTTGAAAGGCTGTTTTTCCTCTTTCGAGTCAAAAATACCAGCGTTGACAGCACTAGACAATACCAATGAAGACACAATAAAAAGTAATTTTATATTCATATCTCACTCAACTATCAACATTATGCTCAATATATAAGAACACAGTATATATTGATACATATATTCACCATAAACAAAATCACTAAAAACTAAAATTTACTTTTCAGTCATTAGATACCATTTGCTCTTATCATTTAGCAACTGACTATTTAAATAAAACCCATTGCTCTTCATCTTTATTTTAAACTGTGGGGATGGATATTCACAAAAATATTCTTTTCCATTGGCTGATGTATTCCATGAGAGATATACAATATCATCTTTATTTGTGACAATATAATTACCATCACAAGAATACATGGAATGCCATGATTTTATTTTTAAAAAAGCTTTGTCGCCATTGATATTAAATATATACGTCTGGCTAGCAGCACCACCATCAATTAACTCTTCTTGCTTTTGATTTAGGATTAATTTAGCATTCAATACAATTGAGTATGCCTTGACCGAAAAAAAACAAAACAATATAAAAATCAAAACCATTACTTTTTTTGGAAAAATATTATTCATGCATGAACCTATCACAATCTGGTTTAACACTATATCCCAATGAATAGTACATATGATTATTAACATTCCTATTTTTAGAGAGTGTGTACAAATGAACCCCCTCTTCAGACTTACAAACGAACCCTTTGCTTACACTCCCATCAACCTTAATAATGTCCCCCCCCCTATCTTTTATTAAACTTGTTTTCGAGAGAGTTTTTTCATTTGGAAAATAATATGCAATTGTAATTGAATTTTTAATTTTTATGCCTGAGACTTCATACCTGTAAACTTTATTTAAGTTAATCTCATCGCTGGCATTTAAATCCTCACCTTTATTAAACATATACGATGATTCTACTTTTTTATAACATTTAGAACCTTCACATTCATCAGCAACCACCAGCACCCCTCTACTACTAATACCTCCGCTTACAATAAAGTCATATTTCCCATTAGAGTTCGTTAAAAATATACCTGGTTGATAAGAGTCAGAAGCATAACTCCCCCAAGCGATGGCGTTTATTAAAAAAAACAATAAATATTTCAAATGTTTTATCTCCCATCAACGGACCAATGTGGAGGATCACTTACTAACTTAAAGACTCTGTAACTGGCACCAACGCGGTACAAGTCATCACTACTTTTTATCTCAATAAATTTCCCATCATTCATTTTTATGAATAGCCCTCTAACTCCTGTGATTGTCATGTCTATGGCTTTTTTCTCTGTATGTCGAGAGGTTAAAGATGGTTTATATATTATGTTGTATCCTGATACCATTTTTTTAGCCGCCATAATTGCGGCTTGCTTATCTGGGACACCATTTTTACTCTTGTGCTCCCAGTCAATGTCAACGCCTTTCATTTTTGGTACTTTTTCCGGTGCAAGCCCTTCTTTAGCAATTCGCCAACAATAGTGCATCAAATAAGCTCGTTCAACAGGCCTATAAGTTGCAGAAATTCTAACCTGTCCACCGGCAGACTCTATCGCAGATATAAATTTTCTTACATTATTAGAAAACCCAAGTTCAAGGTCATCTATATTCTTGCTTGTTGGGTAACGGTTTACCCATTTTTCACCACTCAATTCTAAATGAGACGGTTCTTCTTTTGAGAAATCACAACAACACTCGTTGATGTATTCTTCCCCCTCCGCCATTAATTTCCTCAATCTTGATAACAGCTCTTTTTTTTGTATTTTCTGATCATTGTTACCTTCATTACCATGAAGGTTTGAATCTAAGCTACTATTATTAGTATAATAATCTACCCCATAGTCATGATCATCTTGTTTACTGTAAAGAACATAGTCATCATCCTTTCCAACACCTTCCGGGCAGAAAATAAAAAGATATATATCTTCTGGCCCCTTGAATTTATTTATAAGGTCTTTCCTTGATGTAAAGTATTTTTTTACATAGTCCAGCTGCTCCAGCTCATCCATTAATGCCAAATCTTGCTTGGTTATGTTTGTGCCATGAACATTATTAATTTGTTGGACCGCAGGGCCAGTAAACTGAATTAAGCCAACTGGGTTCCTCTTAGCAATACTTACATCATTTGCAATATCTTGTTTAGATATGGCCTGATATGTTTTCTTAACTTTACCCTTTTGATTATATATATATTCACCATTAGTATCTCTAAGTGGCTTAAGAAGAATAACCGACGATGTGAATATCCTTGATGTTTCAACAGCCATACAAGCCATTAAAACATTTGCATATTCAATTTTTTTATTTTCACCCCATAGTTCAGCACAGATATCCACAGTTTTGCGTCTGAACTCACAAGCTTTTTTGCCTCCTAATGAAGCTGTTACTTTCTGCCCCCAAAGCAGTTTATAACATGAGCCAACTGTTATATTAATCAATACGGACAATGGATTAAAATGCCAAATCATCCTATTAAACTTTAACTTTGTGGCACTTTGCATCCACTCCAACTTGTCGATACGCTGTTTCTCATGGTCAACCAATAAATCAAAATCAGGAAGGCCAATCTTGGTCATAAGTTTATCTAGCCATAGATAACTACTGGATGATGATTTTTCATACCACTCACTGGGATGCTTGACAATTAACTTTTGAAGTTGCCCAGCATTACCGCTATTTTGTAGAGCGGTCTGTATCTCTTTACTACTCAGTTCACCATTTTTGTCGGTATCGAAACTCTTTACTAATTCGGTAAAGAAGGTGGGTGGCGCATCGGGATCAAGATAACCATCGGATGCTGAACCATCGACCTTTTTAAAACCGATCTTCAGCCAGTCATGTTGACTCAATAACTCAACTTGCTCTTTCTTGACATATTTATCTGCTGAAACGCGGACCCACTCCTGCTTTGCTGCATCCTTTTCCTGCGTGGGTGATTCAACCAGCACTTCCTGACTTTTGTCCTTGGTTGCTACCCACTTGGATTTACCCCCCTCACTCTTCTTCTCATGAAGGATCAAATCGGCAGGCACTTTGGCATAGGTAGCGCCACCTTTCGTTCCCGCCTTGTTGGCTAGAACATCGTCCAGACGGGGATCCTGGGTGAACACCTCAAGATGTACCTGATGCTTGCTTTGCTTGCCCCCAATCAGGGAGTTTGGCGTTTCAACCAGACCGAGGTAGCCAATGGTCTCACCCGCCGCGATCGGCACGGGAGATGGCAACACATATAATTCGCCAAGATGGGAGGGTGTACGGGTATTGACCTTGATAAATTCATCTTCGACGCACACCCAAGCCATGCCACAACTACCAGCAGCACCACCTGCACTTGGTGTCACATATTCACATCTGGCCATCTTGCGAGCCTTGTCACCAATCCAATGAAATTCGAGTTGGTGGGCATCATACTGCAACTTGGTGCCGGCAGGCAGAGAAACACTTTTGTCTCCCGCCATTAGACGACCTGTAGGCCCATTGAGAACAGGATCCGAACGGCCAATCATATTAGTCAGCAGCTCAGCTTCTATTTGGTCAAATAGCCAGGTTGGCACATTGGGCTTGATAAAGGTCACGGCATCCGGGCTATTGGCGATCCAGACTGAACTCCCTTCACTGACTAATACGCCAGCCTTTTCAGCCTCTTTTATCTGGGCATTGGATAGCTTGCTCTTGATCTTTACCTTGATGAAATCATACTCCTTGCCCCCAACACTCCCCTTTTTGGGGGGAATGCTGCTATCCATCTCCAGTTCGGTATCCTTAGGCAAAGTGAAACGGGGCAAGGCAGCATCGGCACGCTGCTGCTCTGCATTGGGATTCCTATGGGGGACAGAATTGCGAGCATTCCAACCCTTTTTCAACACCAGCTTCTCGGTACTTTGGTACTTATCCCAAGGCAACAGGTGCATATAGAGCGAATAAAAGGTGAACTCGTTTTTAGCTTTTGTTTCTGCATTGATTTCACAATATTCGTGTTGGACTAGGCAGAAGCAGTTGGAATAACGCAGTGACTCTCCCTGAAATTCAGAGGTCAGATAATCCTTCATCATCCGAAAAGCCACGACTTTGCCGTCAGCAATGGCTCGGACAGGATATTTATCCTTGCACCAGGGGGCGCTCTGGTCGCTGATATGAATACCACCATGCCATTTGTTGTGATTGCCAAGGAGATAATGACCGGATTTTTCGCCATTAATAAGTGCAGTCAGCGCTTTGACATCCTTGAATTCTTCACCTTTGGCAGTGAGGATGGGAAATGCAAACTTCATGCTTTCTCCTTATTCAGAAAAGAGGTAGAACGCAGCGGGCTTCTCGTCTTTCAAGAGCGCCTCCATCGCCTTCTCGGTAGGAATGGCCTGGACCAGTTCAACCAGTTCTGGGGCTTTGACCACCTCAACCCCTTTGGGAGTAATGGGAGCCTGACCAGCCCAACCAGAGCCTGCTCCCGGGCTGCCGCCGGCATTGAGTTTGATGGCGGGGCCGACCAGCTTGATGCCACTCGGGTCAACTTTGACAAAGCTGCCTCCCCCCTTGAGGGTGATCTCGGAGCCCGCCTCCAGCACCAACTTGTCACCCACCTTGATATGCACCTCTTCACCCGCTTCCACCAAGAGGGATTGGCCCAGTTTCTGGTGCAGGGAGGTATCCACCCTCAGTGAATAGTCCGCCTTGATGTGGTCGCGTTTTTCGCCTGCGACTGTCAGGTGGTCATTGCCGAGACTTGGCGGAGCGCCATCCTTGCCCGGCACCTTTCTGATACGGGTCACCCGCTCGTTGTCGATATCACGGTGCTCATCGTGCTTGATGTGCCATGCCGCATCGTTTTCGATAAGCACATTCAGGTCTTTCTGACCATGAATGTAAATCTCTTCCTGTCCCGCCTGGTCTTCAAAGCGCAGCTCGTTAAAGCCCTCGCCCTTGTGAGTTTCGGTGCGCAGCACGGTGCGCGTCTTGTTGGCGGGTAGCTCATATGGTGGCCGGTTGGTGGCGTGGTAGGTGCGGCCGGTCACGATGGGCTGGTCGGGGTCTCCTTCCAGAAACGAGACGATGACCTCGTGGCCGATACGCGGGATGGCCATCATGCCGTACTGACCGCCAGCCCAGCCCTGGCTCACTCGCACCCAGCAGGAGCTCTGGTCGTTGGAACTGCCATATCTGTCCCACGGGAATTGCAGCTTCACCCGGCCGTGCTCGTCGCAGTAAATCTCTTCCCCATCGGGGCCGACTACGATGGCGATTTGCGGGCCATCCACCATCGGCTTGTAGGGCGCCTCGGGGCTGCCGATGCGGGCGCGCCAAGTGGTACTCGCTTTCACCACACCAAATTCGTTGTGGTAGACGGTCGGGCCGCTGCCGCCTTCTTCCTCAAGCGCTTGCGGTTGCTCACCGGTGTGGCGGATATGGACGATTTGCCAGTCGGTGTTGAGGCTGCCGTTGGGGTGTTCGGTCAATGAAAAGTGCTGGCCCGGCAGCAGCGCCGCGCAGTTGGATTTGCCACTGCCGCTGACTGCGTCGTTGCGCAGGGCATCGAGCCGGTGCTGGGCAAAGGCCTTGCCGCTGCCGTCCTGCTTGTAGCGGCCCGGGTAGTCGAAGTGCTGGTAGGTATCCCGTTGATGGTCGAGCTCTGCGCCCTGCTTTTTGTGGGAGAGGCCATAGGCCGGGGTCTTGAAGCTGTAGTCCTTGAGCTCCACATCCGAGGGGCGCACCGCCTCGCGGTAGTAGAACTGGCGCACATAGGGGCCTTGTTCCAGCGAACGGTTGCCGAGGTTGAAGAAGAGCTCGGGGCCAGCGGTCAGGGCTGCCGCATCGTCGGCAAACACAATGCGGTGTTTGCCTGCTTCAAATTCGTGGAAGTAGAACAAGCCCTCTTCGGCTGCCAGGCGGTTCACGAAATCGAGGTCGGTCTCCCGATACTGGACGCAGTATTCGCGCTGGGCATGTTCATTCTTGAGCGCAAAGGCGTAGTCGGTGATGCCGTGTTCTTGCAGCAGGATGCTGAGGATTTCATCGGGCTTCTGGGCCTGAAAGATGCGGGAGTTCTGGCGCAGCCCCAGTCGCCATAAAGAGGGTTTCACCTCAATGCGGTAACGGGTACGGCGAAAGCCGCTGTCCCCTTGGGCAAACTCGCTCACTACCCCGCACACCCTGCGCTGCAGCTCGCCGTTGTACCACACCATCAGCTCGCACGGCTGGTCCAGCACGGCGCCAAAGTCGACATCGGGCTGGCTGCTGGCCAGCTCAAGGCGCAGGTTGAACGGCCGGTTCAGCCCCTCGTCCAGCTGGAAACTCGCCACCACGAAGGTGCTCTCGGGCAGCGCCCCCACCTTGACGGTAAATTGCAATCCGGTTTGATTAGCCATGGCTCTCCCCTCTTGTCACGGCCACGCGATGTCTGCGCCCCTCTTCAAAACTCCAACCGCCAAACCACGCTACCGCCCTCTCCGGTGCCACAACGGGCAACCAAGATAGCGGCGAACACGGGTTACGGGCGGATTGGGTCTGCATCACAGGACCCCCTTTAGTGCTTTGCCATCCCCCCGCATCAATCGAATGCACAGCAGAGGGATGGCAAAACAGAAAAGCTCCGGCTACCTGAGCGGGCCGGAGAAATACGGGCTAAGAGGGCCGGTTTGGCAACCGGCCCATAAGACACATAACTACTTGCAAGGAATACCAAAGTAACAAAACGAGGATTAGGCCTCGATGGGCGCACGCCAGTCGTCCGCACCGGAAGTACCGGCAACGGTGTGTTCCCAGTCAATCTTGCGGTAAGCCATGGAGACCTGGATAAGCTGGGTGAAGTCAGACTTCGCCGGATCCTGGCAATGCGGCATCTGGCAGTCGATGTCAACGATGGTGGCATCGGTCAGCACGGTGGAGAAGAAGTGCTCCTGCTTGCCTTCAACGGAGGTGCGGTACCACTTCAGGGTCACTTTCGGCAGCATTTCACCGGAAGCCAGCGCGTTGTACATCAGCGGCACGGCTTTGTTCAGGGCAACGGTGAACTTGAACGGCTTGTGGACACGCTGACCAGCCGGCTGACCGGATTGCGGGTCAGTCGGGACAGTCACAACGTGCTGGAACTCTTGTACCAGCATCTCGTCTTCGTGACCTTGTACGAAGATGTTGCCGACGGAATCGGAGGTGAAGGCACCGGCGGTGATATTGCCCTGGGTTTTACCTTCGATGCTGATATAACATGGAGTTGGCATGTGTATGCTCCTAAATAGATTGGTTAAATGAGATAGCACTCGACCAGACTATTAGCAGCGACCATGCCATTTTTTTATCTTTTAAAAATCAACACCTTAAGCATTTCCACCAGAAACCACACAACGTAACCATGCAATAAATTGCGCAGGCAAACATTTTGACCGGCACAGTTCGCACTGGCAGCTATTTAATCTGATAGGTGAGCAATTGATTGCTTAAAACAGAACTACTCACTGCTATCGAGCACATTCTCGACCTGCGCGGCATCAATATTGAGCTTGACCACCCCCTGCTTGAGGGCCCAGGAAATCGCCTGATTTTTGCTGCTTGCCCCCAGCTTCTCCGCAATTCTCTCCAGATGGAAGGTCACGGTTCTGGGTTTGATATCGAGGATCTGGGCAATATCGCTGACCTGTTTGCCCTCTGCAGCCCATTGGCACACCTCCAGTTCGCGAGTAGTCAACATCTCCCGAGGAGGCATGGCTGCAATGCAGACCCTGGCCACGGCTTCAAAGATATGGGTCGCCAGCCAGCTCAGAAACGGAATAGCAGTCAACCATTGATGTTCGGTGCGGGGCGTACTGGTAATGAGGGATAACACTCCCACATGACCTTTAGAACCATGCCATGGAATGGTTATGCCATCGCGCAAGCCAGCCTCCTGAGCCAGCAGCATCACTTCCAGCCCGGCGCTGTCTTGCTGGTCACAACATTCGGTGATGAGGTTGGCCCAAAGAATTGGCGTGCTTTGAGCCATTCCTTTGCGCACGACAGGATCCACAGCGAAAAAACCGCGTTCTTCATAAAGTTCAACCCAGTCGCTCGGGCAGCCATTGAAGATCCGCACATCCGGCCGCTGAATGGAGCTGGGCGAGATAAATCCCAAGCGAAAGTAGTCAAATCCCATCAGCTCGCAGATCTGGCGTAGCAGAGCGAGTATTGTCTGTTCATTGGATGCGTCATTGAACCGGGTGATCAGCTCAAGTGCGTTGGTCGTCTCGAAAGTGTGGGGGGATGTAGAAGTCAAAAGCGCATGTTCCCCGTTGCCAAAATGTTCTAGATGTTATTAAGCATGGAACAAATAGCACAATATCTTGTTTACGCAAAGAAAATGCTGCTTTTATGGTCTCTATGACGAACAGGCCTCACAATCTCCGGATGCCTCATAAAAAATCCCCGCCTGTCAGGGCGGGGATTCGGAGTGGACTGAAGTCCGGGTTCACTGCGTGTGTTGTCGTTTTTAGAATACGTACTTGACTCGGGCGCTGAGGTTACGGCCCGGCTCGGTCATCAGGCTGTTATCAGAACCCGCATCACGGCCAGCGATGCGCTCGTAGCTGGTGTACTCCTTGTCAAACAGGTTGAAGAGACCGACGTTGAGCTGCAGATCCTGCATCGGGTTGAATTGGGCATACATATCCACCACGCCCCAACCGGCCGCCTTCTCATACTCCTTGCCGTTCGCATCCTTGCCGACCTTGCCCATATCGTCGGCAAAGCGCAGCGCCGTATTGAAGTTCCACTTCTCCTGCTCCAGACGGACACCGACACTGCCACTCAATGGGCTTAATTCATTGATATAAATACCGTTACCATCTTTACCATCGATATATGCCAAGTTCCCCCAAAAATTGACAATGTCGTTGAACCAGTAATCCGCCTTGGCCTCGATCCCCTTAGTCGTCACCTTACTCAAATTTTGATATTGATAAACAGAGGTGCCTCCTTCCTTACCAACAGCAACGCGGCTTATGAAGTCGTCAAACTTGTTGTAGAAACTGGCCACCTCGTAGCTGAAGCCATTGTGGCTGCCACGCACCCCGAGATCGATGCCGTCGCTGCTCTCCGGATTGAGGTTCGGGTTCGGCTCGATGCGATAGCCGTAAGCCTGATGGTTCAGGGTGGAGAAGGCGCTGTCATACATGGGCGCCTTGAAGCCGTGGCTGTACTGGGCAAACAGGTTGGCCGCCTCATGCGCCTTGAATACCAGCCCCAGCTTGGGCGAGATCTCCCCTTCGGAGAACCTGTGCAACTGGTCACCGGTGTAGGCGGGATCATTGTCCGGGGTCATCCGGTAGTAGTCATAACGGGCGCCCGGCGTCAGCACCCAGCGCTCGCCAAACTTCATCTCGTCGAAGGCCCACAGGGCGCCACGTTCGCTGGTGGTAGCCGGGAAGCTCAGCTCGTTGTAGCCGACAAAATCGTTCGGTTTGGTCGGCCCCTTGTAGCGGGAACGTTCGTTGTCGGTGTGCTCATACTCGGCCCCCCAGGCCAGACGATGATTGGCCACTGCCTTGTGGAACTGCAGCTGGGCGCCGAGGTTCTTCTGATCGAACAGGTTGTGATCCAGCGAGTTTTTGGTCACATAGGGGTTGCGTGGGTTAACCGGATATTTGGATGAGGCGTACTGATCCAGCGTCTGCTTGGTCCGTCCAAAGTAGACCTTGGTATCCATACGGTCGGCCCAGCCCTGATTCAGCGCGATGCCGTGATCCAGCACCAGCGACAGGTTGTCGGTCTGCTTGTCGGTGATGGGCTGCTCGAACACGCGGGCAGTGCCGGTACCGACCTTGTTGAGCTTGACCGCGTCCGGCTCCTCGCCATCGGTCAGATAATCGACGGTCAGCTTGAGGTACTGCTCATCAGAGAGATTCCACTTGCTCTTGAGCAGCAGGGCGTGAGTCCCGATATCGAAATCGGTCTTGGTTGAATCGTAGTTCTGGGTGACACCACCATCGCGCCAGGTGTAGCGCAGCAGGTTCTCCACGTCACCGGTACGCAGGGCGCCGGTAAAACCAGCCATCTTCTGGTGACTGCTGGAGGCGTAACCGCTGGTCACATCCAGATAGCTATCCTTGCCCTTGAGGAAGTCGCTGGCATCCTTGGTGGTGATGGCAATAACGCCACCCAGCGCATCGGAGCCATAAGCCGCGGATGCAGGCCCCTTGGCCACTTCCACCTGCTTGATCATGTCGGTATCGAAGTAGCTCTGACCCACTCCACCCTTGCTGTAGGCATCGTTCTGGCGCACACCGTCACGCACCACCTTGACCCGGTTCTCCCCCATGCCGCGGATGATGAAGGTCTGGGCATCTCCCTGCCCGCCCAGCACGGCGACACCGGGTTCATAGCGGAACAGGTCAGCGGCATCAGTCACCACCTGCTCTTCGATCTGCTTGGCGGTGATCACCGAGATGGGGCCGGAGACATCTTCCAGTTTCTGCTCCATCCGTGAGCCGCTGACGACCACGACTTCATCCGCCTTCTGGGTGGCAGCAAAGACCTGGGAGGAGAGACCGGCCGCTACGGCGAGCGCGACCAGAGAGAGTGCGTTATGATGGGTCACAGCGAATCCTTATTGAGAACTATTATCAAACAGGCCGCATCTTACCCACCCCGCCCCAAAGATCAATAAAAAAGAATCATTATCATTTAAAAAGAGAGTTGTTAGTTTTACACTGCCAGCCATTTCCTGTTTTATGCCTGTAACACAACCCCTGTTCGGGCCTCTCTATGCTGCGAGATTGCTGATGAAACGACTCCCTCTGCTTGCTTTGCCCCTGCTGCTGGCAGCCTGCGCCACCAGCCAGCCACCAGTATCCCCCCCACTGGCGACCCTCTATGACTATCAACTGGGTAATTCGCAGCAGGGAGCGCTGACTCTGGATCAGGCCACTGCCCGTCTCGCGGAGGCCGACATCATTCTGGTGGGCGAACTGCACACCCACCCAGCCATTCACCTGTTGCAGTCACGACTGCTGAGCGCCCTGTATCAGCAAGCAGAGCAGAACGGGCGGGGGCTGACCCTCTCCATGGAGCAGTTCAGCCGGGCCGATCAAGCGACCCTTGATGCCTATCTGGCAGGCAAGATTGGTGAAGCTGCGCTGATCCGCGAAGGGCATGCCTGGCCCAACTACCCGAGCGACTATCGCCCGCTGGTGGAGTTCGCCAAGGCGCACCACATGCCGGTGATCGCCGCCAATGCCCCCAAACCGCTGGTGAGCTGCATCGGTCAGGAAGGCGTCGCCTGGCTAGACAAGTTGCCCACTTCACGTCGCAGCCAGCTGGCCCGCCAGCTGACGCTGGGGGATGATCCCTATCGCCAGAAATTTATGGCCTCCATGCACCACGGCGATGCCGACAGCAACGCCCGCCGTTTCGCCGCCCAGACCAGCTGGGACGACACCATGGCCGAGAGCATGGTGGATTACCTCGCCAGCCATCCGGGCCAGCAGATCATGCATATCGCCGGTAATTTCCATGTAGAGGGGGGGCTCGGGATTGCCAGCCGCATCGCCAGCCGCAACCCGGCGCTCAAGGTGGCATTGGTAGTCCCGCAAACCGGCGAAGAGACAGCCCCGGGTCGAGCCGCCGATGTAACCGTAAAAATGATGCCGCTCCCCGAACGCTGGCAAAACAGTGCCGAGATGAAGCAAGATATGGGCGCGCTGCATCAATCCCGCAGCCGTGACTGCAGCCAGTGGCTGCAACCCTAATCATCAAGGAAACGGCGGGTACAATATGGATGTGTTACTGATCATCGATGTGCAGCAAGGGGTCATGAAAGAGACCCACCATCAGCAACAGCAAGTGCTGGCCAATATCAATCGGGCTGCGGCCCATGTCAGGCAACAACAGGGGCGAGTCATCTATATCCAGCATGATGATCTGCCGGGTGGCGAACTGGAACCCGGCACCCCGGGTTGGCAGTTGCACAGTGCGCTGCAGCCAGCCAAGAGCGATAGCCGGGTACGCAAGAGCGCATGTGACAGCTTCCTCGACACCGAGCTCGCGTTTCTGCTGGCAGAACAGCCGGTCGACAGGCTTATCCTCTGCGGCAGCAACACCGATTTCTGCGTCGATACCACGGTGCGCAGCGCAGCCTCTCATGGCTTCGAGGTGTTCGTATTGAGCGATGCTCACTCCACCGCCAATCGCCCTCACCTTGGCGCCCCCCAGATCATCGAGCATCACAACTGGATATGGCGCAATCTCGACCTGCCGAATGGGCGCAGTGTGACCCTGCTCACCACCGACGAGCTGCTGGCAGTAACACCCGTTGGGCAGCCATGTTAATCTGGCGCCCTCGCTTTGTTTCTCACCGGAGTTTTGCCGTGCGCCTGTTGCCCGCCACCCTGTTGCTGCTCTTTCCCCTGCTGTCGGCCTGCTCCAGCTTGCCTGGCCAGAAGTATGACGGGCCCGAGCCCCTCTTCCTGACCCATATCAACGAGGAGGGGAGCAAGCGCTTCACCTTTGAAGCCGCGCCCAACGATACCCTGCCGCGCGGCCTCTCTGCCGCCCAGAGCCAGCGCCTGCTGGAGCAGCGGGAAGCATTGCAGGAGAACCTGCTGACCCAGACCCTCGCCAGCAAAAAGTACTGCAGGGAAGGGTACATAGTGCTGAGCCAGACCTCCTGGAAGGTACGGGGTGAGTGTAATGAGACGGCAACCACTGCCGATCGCAGCACCTTCCCCAACAAGGCCTCCTGGCAGGATTAAGCAATCCGGACGAGATAACGCAATAAAAAACGGGCAGCCAATTGGCTGCCCGTTTTGTTGTGGCTGATGTCGTGTCGTCAGACCGGCGCATCGGCCGGGCTGGTGAGCTCGGCACCGTTGTCGATGCGCTTGTGCCCTTCCACCAGATGGACGAAGTCCACCAGCTCGTCACCGGAGACCGCAAACGCCTGGCCGAAGCCCTTGACGAACAGCCCCTGCTCCGGCTTGAGGCGGAACAGTTTGAAATCCTTGAGGTTGGAGAGCCCCTTGATGATCTCGCCAAAACGCCCCTCCAGCGCCGCCACGGCCTTGCTCCAGCGAGCGTCGTCACGGGCAACGATTTCGGCCACCGCATCAAAGGTCAGACGCTTGCGGGCAAACAGCTCGCGGGCACCACTCTCATCCTCGATCAGCATCAGGGATACCCGGGGCACCTGTTGCAGATTGCGGGCATGGCGGGCGATCTCGGAGATCAGCACATAGTAGCCATCTTCCTGCAGCACGAACGGCGCATAGCTGGCGTTGGGATTGCCTTCGCTGTCGACGGTGGCGAGCTGCAGGGTACGGCAGCTGTCGCGAAACTCGCGGATCTCCGGTTGCAGACGGTTCTGCAGACGCTCCTGACGTTCACTCATGCTTTTACTTCCTCTTGAGACGGGTGGCGCAGGGCCATAAAACGGGTGACCTGATCGGCCAGCAGCTGGCGCTTCTCGTCGCGGCCGAGATAGACCTTGAAGATGCAGCGGCCGGAGTGGCCGAAGAACTGGAAGGAGTGCCCCTCCTTGCCCATGAACAGCTTGCTGACCAGCGCAATCCCCGCCACGTTGTCGAGCTTGAGGTGACCGTGCAGCTCACCGTCGCGGCCCATCAGGTTGTAGTAGCCACGCGCATCTTTACCCTTCGGGAACGGTGCCTTCACTTCAAAGATGGAACCTTCAGACTCGACGATGGTGGTTACCGGGCCCCAGTCGGCCAGATCGTCCAGCAGAGCTTGTGCGCGATCGGCTGGCAACAGGGTCACCAGCTCCGCGGGCAGCTGACGAACCACCTCCCACTCGCTGACGGCCAGCTGGGTTGCAATGGTTGAAGGGTGAGCGCTGGGATCCTGCTCCAGCATCTCCTGAATGCGTTGTGCAATGCTCATCGTTTCTCCCTCGGCGAGGCACCCGCCTCGCTGTTTATCATGGCGGCTACTCTAATAAAGCACTAGAATCAATGCAATTGATAATTGCTATCATTCTCAGTGCATTTTATTCAAACCCTTGATATTCTCGGCGGCATACCCGTTTCACCCTATTTGTCGGAGGTTAGCATGGGCCGTCCTCTTGCCCTCGCACTCACCCTGCTGAGCAGCTCTCTGCTCCCCCTGTTCACTCATGCTGCCGAAGCGCCCAATACCCGCATCGTCAGTATTGGCCCGGCCACCACTGAACTTATTCTGGCGCTCGGTGGCGACGATCGCCTCGTCGCGACCGATGTCAGCAGTCCCTTGCCAACAGGGTTGCCCAAAGTAGGCTATCAGCGCGCACTGGCAGCCGAAGGGATCCTCAGTCTGGCACCGACTCTGGTGGTCGGCAGCGACGAGATGGGGCCTGCGCCAACCCTCGATCAGCTGCGCCGTGCCGGGGTCAAGGTAGAAGTGCTGGAAACGGCACCGACTCTGGCCAACCTCAATGAGCGTATCGATACCCTGGCCAGCCTGCTGGATGACCAGGCCGCGGGCGAGCAGCTCAAACAGCAGATCCAGAGCCAGACCGAGCAGCTGGCGGCACAAGCCAAACAGAACAAGCCGCTCAAGGTTGCCTTTTTACTGCTGCACAAGGGGCAACCGGTGAGCATTGCCGGGGGCGACACCACCGCCGGCGCCATGCTTACGCTGGCTGGCGGCACCAATACCGCAGCCACGCTGCGCAACTACAAACCCGTCTCCGCCGAATCCCTTATCGAGATGCAACCCGATCTGGTGCTGGTCAGCGGCCGCGACTGGCAGCGCTACGCCGACCCGGCCAAGGTGCTGGCCGAAGTACCCGCACTGGCCGCCACCCCGGCCGGCAAGCGCAACGCCATTCACGCCATCGACGGTCACGCTCTGCAAGGGGGTCTGAGCCTCAACTCCCTGCAGCAGGCGAACCAGATCGCCCAGTGGCTCAAACAGGGGTCATGATGCGCTTGCCACTCCCCTGGCTGCTGGCCCTCACCACGGCCGCCCTCGCCCTGTTGTTGCTCGGTTCACTGGCAACCGGGCCGATGGCACTCACCCTGAGCGAGAGCCTGCGCGCGCTCTATGCCGGACAGGGGAGCGGAATTGCGGCTCACAAGCTTTTGATCGTGCAGGAGATTAGGCTCCCTCGTACCCTGCTCTGCATCGCGGTCGGCGGGATCCTCGGGCTCTGTGGCGCCGTGATGCAGGGGCTGTTTCGCAACCCCCTTGCTGACCCCGGCATCATAGGGGTCTCCGGCGGCGCGGCACTCGGAGCAGCCTTGGCCATCGTGCTGCTGGCCCCCCTCGGTCAATCGCTGCAACAGCTGCTCGGCGTCGGGCTATTGCCGCTGCTCGCCTTTCTCGGCGGTGCGCTGACCACCACTCTGGTCTATCTGCTCGGAACCCGCGAAGGCGGCACCTCGGTGACCGTCATGCTGCTGGCCGGGGTCGCCATCACAGCGCTCTCGGGCGCGGTGATCGGCCTGCTCAGCTATCTTGCCGACGATCAGATGCTGCGGGATCTCAGCCTCTGGCAGATGGGCACCCTGGCCGCCGGCAAACCTGCCGACATGATGCTGGCGCTGCTTACGCTGGCTACCCTGCTGTGGCTCTTTATGCGTAATGCCAATCCCCTCAACGCCCTGCTGCTTGGCGAAGGGGAAGCTCGCCATCTGGGGATCGATGTGCAGGCGCTCAAGCGCCGCCTGATTCTGCTCACCGCCGCCGGTGTCGGCGTGGCGGTGGCGCTATCGGGGATGATCGGCTTCGTCGGGTTGGTGGTGCCCCATCTGGTGCGCCTGCTGGCCGGCCCCAACCATGTCAGACTGCTTCCCCTCTCCGCCCTGATGGGAGCAGCCCTGCTGCTGGGAGCCGACATGCTGGCGCGCACCCTGCTGGCCCCGGCCGAACTGCCGGTCGGCATCATTACTGCCCTGCTCGGTGCACCCTTTTTCATCTGGCTGCTGATCAAGAGCCGCCGCGCGCTCTAATACGGATTGCTATGGAACGATTTGCCTCCCCCCTGCTGACCTGCTCCCGACTGAGCCTGCGCCGTGGCCAGCGCCAGATCCTGGATGGGCTCGATCTCACTCTGCACAGCGGCACCCTGACCGCCCTGCTCGGCCCCAACGGGGCGGGCAAGAGCACCCTGCTCAAATGCCTGACCGGTGAGCTGCCCCATGAAGGCACCATCACCCTGTTTGGCCGGGAGCGTCAGCTGTGGGATAGCAGCCAGCTGGCCCACCGGCTCGGGGTGCTGCCACAGAGCTCGTCGCTCAACTTCCCCTTTCTCTGCGAGGAAGTGGTGGCCATGGGACGCCTGCCCCACAGCGAACCCGCTCGCCGCAAGGAGGAGATAGTGGCCGCCGCCATGGCCCATGCGGGGGTAGAACATCTGGCCAAGCGGCTCTATCCGGGCCTCTCCGGCGGCGAGCGGCAGCGGGTGCAGTTTGCCCGGGTACTGGCCCAGATCTGGCAAACCCCTGATTCAGCCGAGCAATCGGAACAACCACGGCTGCTGCTGCTCGATGAGCCCACTTCGGCCCTCGATCTGAAATATCAGCACCAGCTGCTCGCCATGGCCCGGGCGCTGGCCAGCCGCAACACCGCCGTGCTGGTGGTACTGCACGATCTCAATCTGGCGGCGCGCTATGCCGACCGGCTGGTGATGCTGGAGCGGGGCAAACTGATGGCCGATGGCACACCGGGCGAAGTGCTCACCCCCGAGCTTATCTCCCGCCTCTACGGCTATCCGGCTCAGGTGCTCCACCATCCAGAAAGCGGCCTGCCGATGGTGGTGTAGCTGCTTTTTCCGAGGGGATATGCCAGAAAGGGAAACCACGCCCCTATAATGGCAACCTGTTAACCAATGCAGGTGCCCACATGATTCGCTTTGCCACGTTTAATGTTGCCTTTGACCGCACTGCCGCCGGCATGCTCTCTGGTGAACTGGCGCTGACTCGCTCCGCGCAGGATGAGTTGCTGGCCCGCCTCGCTGACGGCAATCTGAGCGGCGCCGAGAAGACCAAGGCCCTGAACGTGCAGCAGATCCGCAACGTGGCGGAGATCATCCAGCGCACCCGCCCGGATGTGTTCCTGCTCAACGAATTCGACAACGATGGCAAAGGCGAGAACACCGCCGACCTGAAAGCCTTCAACGATAACTATCTGGCCCACGCCCAGCACAGCGAAGTGACGGCCATCAGCTATCCGGTGCTGCAAAACTTCGCCACCAATACCGGTCTGATGAGTGGCTACGACCTCAACCTGGACGGCAAGGTCAACAACGGCCCCGATGATGCCTGGGGCTTTGGCAACTACCACGGCCAGTACGCCTTTGCGGTGATGTCCAAATACCCCATCGACACCAAGCAGATCCGCACCTTCCAGAACTTCAAGTGGAAGGATATGCCGGGCGAGAAGAACCCCGTCATCGATGACTGCAACAACCCCAATGCCAAGATCCCGGCCAGCCGCCAGTGCGGCGATGCCTGGTATTCCGATGAGGTGTGGCAGAAGTACCCGCTCTCTTCCAAGAACCACGCTGACGTGCCGGTGCGGATCAAGACAGAAAATGGAGAAGAGGTCATTCACTTCCTCATCTCCCACCCGACCCCACCCATCTTTGCCAACGCAGCGCGTCACACCGTCAAGCACAACCGCGCCGAGATCGCCTTCTGGAACGACTACGTCAAAGGGCTCAACTACATGGCCGATGACAAGGGCACCAAGGGTGGACTGGCCAAAAATGCCAAGTTCGTCATCGCCGGCGATCTCAACGCCGATCCGCAAACCGGTGACGGTGACCTGAGCGCCATTCAGGATCTGCTGAACAACCCGCTGATGAATCAGGCCATCACCAATGGCACCCTGATCCCGGTCAGCGAAGGGGGCCCGGAGTGTGTCAGCAAGGGGACCGACTGCAAACGCAATCTGAATCGTCCCAACCCGGAGCGGATCACCAACACCAGCGTGCTGCAGCTGGATCACGTTATCCCCTCCGCCAACCTCAACGCGGTCAAGAGCGGTGTCTACTGGCCAGCCAGCTTCGAGGCGGGTTACCACCTGGTCTATGATGCGAAACTCGGCATCGCCAAGGGAGTCAGTTCGGATCACCGTATGGTCTGGGTCGATCTGAAACTCGATTGAGCTACCCACTGACCGTCAATTCGGGGGCCCTCTGGCCCCCTTTTTGTTTTCGCCATATTGCCGCGTCTGCCGCTAGCTCAGACTCCATGCTGAGTAACCAGACAGTTACCGATCGCCACGGCGGCAGACGATTCGGCAAATCGTGCGCTACGCCACCATTCCGATACCCCTGCCTTGCAAGGGGGTATGGGGTTTGCTAATACTCCGCGTCCATTAAATGACCAACCATTACCGGGGCAACGAGCCGTGGCGTTTGAACAATTCACTCTGGTGATCTCGCTGTTCCAGCAGCTCTGCGTCTATCTGGTGATCGCCTGGCTGCTCTCCAAGACGCCACTGTTCATGCCGCTCACTCAGGTGACCCTGAGCTGGCCCCACAAGCTCCTCTGCTACCTCATCTTCTCCGGCTTCTGCGTCATGGGCACCTACTTTGGCCTCAGGGTCGAGGACTCTATCGCCAATACCCGCGCCATTGGCGCCGTGCTGGGGGGCATAGTCGGCGGCCCGGTGGTGGGACTGCTGGTAGGGCTCACCGGCGGCATTCATCGCTACTCGCTGGGGGGCTTCACTGCGCTGGCCTGTACCTTCTCCACCATCGCCGAGGGGCTGCTCGGCGGGCTGGTGCACCGCCACTTCGTCGCCCGCCACCGGCTCGACCTGCTGTTCAGCCCCTGGGTGGTGGGCTCGGTGGCCCTCGTCGCCGAGCTGATGCAGATGGGGATCATCCTGTTGGTGGCCCGCCCCCTCGATGATGCCATCCACCTTATCGAGAACATCATCGCCCCCATGCTGGTGGCCAATACCCTGGGGGCCGCCATGTTCATGCGGATGATCCTCGATCACCGCGCCATGCTGGAGAAGTACTCGGTTGCCTTCTCTGCCCGCGCCCTCAAGATCGCCGAGCGGGCGATGCGGGTGCTGGACAAGGGGTTCACTCAGGATGCGTGCCAGCAGATGGCGCGCATCCTCTACGAGGAGACCGGAGTCGGCGCGGTGGCCATCACCGATCGAGAGAAACTGCTCGCCTTTATCGGCATCGGTGAGGATCACCACCTGCCGGGCACCGCCATCAACTCGGCCCACACTTTCAAGGCGATCCAGCACAACGAGGTGGTCTATGCCGACGGCAACCTTATCCCCTACAGCTGCAACCTGCATCCCCAGTGCCGGCTCGGCTCCTCGCTGGTCATTCCGCTGCGGGGGGAAGAGGGCTCGGTAGTGGGTACCATCAAGCTCTACGAGCCCAAGCGCAAATTCTTCTCCTCCATCAACCGCACCCTGGGAGAGGGGATCGCCCGGCTGCTCTCCGGCCAGATCCTGGCGGGCAAATACAACGAGCAGAAGCGGCTGCTGGCCCAGTCGGAGATCAAGCTGTTGCAGGCGCAGATCAACCCGCACTTCCTGTTCAACGCCCTCAACACCCTGTCGGCGGTGATACGGCGAGATCCCGAAAGCGCCCGCACCCTGGTGCACAACCTCTCCACCTTCTTTCGCAAGAACCTCAAGCGCCAAGGGGACGAGGTGACCCTGGCCGACGAGCTGGAGCATGTGAACGCCTACCTGCACATCGAACAGGCCCGCTTCGCCGAGCACCTGAGCGTACAGATCCAGATTCCCGAGCCGCTGCTGGAGTACCGGCTGCCCACCTTCTCCCTGCAACCCATCGTCGAGAACGCGGTCAAGCACGGCATCTCCCAGATGTTTGAACCCGGCCTGCTGACCCTGACTGCCCGGGTTGAAGCGCAGCGAGTGGTGCTGGAGGTGTGCGACAACGCCGGGCTCTATCAGACGAAACAGGAGGGGTGCGGCCTTGGCATGAATATAGTGGATCGGCGCATCAAGGCCCGTTACGGCGCCGAGTACGGGGTCGCCATCGACTGCGTCCCCCATCAATCAACCCGGGTGAGGATCACCCTTCCCCTGCAGGAGAGCCCATGCTGACCGCCCTGATCGTTGACGATGAACCCCTCGCCCGCGAGGAGCTGCGCCTGCTGCTGGAGCAGGCGGGCAATATCCGCCTGCTGGGAGAGTGCGCCCACGCCATGGAGGCGCTGCCCGCCATCCATCGCCTCAAACCCGACCTGCTGTTTCTCGACATCCAGATGCCGCGCATCAACGGGCTGGAGCTGGTGAGCATGCTGGACCCGGACTTGCGCCCCCACATCGTCTTCATCACCGCCTACGACGAGTTTGCCCTGCGCGCGTTTGAGGAGAACGCCCTCGACTACCTGCTCAAACCGGTCACGGCAGAGCGGATGAACAAGGCGCTGGAGCGCATCCAGCGGTTGCTTTCGCCCAAAGGTGAATTAGCTGGCCAACCGCTGCCGGATCCGACCCGCATCGCCCAGCCCCTGCGCAGCATCCCCTGTAGCGGCCACAACCGGATTCTGCTGCTGCCTCTTGGCGAGGTGGAGTTCATCCACAGCGATCTCACCGGTAACCGGGTGATCAGCGGCCAGCAGCAGGGCACCACCGAGCTGACCCTGCGCACCCTGGAGGAGAAGACCGGCTTCGTGCGCTGTCACCGCCAGTACCTGCTCAACCCGGGCCAGATCCGCGAAATCCTGCTGCTCGACGGCGGGCTGGCGGAGGTGGTGACTCAGGGGGGTCACAAGGTGCCGGTGAGTCGCCGCTACCTCAAGCCCCTCAAGGAGCTGTTGGAGATCCCCTGAGGGGGCGGCCACTCATCCCGTACCTGCTCCAGCTACCACTCACCTGCTTGCTACGCCCGCCGGCTCATCCCTCAAACCGCTCGGGGCCGCTTTTCTGCCACTCGCAGGCGGCCCTCTGCCACTGACCTTTTCTGCGCTCCCCTTTCCCTGTCGCCTGAGTAAAGTGCAGCCTGAGCCCGGCCAGATTGGCCACAGGAAAAGGAAACTCCCCCATGCAACACGCAATCACTTTTGTCATTGCGGCCCTCTGCATCCTCGCCATTGCATATCGCCTCTACGGCGTGTTCTTTGTGCGCAAGGTGCTGCAGGCTGACGACAAACTGGTCACCCCCTCCCACCAGCTGGAAGATGGCAAGAACTATGTGCCGACCAACAAGTGGCTCAACTTCGGCCAGCACTTCGCGGCCATCGCCGCCGCCGGTCCGCTGGTCGGTCCGGTACTGGCCGCCCAGTACGGCTACCTGCCGAGCTTTCTCTGGCTGCTGATCGGCTGCGTCATCGGCGGCGCGGTGCACGACACAGTCGTGCTGTTCGCCTCCATGAAACATCAGGGCAAGTCTCTCTCCGAGGTGGCCAAAGCCGAACTCGGCCCCATCGCGGGCTGGTGTACCGGCCTTGCGATGCTCTTCATCATCACCATCACCATGGCGGGTCTCTCCATGGTGGTGGTGCACGCGCTGGAGCGTAACGCCTGGGGCGTGTTCGCGGTGTTCATGACCATCCCCATCTCCATGGTGGTGGGGATCTGGCACAAGCTGACCGGCAACCTGCAAGCCGCCTCCTGGGTGGGCTTCATCGCCGTGCTGGCCTGCGTCTTCTTCGGCCCCTACGTGCAGGAGAGCGCCTTCGGTGCCTGGCTGACCCTGCGTGCCGAGACCATCAGTCTGGCGCTGCCCATCTACGCCTTCTTCGCCACCGCGCTACCGGTCTGGCTGCTGCTCACCCCGCGCGGCTACATCTCCAGCTTTATGAAGATCGGCGTGTTCGGCGCGCTGGTGATCGGCGTTATCTGCATCAACCCGGAGATCCAGTTCCCCGCCATGACCCAGTTCGTCCACGGCGGCGGCCCGGTACTGGGCGGCCCGGTCTGGCCCTTTATCTCCATTACCATCGCCTGTGGCGCCATCTCCGGCTTCCACGCCTTTATCGGTTCCGGCACCACCCCGAAACTGGTGGACAAGTGGAACGACATCCTGCCGGTCGCCTTCGGTGCCATGCTGGCCGAGTGCGTGGTGGGCGTAATGGCGCTGATCGCCGCCACTGCCCTGCACCCGGCTGACTACTTCGCCATCAACGCCACCCCGGAAGCTTTCGCCAAACTGGGGATGCAGGTGGTGGATCTGCCGTTCCTCTCCCAGGAGATCGGCATGGATCTGAACGGTCGCACCGGCGGCGCCGTCACCCTGGCGGTGGGCATGTCCTACATCTTCACCAAGGTGCCCTGGTTCAGTAACCTCGCCTCCTACTTCTTCCAGTTCGTGGTGATGTTCGAAGCGGTGTTTATCCTGACCGCCGTCGACTCCGGCACCCGGGTCTCCCGCTACCTCATTCAGGACTTCTTCGGCGAGTTCTACCCGCCCCTCAAACGCATCGACTGGATGCCTGGCGCCATCGGGGCCAGCGTGCTCGCCTGCGTGATGTGGGGTTACCTGCTGATGTCCGGTGATATCGGCTCGGTGTGGGCGCTGTTCGGGGTATCGAACCAGCTGATGGCCTCGGTGGGCCTCATCATCGGTGCCACCATCATCTTGCGACTGGCCAGCAAGCGCCGCTACATGCTGACCTGCCTGATCCCGCTGGCCTACCTGTTCGTCACCGTCAACTACGCCGCCTACTGGATGATGAGCAACGTCTACTTCAACTCAGCCGCCAAGGGCTACAACCCAATGAACGGCATCATCTCCCTCATCATGCTGGTGCTGGGGATGCTGATCCTGCTCTCTGCCCTGCGCAAGTGGAGCGAGCTGTGGAAGCTGCGCCAGCAGCCCTCCTACAAGGTGGTCGAGGCAACCGCCTCCTGATCATCCCGACCATGACCAAGGCCCCGCACAAGCGGGGCCTCTGTTTATGTGGTGATTTTCATGCGGACTCATTAAGGGACAACTCATTAATGAGCCCCCTGATCACAGAACCGTCTATCCGAAAGTGGTAGTATGCCCGCTCCTGTCACCCTGCTGTCCGACGGCAAACCGGGGTGGCCTCTCCTCCGCTTTCACTTTTTGAGGAACGATTTGATGGAACTGCTTCTGCTTAGCAACGGTAAAGCCAACGAATTTCCGGGTCTGCTCGGCTGGGCCCGGGATCGGGTTCAAAGCCTGCTCGCGCGCAAACAGGTCAAGCGCATCCTGCTGATCCCCTACGCGGTGATCCGCAGCGACTGGGATGCCCGTGCCAACGAGCTGCAGGAGAGTCTGGGAGTCGATGCCATCAGCATCCACCACTTCGATGATCCGGTTGATGCCATCAATCAGGCGGACGCCATCTTTATCAGCGGCGGCAACACCTGGCGCCTCAACCAGATGCTGCATGAAAACGGTCTGATCGTGCCGATCCAGCGTGCCGTGCGCGAGCGGGGCGTCCCCTATGTGGGCTGGAGCGCCGGTTGCAACGTGGCGACCCCGAGCATACGCACCACCAACGACATGCCGGTTTGCAGCGCCGCCGTGCTGCCGGCGCTGGGCCTGTTCCCGCTGCAGATCAACCCGCACTATCTGGACGCCAGCATCAGCGGCCACATGGGCGAGACCCGCGACGAGCGTCTGGCCGAGTTCTGCGCCATCAACCCGAGCGAGCACGTGGTGGCCCTGCGTGAAGCGAGCCTGCTGCAAATCACCGGAGAAAACGGCAGCGAGCGTCTGGAGTACTGGAGCGCACGCGAGCAGGACTTCAAGATCTTCAAACACGGTCAGGAGCCGCAATCCTTTATGGACGCAGCCCCGCTGGCCGAGCTGACCCCCTTCAAGGTCGGCTGAGCCACGCAGAGCGCCATGCCACTTGCCAGCGGATAGCTCGCGAAACCGTAAAAACAAAAGAGGGATGGCTCAATGCCATCCCTCTTTTTTATCGTCATCTTGCAGCTGATTGCAGCCTGACTACTCACCCTGCAGGGTCACCAGCACCTTGCGGGCACCACCATCGACGCGATGTTCGCCAAGCCAGATCCCCTGCCAGGTGCCGAGCGCCAACTGACCATCGCGGATCGGCAGTTGCAGGCTCACCCCAAGCAGGGAGGATTTGATGTGGGCGGGCATGTCATCCGGCCCCTCACAGGTGTGGCGATAGTAGGGGGCATCCTCCGGCGCCAGCCGGTGCAGATGGGCCTCCATATCGCTGCGCACGCTCGGATCGCAATTCTCGTTGAGGGTGAGCGAGGCAGAGGTGTGTTGCAGCAGCAGGTGCGCCATGCCAATCCGGTAATCCGCCAGCATCGGCAACTTGGCCACCAGCTCGTCCGTCACCAGATGAAAGCCCCGCGAACGGGGCTTCAACGTCAGCAGGCACTGCTGCCACATCAGACGTACTCCATAAAGACGCGGGAGGTGAGTTTGGTGATGAGTTCGTAGGGGATGGTGCCAATCTCGTCGGCCACCCGCTCCACCGGCAACCCCTCGCCCCACAGCACCGCTTCGTCGCCGGGCTTGTCGGTCGCGCCCGGGCCCAGATCGACGGTGCTCATATCCATGGAGACACGCCCCACCAGCGGCACAATGCGGCCGTTGACCAGCACGGATGTGCCGTTGGGCGCCATGCGCGGATAGCCGTCACCATAGCCAATGGCGATCACCCCAAGGCGGGTATCGCGATCCGCCACCCAGTTGGCGCCATAACCCACCGGCTCGCCCGCCTTGTGATCCCGCACCGCAATCAGCTGGGTCTTCAAGGTCATCACCGGCTGCAGGTCGTAATCGGCCGCCACCGTGTTGGGGAAGGGCGACACACCATAGAGGATGACACCGGGGCGCACCCAGTCGCAGTGGGAGTCCGGCCAGGCCAGAATGCCCGCCGAGTTGGCCATGGCCCGTTCGCCCAGGAGCGGCGCGGTCAACTTGCTGAACAAGTCGATCTGCTCGCGGGTGGTGGGCTGCTCCAGCTCATCGGAACGGCTGAAGTGGGTCATGATGTTGAACGGCTGCACCACGTTCTTGCACTTGCCGAGGCGCTCGATAAAAGCGGGCATCTCGTCGGCCCGCACCCCGAGCCGGTGCATGCCGGTGTCGAGCTTGAGCCAGGCCACCACGGGGGCTGGCAGCTCGGCCTGCTCCAGCGCTTCGAGCTGCTCCCAGGTGTGAACCGCCGTCTGCAGATTGTTGGCCGCCAGCACCGGCAGATCGTCGGCGGAGAAGAAGCCCTCCAGCAGCACAATGGGTTTGACCACGGCACAGGAGCGCAGCATCAGCGCCTCTTCGATCCGGGCCACCGCATAGGCATCCGCATCCACCAGAGTGCGGGCGACCGGCAGCAGTCCGTGGCCATAGGCGTTGGCCTTGACCACAGCGATGATCTTGCAAGCGGGAGCGTGGCGCTTGACCACGGCGAGGTTGTGGCGCAAGGCCGCAGTGTTGATTTGGGCAGTAGCCGCTTTCATGGTTTTCCCTTACGAGGGCACAAATGGTCCCCCCCTCATCGGGCAGAAGACCGCCACTCACTTATCGTCGTCGAAGGCCGGACCGGCATAATTGTCGAACCGGGAAAACATGCTCTGACGGGCTGCCTCTCAATAAATGGCAAACGGGTCAGAGCGGTAGTGGCAATCCTGACCACAGGATTGCCCTGATTGTTACTTATCAATAATCGTCGTCAAACGCCGGGCCGGCGTAGTTGTCGAACCGGGAGAACTGACCCTGGAAGGTGAGACGCACCCGGCCGATGGGGCCGTTACGCTGCTTGCCGATAATGATCTCGGCAATCCCCTTGTCAGGGCTGTCATCGTGATAAACCTCATCACGATAGATAAACATGATCAAGTCCGCATCCTGCTCGATGGAGCCCGATTCACGAAGGTCCGAGTTGACCGGGCGCTTGTCGGCGCGCTGTTCCAAGCTTCGGTTGAGCTGGGAGAGCGCCACCACCGGGCACTGCAGCTCTTTCGCCAGCGCCTTGAGGGAGCGGGAGATTTCACCGATCTCCAGAGTCCGGTTGTCGGAGAGGCTGGGAACCCGCATCAGCTGCAGGTAGTCCACCATGATCATGCTGATGCCGCCATTGTCCCGCGCCACCCGCCGAGCGCGGGAGCGCACTTCGGTCGGGGTCAGGCCGGAGGAGTCATCGATATACATCTTGCCCTTCTCGAGCAGCAACCCCATGGTGGAGGAGAGACGGGCCCAATCCTCGTCGTCGAGCTGACCGGTACGCACCTTGGTCTGGTCGATACGCCCCACGGAGGCGAGCATACGCATGATGATCTGCTCGGAGGGCATCTCCAGCGAGAAGATAAGCACCGGCTTGTCAGCGGTGAGGGCCGCATGCTCACAGAGGTTCATGGCAAAGGTGGTCTTGCCCATGGAGGGACGGGCGGCGACGATGACCAGATCCGAGCGCTGCAAACCGGCGGTCATCTTGTCCAGATCGTTGTAGCCACTGGAAACGCCGGTCACACCGTTGTGCGGGGTCTTGAACAGCTCTTCAATCTTGTCGACGGTCTGCTCGAGGATCAGCTTTAGCGGCTGGGGGCCTTCGTTGGCGCTGGTGCGCTGCTCGGCGATCTGGAATACCTTGCTCTCGGCCAGATCGAGCAGATCGTTGGAGGTACGGCCCTGCGGCTCGTAGCCCGCTTCGACGATCTCGTTGGCGACCGAGATCATCTCCCGCACTACCGCCCGCTCGCGCACGATTTCGGCGTAGGCGTTGATGTTGGCGGCACTCGGGGTGTTCTTGGCGATCTCCACCAGATAGGCGAAGCCACCTGCCTCCTCCAGCTGTTCGGAGCGCTCCAGCTCCTCCTGCAGGGTGATGAGGTCGATGGGGTTGCCCGCGTTGGAGAGGCGGGTCATGGCCTGGAAGATCAACCGGTGCGGACGGCTGTAGAAATCCTTGTCGATCACCCGCTCGGCGACCCGATCCCAGGCGTCGTTATCCAGCATCAGGCCGCCCAGTACGGACTGTTCGGCCTCAAAAGAGTGGGGGGGAACTTTCAGCTGTTGTGTCTTGGCGTCTTTTTTCGCCGTCACTTGCTCTGCCATACACATAAAAACCGCAGCGGGAAGGGGACGGGAATTTTACAAAAGAAAGCCAACTACGGCGAGCCCTATCTGGCGGCTCATACCATCATAAAGGGCCAGACCAGGGTCTGTTCGCTCTTGCTGCTTCTGGTTTTGCTGCGCATCTTGCGCTCTTTGCGGCTCAATCGTCTGCTTTTCATGCTGCACACTCCTGACATCGAGACCCACCCGAGGTGGTAATTCGTTCATGAATAATTCATGCCTGTCATGGTACTTATCGGCACAAGCTGCGACACATTTAGGGACAGGCAGCCTGCCATGCGCCTTGCTGAGCTTGCCTAAGCAGAGCATGCCCCAACTACAGACGAGAGTGAAAGAGTCAAAATGAAAAAGATGCTGACCCTGTTTGCCATGATCCTGGCCATCGGCCTGGGGGCACCGCACGCCGAGGCCAAGAAGTTTGGTGGCGGCAAATCCTTTGGCAAAAGTTACAAGACAGCGCCGGCACAGCCTGCGGCCAAACCGGTCGACAACAAGAACCCGACCCTGGGTTCCCAGACCCCGCCGAAAAAGAGCGGCATGATGGGTGGTCTGCTGGGCGGTCTGCTGGCCGGTGGCCTGTTTGCCTACCTGCTGGGCAGCGGCGCCTTTGAAGGTCTGCAAGGGATGGACTTCCTGCTGATCGCCCTGCTGGCACTGGGTGCCGTATTCCTGTTCCGGGCCATGCGCCGGGGCAAGATGGGAGCGCCACAACCGCAACAGACGGCCTATGCCGGCTATCAGCCACCGCAATCCGCTGCCCCGCAGCAGTTCGAGCAGAGCCACAGCGCACCGCAAGCCACCGGTTTTGCCGACAGCGATGTGCCGTTCCGCCTGCCGCCGGGCTTTGACATGAACGGCTTCCTGGCCGGTGCCCGCGACCACTACCGCACCCTGCAAGAGGCGTGGAACAAGAACGATCTGGAAAAAGTGCGTGAATACGTCAGCCCCGAGCTGTTCGAGCAGCTCAAGGCCGAGCGCGCCGAACTGACTGGCGACCAGCATACCGAAGTGATGTATGTGGATACCCAGCTGGTGCGCGCCGACTACGGCAGCGACTGGGCCCAGGTGAGCGTGCGCTTCAGCGGCCGCTACATGGACCGTCAGGAGCAGGTCGAAGAGGACATCAAAGAGGTGTGGCACCTCGAGCGCGATCTGGCGAAGAACAATGCCCCCTGGCATATCGTTGGTATCGAGCAGCTGTAATCGCAGCGTTCATGAAAAACCGCAGAGGCAGCCATCCGGCTGCCTCTTTTTTTGCTCACGCTATCGCCACAAAAATCGGCGGAAGGCTTGTCAGGGCCAACAAACGGATCTGGCAGAGCCTCTCTCCTGCCACCGGTTTGGTATAAGCCAAAGCAATGCCATTTAAGAAAAACCTATAAATTAAATTTATAGTGGCAGGATGCGCATCTCCTTGTGCCTTTAGCGCTGCCAGCGGCCCCTCAAAGGGATATGGCCGATCTCGCCAAGAGGTAGCAGAGCGGAAAACGTCGAGTGTGGGCGGCAGGATAAAGGGAAACGCGCCTTGTAGCAGGGATACCAAGCACCGGGCAGCCGGTGCCTAACCGGCTCAGGTCATCGCCACAAGATAAAAAAATCCCCGGGCAAGGCCCGGGGATCTGTTTGAATGGAGCCGCCAAGTGCGGCTCCTGTTATGACCATATGGCGATGCTTAGTTGCACCCTTCAGTTGGAGTAGTGGTGTTCAGATAGCTCACCTCGTTGGCCGGCTGATAGTCGGCAACGTTGATGGTCTTCTTGACCTCGATGTACTCCTTCAGCACGGCTGCATCGACCAGGCCGGCGTTGATGGTATCGATCTTCGGATAGCCATCGCCACCAGAGGCACTGAAGCTCGGGATGGCGAAGCTGTAAGTGGCTGCCGGGTCAAACGCCTTGCCACCGATGCTGGTGATATTCACGCTCTTGGCCTGGCAATCTACCGCCATATTGATGCCGCCAAACTGGGCGTAACCACCGGTGTTACGGGTTTTGGTAGCAACCTGGCCCAGATAGGTCGCCAGCTCGCTCCCCTTCATCACCGCCTTGTTGACCGTATTGCCAAAGGGGTGCACCAGCAGCACGCTGCGATAGGTAATGTCGCCGTCCGGGATGCTGTCACGCACACCGCCGGAGTTGACGATACCGAAGTCAACGCCCAGCTTGCCGGTGGTCGCCGTCGTGATCAGGCGGCCAAGGTTGGTCTGCTTGTTGCGCACCGAGTTGCGATCCCCCACCAGCAAGCCATCTGCCGAGCCAATGACGACATTCAGCTCTTGCTGACCCTTCTCCTGATAGGTGAGCAGGGTGTTGTAGAGCTCAGGATCCTTCACTATCTCGTCCTGCACGAACTGCATCTTGGCCGGGTCTTTGGTCACGACACCGTTGGCATCGATCGGCTCGCCCTTGGCGTTGCGCTTGATGAGGTTGACCGGGATCAGCTCATAGCTGGTCAGGGTCAGCTTGCCATTCTGGTAGTCAAACTGGGCACGACCCACATATTTGCCCCACTCATGGGCCTGCATGATCCAAGTGCCATTCTGCTGATCCGGCAGGCAGGCATCACCCGGCTTGAAGTTGGCGTACTTGTTCGCACTGCCCGGCTCCATGCAGACCGGATTCTGGGAGTGGCCGCCAATAATGGCATCCAGGGTGCCGGCTGGCAGCTTGCGAGCCATCTCCACATCGCCCGGCGCGTTGCTGCCGTGCTGGCCATCGGCATAGTGGCCCATGTGGGTGATGGCGAAGACCAGATTGGCCTCTTTCTTGGCACGGATCTGCTTGCCCAGCTTGGCCGCCTCCGTGGTCGGATCACGAAACTCCAGGGTTTTCACGTTGTCGGGATCCACCAGCTGGGCGGTATCCTCGGTGGTCAGGCCCAGCACGGCGACCTTGAGACCGTTCTCCAGCTTGAACACCTTGTAGGGGTCGAAGTAGTGCTTGCCACTCGCCTTGTCATAGATGTTGGCGGAGAGCATGGGGAACCTGGCCCACTTGCGCTGCTTCTCGATCACGCTGAGGGGGTTGTCGAATTCGTGGTTGCCCACCGCCATGGCGTCGTAGCGGATGCTGTTCATCGCCATGAAATCGGGTTCGGCATCCTGCAGATCCGACTCGGGCACCCCGGTATTCACGTCACCGCCGGAGAGCACCAGCACATTGCTGCCAGCTGCCTTGGCCTCGCTACGCAGCCGTTCGACCAGCGTCTTCTGGGCTGCCATGCCATATTCGTTTTCCGCGTTGTTCCAGAAACGGCCGTGGGTATCGTTGGTATGCAGAATGGTCAGTTTGCAGACATTTTCGGTGCAGGGTGCCACGCTGTCGTTTTTGGAGATATTGCAACCCGTCAGTGCCGCCAGCACGGCCAGGGCCACGCTGCCTTTGATAACGTTATTATTCATTTCCATATCACCTTGATTGTTTTGTTATTTAGTGACCCTATCCAGCAGGTCGGGCCCAAATATAACAAACAACGAAGAAGAAATTTTCATCAGCGACTCACAAATGTTGTTAATTGTGATCGACGGCCAAACTTACCCTTTGCTGCTGATTTTTAAATGCTTTTATTGAGGTGTTTCTCATTTGCAGCCATACCTGACCTAGCCCCACGAAACGCGGTTTTATGGCATACTCCCTCCCCCATGCCCGAGGAGTGTGTTGATGGCCAAGTACGACAAGATTTCCCCCGAGACCCAGCAGGAGGCGATGAAAATTGCCCGCGCCAACCAGAAGCCGGGGCAGACCAAGGAGCAGACCCAACTTATCGCCCAGGGGATCCAGAAAGGGATCGACGAGTATAAAAAGCAGATGAAGGCGCGGGCTCGCGAAGCCAGTCGCCAGAAGAAGCTGCAGACCAAAGCGAAACAGAACCAGCAAGCGCAGCAAGACGACGAACAGGATGAAGCCCTTGAGGTCATCGAGGTCACTCGCCACCATCCGCTGCCATGGGCCCTGCTGGCCGCCAGCTGGCTCGGCTTTGTCGCCGTCTGGTTGTGGCTGCGCTAAAGGCTGGCAAACCTTTGTCCGGGATCCGCTTCACAGAGCAGGGCCATCAGGCTGGTCAGGCTAATTGAAGGCTGATTAAATCCCGCCTCTGTCTGTTCCCAGCTCAAGCTGTTGCCAATCCAGACTGTCTGGTCATCTGTTTTCAGGAAATTCGTTATGAACCCCGCTCCGCTCTACCTGCTGGCCCCCTTTGTGCTCTTTCTGGTGACCATGCTGCTCTATCGCATCTCGCCGCTGCGGGCCGTTGCCGCCGGCACAGTGCGCTGGTTTATTCTGCCCGCCTTTACCCTCTTTATTCTGCTGATCATCATCAATGGCGCCGCCGATCCCGCCCTGCGCAATCCCGCCTTCCACTGGCTGATGCCGGGCCTTGGCTTTGCCCTGAGCCTGTTGCCGGGCCTGCCCAAGGCACTGGTGCCACGTCTGGCCATCAAGGAGGGGGCCTTTGCCGCACTCGGTCTGATGCTGATGAGCCTGGCCATGGTCTACTGACCGGCTGGCCGCTGACGCTGACATGACTCAAGGGGCGCTCTGTGACGAGCGTCCCTTGTGCAATCAATAACCTGCAGGCATCTTGGTGCAAGGATCGCCAGCCAGGAGGCCAGATGGAGAATCCGCCCGATTTCATGGCGCTATGGGACTATCAGGATCCCGTCGCCACTGCCCAGCGCTTCGATGCCCTGTTGCCCGCAGCGCGCGCCGACCAAGATTTGCAGCTCGAGCTGGAGCTGCTGACCCAGATTGCCCGCACCCACGCCCTGCAACACCAGCCAGAGCAAGCCAGACAGACCCTTGATGACGTAGAGAAGCGCCTCACCGGGACAACCCCCAGAGCCCGGGTCAGATTGCATATCGAGCGGGGCCGCCTGTTCCATGCCGCTGGCGATCAGAGTCAGGCCAAAGCGCAGTTTGAGCAGGCCTGGCAACAGGGACTCAAGAGCAAGGAGCTCTATCTCGCCATCGATGCCGCCCAGATGGTGGCCATGACGGTGCCGCCGCCAGAGCAGAGCCGCTGGCATCAGTTGGGGATGGAGCTGGCCGAGCGCAGCCCGGATGAGCGGGTGCGCAGCTGGCTACCCGCCATTTACCATAATCTGGGCTGGACCCTGTTCGAGCTGGGGCGATTTGAGGAGGCAAAAGCGCTGCAACAGAAGTGTCTGAGCTGGCATGAAGCACATCAGGAGCAGGGCAAGGCTTTTATCGCCCGCTGGAGTCTGGCCCGCCTGAGCCGGGCCATGGGTCTGCATCAACAAGCGATGGCAGAACTGACCCAGCTTAAAGCCGATATGAGCGAAGCCGGCGCTGCGGAAGATGGCGATCTGTTCGAGGAGCTGGGGGAGAATGCGCTGGCGCTGGATGATCCGGCGGCGGCCGAATACTTTGCCCGCGCCTGGTTTCTGCTCTCGCGCGATAGCTGGAGCAAGAGCCATGAGGCTGAGCGGCTGGCCAGGCTCAAACGCCTCGCCAAACTCTGAACGACACAAAAGAGAAGGGCGGCTCTCTGGCCGCCCTTCTCTTTTGGCAAGCTGGTTCAGGCCAGATTGGCCTCTTCCCACCCCTGCTTCTTGCGATAGATGGTGGAGGGGCTTATCTCCAGCAGCGCCGCCGCCTTGGGAATATTGCCGTCACAGCTGGCGATGGCCTGCTCTATCACCTCTTTTTCCACCAGCCAGAGCGGCCTGATCGGCCCGCCAACTGCGGGAGTGGTAGCTGTCGCTGCGGGTTGCTGGGTAGCTGTCGTTGCAACAGCCAGAGCCCGCACACCATTGAGGGGCGGCGGCAGGATATCCGGGCTGACCAGCTCCTTGTCATTGAGCACGACGATATTGCGCACCACGTTCTGCAGCTCGCGCACGTTGCCGGGCCAGGGGTAGTCGAGCAGCACCCGCGCCGCGGCGGCATCGAAGTCGCGAAAGCGCTTGTTCTCCTCCTTCGCATAGTTCTGCAGCAGGCTGCGGGCCAGCAGCAGAATATCTTCGCCCCGCTCCCTGAGCGGCGGCAGATAGAGGGGGATGACGTGGAGCCGGTAGTAGAGATCCTCGCGAAAACGACCCGCCTTCACTTCCAGCAGCGGATCCCGGTTGGTGGCACAGATAAAGCGCACATCCACGGTCTCCAGTTTGCCGCTGCCGACCCGCTGCAGGGTGCCGGTCTGGATAAAGCGCAGCAGCTTGCTCTGCAGGTCGAGATCCATCTCGCAGATCTCGTCGAGAAACAGGGTGCCACCGTCCGCCAGACTGGCAGCCCCTTTGCGATCGCCCTGGGCACCGGTGAAGGAGCCCTTCACATGGCCGAAGATCTCGCTCTCCATCAGATCGTGGGGAATGGCGGCACAGTTGAGGGCGATAAAGGGCTGCTCGCGGCGCGGGCTGCACTGGTGGATCGCCTCGGCGCACACCTCCTTGCCGGTACCGCTCTCGCCGGTGATAAAGACGGTCGCCTTGCTCGGCGCCGCGCTCTCGATGATGCGATAAACCGCCTGCATTGCCATGGAGGCACCGATAAAACCGAAGAAGGATTGCCGCTCGAAGTTCTCGCGATAGTGAGCAACCAGCGAGCTCAACTGCTGGTGTTTCAAGGCATTGCGGGCTGTGGCGCAGAGCCGCTTGCTGTCAAACGGTTTGGTCAGAAAGTCGAAGGCACCGAGACGCATCGCCTCCACCGCCACATCTACCGAGCCGTGGGCGGTGATCACCACCACGGCGCAGGGGAGCTGCTGTTCGGTGATCTGTTGCAGGATCTCCATGCCTGACATGTCGGGCAACTCAAGGTCAAGCAGCACCACCGGAGGGGGGCTCGTCAGCAACACCTCCAGCGCCTGCTGTCCGCAATCGGCCAGCACCACCTCATAGCCATCCTGGCGCAGGTACTGCTCATAAACTACCGCCAGACTCCGGGTATCTTCCACCAACAGGACACGGGGTGCGTTCTCAGCCACAGGATTGATCCTTGTTAATTGATTTTGTTCTTTATTTTTAGCGCTACCGCTGATATCCCATGCGCAATGCTCTCAGTTTATCCCGTGAAACGAGAGGATGCACAAGTAAAAACGGCCCCTTAAGGAGCCGTTTTCATCGATACAAAGGAATTACTTCTTGGCGTCTTCTGCAGCCGGCTTCTCGATAGCCAGCAGTTCGACGTCAAACACCAGCACGGCGTTAGCCGGGATGGAGCCTGCACCGTGCTCGCCGTAGGCCAGCTTGGATGGCAGGAAGAACTTGAACTTAGAGCCAACCGGCATCAGCTGTACACCTTCGGTCCAGCCCGGGATTACCTGGTTGAGCGGGAAGGTTGCCGGCTCGCCACGGTCTACGGAGCTGTCGAACTTGGTGCCATCGGTCAGAGTACCGGTGTAGTGAACCTTGACGATGTCGGTCGCTTTCGGCTTGGCGCCAGTGCCCATCTTCTCGACCTGATACTGCAGGCCGGATGCGGTGCTCTTCACGCCCTCTTTCTTGGCGTTGGCAGCCAGGAACTCTTCACCTTTCTTCAGATTCTCAACGGCATCTTTCTCGGCTTTGGCCTTGGTCAGCTCGTTGATCTTGGCGTCGTATTGCTGCAGTACTTTCTGGATCTCTTCGTCGGTCATCTTGGCTTCTTTGCCCAGACCATCGGTGACCCCTTTCAGGATGACGGCGTTGTCCAGCTTGATACCCAGCTCCTGCTGGCGCTCCAGGGTGTTGGCAATGTAGCGACCCATGGAGAGGCCGATGGCGTAACCGGATTGCTCTTCAAAGCTCTGCGCCTTGGTAGACGCTGCCGGTTTGCTGGCCTCTGCCTTCACCTCGGCGCTATTGGCAGCCGGCTTCTCGTCTTTTTGGCAAGCAGTCAGACCTACGGCAACCGCCGCAGCCAACAGGGACACCTTCAGAAATTTGTTCATCAGTTTCTCCAAACTCCAAATACCGCTCTCGGTTCCATCGTGAAATGAGAGGTTTATCGTGATAAGCGCCTTATACTAACGCCGTGATTGCAGGTAACAAAAGCGTGAGACATCAAAAATGATAAAAAGTGCCATTTATCTGCTAGGCCTCTGCCTCATGCTCACCGGCTGCGAGCAGAGTGCCCGACCAGACCGGCAACTTTCCCTCGCCAACTCGGGTCTGCTGGCCGCCGATCTGGCCAGTGACGGCAAGCAGGCCATCATCTCCAGCCTCGGCCAGGGGGTCGTGGTCTGGGATCTGGAGCAGAACCGCCAGCGCTGGCGCTGGAAACAATCCGACTCCCCCGATGATCTGGTCTCCATCGTCCGTTTTGCGCAAAGGGATAGTCACGCCGTGACCGCCACAGCCACCACCTTTGCCATCTGGCAGCTGCATAATGGCCAAGCGCAAGGCTACTACTCGCTTCCTGAATCCAGGCTGAGGGATATTGCCCTCTCGGCAGACGGACGCAATGTGCTGATCGGACGTGAAGATGGCAAAGCGGAGTGGGTCGACACCCAAACCGGACGGCGCTTGCAGTTTCTCGGTCACACCGAGCAGATCAATACGGTGGATCTCTCCGCTAACGGCCGCTACGCTCTGACCGGCGGCAACGACTACAGCGCCTATCTGTGGGATACCCGCAGCGGTCAGGTGGTCTGGCGCTTCAACCATGGTGGCCGGGTGGTCATGGCACGGCTGGAGCCGAGCGGTCGCTACGCCTTCACCGCCGACAGCAGCAGGGGCAGCATCTGGGATCTGAAAACAGGCAAAGAGATGAGCCAGCTGCAATTCGGGCACAGGTTCGAGGTCTACACCGGCGCCCGCTTCGCCAACGATGGCAAATGGCTCATCACCGGCGCTCCCTCCCGTCAGCTCTCGCTGTGGCAGGTGAGCGATGGCGCCCTGTTGCAGAGCTGGCTGGTTTCGCCCCATCCCAAGGTAAAACCGCCCAGTGCAGTGGTCTATGGCGTGGCTTTGCGCGACAATAGCCACCTTGTCAGCGCCAGCTCCAGTGGCCTGGCCGAAATCTGGACCATCAAGTAAGGACCCGCAGGCCCATGAGTCAGCATTTAAACGAACGCATCGAAACCCTGGAAACCCGTCTCGCCTATGCGGAGTACACCATAGAGCTGCTCAACGATGAGGTCACTACCCAGGGGCGCGAGCTCGACCGGCTCAAGCACCAGATCCAACTGCTGATCGACAAGCTCAAGAGCGTGCAACCGAGCCAGATCGCCAGCATGGCCGAAGAGACCCCACCTCCTCACTACTGATGAGCGCTCTCTGCCCGGCAAATGTTGTCCAATAAAAAACCCGCGATAAATCGCGGGTTTTTTATCATCGGCGTGGCCGTGATCAGTGGTGATGGCCCTTGCCACCACAACCGCCACCACCGCAGCACCCGCCATGACCATGGTCGTCGCCGTGGTCATGCTCGTGGCTGTGACCGGCACCGCCACAGCAACCGCCGTGAGCGTGCTCTTCGTCGTGGTCGTGGTCGTGACCGTGACCACCGCAGCAACCGCCATGGCCGTGATCGTGGTCATGACCATGGTCGTGACCGCAACCGCCGGCACCGTGAACGTGGCCGTGAGCCAGCTCTTCGGCAGTGGCAGCGCGCACGTCCTTGATCTCGACCTTGAAGCCCAGAGTCACGCCAGCCAGCGGATGGTTGCCATCTACCTTGACGAACTCTTCGGACACTTCAACCACGGTCACCGGACGATGGCCGTCGTCGGTTTCAGCCACGAAAGTATCCCCTTCGGAGACTTCCATGCCGTCGAACAGCTCGCCCGGCACGTCCTGCACCAGAGACTCGTCGTATTCGCCGTAGGCCTGGCTCGGGGTCAGGGTCACTTCGAAGGCTTCACCTACCGCACGACCTTCCAGCTCGGCTTCGAGGCCGGAAACCAGATAACGGGTGCCGTGCAGATAGACCAGCGGCTCTTTGCCGACAGTGCTGTCGATGACTTCACCGTGCTCGTCGGTGACTGTGTATTCCAGCGTAACCACGCTCAGAGGAGCTACTTTCATGTCAGGATCCTGCGGATAGAAAAAAACGGGCCCAGAATAACCTAAAAAGCGGGCCGCGCATATGCCATGCCCCGTCAGCGGGCGATGAAAAAATCGGCGATGCCACCAGTTTGAGCAACAACGCCCTGCACTCTTCAGGGCTATCAGGGACGAAATACGCCGATCACCTCTTCGGCTTCACGGGTTACCCGCTCCACCTGTTCCGGTGTCTGCGCCTGGGTATCACCGCACGCGACGCAGGTCACCTTCTCGACTCCATGCTCCATATACAGCATCATGTTGTCCAATTTGCCGCACGCCGGGCAAACCGCACCGGCAATGAAGCGTTTTTTACGTCTGGTTTCCATATTTGTTACCTCCAGGCAGCATCATATCAGGGTTTTTACATGCATCACGCCATCGAGTATCACCATTTTTCCTGTCACGGCCTGCAGGCTGGCAACCGCAAACGCACGCCGGTCGGACAACTGCTGCGGATCACCCGGGGTGCGGCGCTGCTGAGACTTGGCCAGCATGAACTCCTGCTGCCGGCTGGCAGCTGCTTCTGGCTCTGTGCCGATGCGTTGGCCGCCTTCAGCCCGCTCAGCGGTTGTGATTACGATCAGCTGAACGTCTCTTTGCGCGTGACCCAGCCGCAGCAGGCTGGCTGGCTGCAAGCCACGCCCCTGCTCGATGCCCTGCTCGACGCCCTTGCCCTGTGGCAACGGCCGCAAGAGTGGCAAGGGGCCTATGGCCACCGCCTGCAGGTGATCCTCGATGAGCTGCTGCAGTGCACCATCCAGTCACAGGATAATGAAGCGCTGCAGCAATGCTGGCAGGCTTTGGCCCTCGGCGAAGCACAAGCCCTGGCAGAGTGGCAGCAACGTGGCGATGCACCGCTGGCAGGAGAAGAGCTGCAACAACAGTGGCAACTGCTGCAGGCACTCAGACTGCTCAAGGGGGGGAGCAAGGCCTCTCAGGTCGCCAACAAACTGGGTTATGGCGATGAGGCCACACTGCAAGCTGCCTGCCAGCACTGGGGAGTGGTACAAGATTAGGGGGAATAGGGCCACCCGGAGCCAATGAGCTAAAATCTTGGCTGATTGAGTCCAGCTTTTTGCCAGATGGCCGTTAACAAAGGGGCCATCGCCCCCGCAATCCTTTATGCTAGAGGCCAGAAATGACAGCCACAGTTTCGACCAACAGGACACCTGCCATGACGAGCAAAGCCAATCAATCACAGGGCATGTTGCTGTTTCATCTCTCTGCCAAGCAATCTTTTGCCATCGGCACTCTCAAGGTGAAGGAGATAGTGCCCTATACCCAGCTGACGGCCATGCCCCACTCTCACCCCACCGTGCTGGGGGCAGCCAACATGCGCGGTTCCACCATTCCGGTGATCGACATGGCGATGGCGGTGGGCTATCGCCCCATCAGCAAGGAGGAGATGCCGCACTGCTTTATCATCATCACCGATTGCCGCCGCACTCTGGTCGGTTTTCTGGTGCGCGGTATCGACAAGATCACCGAGTGCAACTGGCGCGATATCGAGCCCCCTCCCGCTTCGCTGGGTCACAACGTCTTTGTGACCGGGGTAACCCGGGTCAACGATCAGCTGATCCAGCTGCTGGACGTCGAACTTATCCTGTCGCGGGTCTACCCCGATGACCCGAGCCACCTCTATCCGGTGCTGACCGATGTGCAGCGCGAACGGATCAAGCCGATGCGGATCCTGCTGGTGGATGACTCCTCCGTCGCCCGGCGCCAGCTGATGGCGGCGCTCGACTACATCAATATCCCCTATGAGGTGAGCACCAACGGCAAGGACGCGCTGGCCCTGATGCAGGAGCGGGCAAGCCAGAAAACACCGATCGACATTCTGGTGAGCGATATCGAGATGCCGGGACTCGATGGCTACGAGCTCGCCTTCGAGGTGCAAAGCGACAGCAAGCTGGCCGGAGCCTACATCATTCTGCACACCTCCCTCTCGAGCGAAATCAGTGTCGAACGTGCCCATCAGGTGGGCGCCCACGAGGCGCTGACCAAGTTTGAGGCCAACGAGCTGATCCAGGCCATGCTGCGCGGTGCCGAGCACCACGACAAACTGCTGGTCTGATCCCCATCCGGCGGGCAGCCCTGCTCGCCGGTTTGTCATCTTATTATCGCCGTAGCGGATCATCGCCATGCTCACAGAAAGCCACTTCCACGCCCCATGGTGGGCTCGCAATCCCCACCTGCAAACCATTCTGCCCAAATGGCTGCGCCGGACTCCGGCCCGATTTGTGGCCGAGCGCTTCGAACTGACTGACGGGGATTTTGTCGATCTCGCATGGAGCGGAGAAATCACGGCTGATACGCAGCCGCTGGTGGTGGTATTTCATGGTCTGGAGGGAAGCATCCACTCCCACTACGCCAAGGGGCTATTTGGCTATCTGCAACAACAGGGGATGGCGGCGGTACTGATGCACTTTCGCGGCTGCAGTGGCGAGCCAAACCGCCATCTGCAGGCCTATCACTCCGGCGCCATCGACGATGCCCAAGAGGTCATCGCCGAGCTGAGCCGGCGTTTTCCGGACAAGCCATTGATCGCCATCGGCTTTTCTCTGGGGGGCAATATGCTGGTCAATCTGCTGGCACGCGCCTGCCCTGCGGCGGTGAAGGCGGCGGTGGTGGTCTCGGCCCCGCTGCAACTGGCCAGCTGTGCCGAGCGGGTCAATCAGGGATTTTCCAAGGTCTATCAGAACTATCTGCTGCGCACCATGCGCCGTAACCTGTTGAACAAGATCAGTCAGCAGCAAAAAGCCAGCGAGCGCTGGCAACCGAAGCAAGTGAAAGACATAGCCACTCTGCGTGACTTTGACGAGCTGGTAACCGCGCCGCTGCACGGTTTTCACAGCGCCAGCCACTACTACCAGAGCTGCTCGGGGTTGCCGCTGCTGGACCAGATCCCCATCCCTACCCTGATCCTGCACGCCGCCGACGATCCCTTTATGTCCGATGCCGTCATCCCGCGCCCCGAGCAGCTCTCGCCCCATGTGCACTATGAATTGAGCCGCCGTGGCGGTCATGTCGGCTTCCTGCACGGCACTCCGTGGCGTCCCCGCTTCTGGCTGGACGAGCGGATCAGCCGCTGGATCGCCGAACAGAGTCAGGCCGCGACACAGAACTGATTGCGCCCCGACTCCTTGGCCCGATAGAGCGCCTGATCAGCCCGCTCCAGCAACTGGCTTGCACTTTCACCGGGCAGCAGTGTGGCAATCCCCTGACTCACCGTCACCCAGGAGGCGACATCAGAAGCCTGATGCTCCAGCTGCAGGCTGGCCATCCCCTCCTGCAGCCGCCGCGCCACCTCACGAGCCCCCAGCTGATCCGCATCCGGCAGCAACAGGACAAACTCCTCACCGCCATAACGGGCAACCAAATCTGACGGGGTACGAACCGAATGGGTGAGCGCAGTTGCCACCTCCTTGAGACATATATCTCCGGCCTGATGGCCATAGCGGTCGTTGAAACGCTTGAAGTAGTCCACATCGATAAGAATCAGTGAGAGAGGCATGCCGCTCTCACCGCTATGAGTGAGCCCCCGCTCCAGCTCGACATTGAAGTGACGCCGGTTGGCAACGCCGGTCAGCGGATCCTGCTTGGCCAGCCGGTCAAGACGGCGCAGCAGAACCAGATTCTCGTGTTCGCGCACGATCGCCAACTCGAACCAGCGGTTGAGCATTCGTCGTCCCACCTCCAGTGCAATAATGCCGAACAGCACGCCAAGCAGATAGATCTGGGGAAAATCGACCTTTAAAAAAAGCTCGATTCCCACGCCAGCAGTCAGCGGCCCCAAGAGATAGCCGTAAAACACCTTGCGATCGGGATAAAACGCGATGAGTGCCGCCAGCAGGTTGAGCCGCATGATCCCATGGGCATAACTGAGGCCGCCACGCAGCTCGACCTGGCCAAGGGTGTAAATATGCAGGGTCCAGACCCCCCCCCAGAGCACCATCACCAGCGCCGCTATCCGCAACCAGATGCGATCCTGCAGATGGTCACAAAACAGGCTGATAACAGGCAGCAACAACAATGCCACCATCACCAGGGCCAACTCACTCTGAAAACTCCATGGCAGCATGTGATCACTGGCAAGGCCTGCCTGACTGTAAACCTCATAGCGAATCGCCAGAAACAGCACCACCAGCCAGTTCAGCAGCCAGAACCACACCATGCCGCGACCAATGGCCTGCCGGCGCGCCTGATCCAGATGATCCGCCAGGGTTAACGGCGCACTGCGCTGCTCTTCAGACAACATCTCGGACTCCGGCGAAAAAAGTAGAAATTGGTTGCACTCGCGCAATTCAACACAACAATAGCTCGGTGGTTATATCTTTTTGCATCGAGATCCCTTCATGATAATTCCCTGGCAAGAGTTGGATGCCGACACCCTGACCAACCTGATCGAACATTTCGTACTGCAGGAAGGAACCGAGTATGGCGAACAGGATGTATCACTGGGTACCAAGGTTGAGGAAGTGCGCAGCCAATTACAGCAAGGCAAGGCGGTGATCGTCTACAGCGAGCTGCACGAGTCGGTCAATATTGTGCCCAAAGATCGCTTTGACGAGTCGGCTTGACCGAACCCGAAGCCTGCCTTTATAACGGAATTTCCAAGGAAGAGAGAATTCTATGTCGGCCAAGCACCCCATTATTGCCGTCACCGGTTCATCCGGTGCCGGCACCTCCACCTCCACCATCGCCTTTCGCTCCATGTTTCATCAGCTTGGTTACCAGGCGGCAGTGGTCGAGGGTGACAGTTTTCACCGCTACACCCGCCCCGAGATGGACGTAGCGATCCGCAAGGCCCGTGAACAGGGGCGCCACATCAGCTATTTCGGCCCCGAGGCCAATGATTTCGGACTGTTGGAGAGTTTCTTTCAGGGCTATGGCCAGGATGGCACCGGCCAGTACCGCCGCTATCTGCACAGCTTTGATGAAGCAGTGCCCTTCAACCAGATGCCCGGCACCTTCACCCCCTGGCAGCATCTGCCGAACGATACCGACCTGCTCTTCTATGAGGGGCTTCACGGCGGTGTAGTCACCGAAGATCACAATGTGGCTCGCCACGTGGACTTTCTGATAGGCGTAGTGCCCATCGTCAACCTGGAGTGGATCCAGAAGCTCATTCGCGACACCTCGGAGCGGGGCCACTCCCGTGAGGCGGTAACCGACTCCATCGTCCGCTCCATGGATGACTACATCAACTTCATCACCCCGCAGTTTTCCCGCACCCACATCAACTTCCAGCGGGTTCCGACGGTGGATACCTCCAACCCTTTCAGCGCCAAGGTGATCCCGAGCCTGGACGAGAGTATGCTGGTGATCCGGTTTCGCGGCATCAAACAGGTGGATTTCCCCTACCTGCTTTCGATGATCGATGGCTCGTTCATGTCGCGGATGAACACAATCGTTGTTCCGGGTGGCAAAATGGGCTTTGCGATGGAGCTGATCCTCAAGCCGCTGATCCAGCAACTGCTCGAAACGGGCAAAATCACCTGATACAAAGGAGCTTATGATGCGCTTTGCCTCTCTCTCTGTGGTGCTGTTCGGCCTGCTGGGTGGCTGCAGCAGCGGGCCGTCAGCACCAACGTTTGAACCTGGAACCATGGTGGCTCGCTCGCTCGGTGACTGGACCTTCGGCGCCACTCCGCGCTACGCCCTGGCCGAACAGTATCAGTTTGCCGGCGATCAGGCCGAAGGGTGGCTCGAACCCATCCAGAATGCGGTCAGTAAAGAACTCAATGGCAAGGGGTGGCAGAGCGTTCCTCTTGATGAAGCGGATCTCTGGGTCGCTATCGGTGTGGCGGGTGACAAGGATATCAGCGATGGCCAGATTTTTGCCCGCCTTGGCATGACACCCGGGGTGCAGGCCGCACCGGATCAGCGCAAGGGCACCCTGGCCATTGTGTTGCTCGACCGCAAAACCCAGAAAGCAGTCTGGAGCAGCGTCATCTCGCTGGCCAGCGATGCAGCCATTGCCGATAACCAGCGCCAGGCTCTCAGCCAGCAGCTCGCGGCCAAACTGCTGGCGCCAGTCCCCACCCACTGACGTCCTCATCAGTTTCTTGCTGATGATTTGAATAAAAAAGAGCGGCTTGTCAGATGACAAGCCGCTCTTTTTGTTGGCTCGCGCCGGGATTACTTCAGCTTGCAGGTGAGCAGAGTCACCCCTTTCTGGGTCAGCAGTGCCTGTTTGTCCTGATTCCAGAAGGTGGTCACGCCGTCGGAATATTTGGCACCGTTATCCGATTCGACACGAGCCAGCTTGTGATAGACCCCGGCATAGGGGAACTGCACCATGTCAGCCTGAGCATCATAAGTAATGGCCAACAGCTCTTCCCCGCACTGGTACTGACTGTACTGATACTTGGTGGGTTGCGGGCTGGTGCACGCAGCCAGACCCAACAGGGGAAGCAGAGCGATCATCTTTTTCATTGCACTTTCCTTATGTCATGGCGTTATCGATGGAACAACGCTTCGGTTATCAAGCCTCAAGAATTTGATAACTATGGGTAATTTGTACCGCTTTTTCCAACATCAGGGAAACAGAACAATATTTCTCCATCGACAACTCGACCGCTCTGGCAACCTGCTTTTCTGCCAGCCCCTTGCCGGTCACCACAAAATGGAGATTAATCTTTTCAAAGACCCGGGGCACACTGTCAACCCGCTCACCGTCGAGTTCAACATGGCAAGCCGTCACGACCTGACGCGCCTTCTCCAGAATGGATACCACGTCGATGGAGCTGCAACCGCCCACGGCCAGCAACACCATCTCCAGCGGGCTGGCCCCCTCGCCCGGGTTGGCGCCATCCAGGATCACCTTGTGTCCAGATTCGCTCTCCCCGACAAACTTCATCCCTTCAACCCAGCTGACCTTGGCTTTCATCTCGCATCCTCTTTGGTTAAGCCTGTGCTCATGATGCCCCTAGCATACCCCAGCCATCACGGCTTCGGCATCTCTTCACCCGACCGGGCAACCACAGGGGCAAGATGATTGGGAGGTTAATAGATCAAAATCAACATCTCCCCTCCCTATCTTCCCTAGAATGGCTGAAGCGGCGCAGCAGGCATTACTCAAAGGGCTCTATTCAAAAGGGCGCAAAGCCTTGTCAGCACAGACAAAGGCTCTTATCCTACTGCGACTAATACAAGGAATGGCAAGAGTTGGCTGCTTGCCTGGACGCTCGAGTCCATAAAAAGACACTACAGAGGAATTCTCATGGTTATTGGCAAACCGCAAAGCGATCCCACCCTGGAATGGTTCTTGTCGCACTGCCACATTCATAAGTACCCCGCCAAGAGCACCCTGATCCACGCGGGTGAAAAAGCGGAAACCCTCTACTACATCGTCAAGGGCACGGTTGCTGTGCTGATCAAGGACGACGAGGGCAAAGAGATGATCCTCTCCTATCTCAACCAGGGGGATTTCCTCGGCGAGATGGGTATGTTCGAAGAGAACGAAAATCCCGAGCGCTCTGCCTGGGTGCGCGCCAAGGGCTCCTGCGAAGTTGCCGAGATCTCCTACAAGAAGTTCCGTCAGCTGATCCAGGTCAACCCAGATATCCTGATGCGCCTCTCCGGCCAGATGGCCAAGCGCCTGCAGCACACCAGCCAGAAGGTGGGTAACCTCGCCTTCCTGGATGTAACCGGCCGGATTGCCCAGACCCTGCTGAACTTGGCCAAACAGCCGGATGCCATGACCCACCCGGATGGCATGCAGATCAAGATCACCCGTCAGGAGATCGGCCAGATCGTCGGCTGCTCCCGTGAAACCGTTGGCCGCATCCTCAAGATGCTGGAAGAGCAGGAGCTCATCTCTGCCCACGGTAAAACCATTGTGGTATTCGGTACCCGCTGATCCACTGGTCCCGGACCACTGGCTCCAAAAGGCTGCTACGGCAGCCTTTTTTGATCACCTCCCCTATAATCCCGAACGCCCGTTCCAGCTTTCGCCAAGAGAATCGCTATGCACCTTCAATGTCCCCGTTGCCGCAGCCAGCTTCATCTGCATGAAGCCTCAAAGGGTCGCTACTGCGACAACAAGCACCACTTTGATCCAGCCCCGGAAGGCTATCTGGATCTCATCCCCGGCAAGAAAAACCCCAAGGACAGCGACAGCCGGGCGTTGATGCGCGCCAAGCGTCACTTTCTCGAACAGGGCCACCAGCTGCCGCTGGTCGAAACAATGGCCAGCCTGCTCGCCCCTCTCGAGCCGCGCGAACTGATCCATCTGGGCTGTGGCGAGGGCTACTACTGCCGCGCGCTGGCCGAACGCCTGCCGGGCTGGCAGTTTGCCGGCGTCGATATCGCCAAGAATGCCATCTTTGCCGCCACCAAGGCGCAGCCTGACGGCAGTTTCGTCATTGCCGATCCAGCCAAAGCCCCGCTTATGCCAAACTCCGCTGACTTGCTGCTGGTCAACGACCTCAAGATCAAAACCGAACAGCTGGTCAACTGGCTGGCACCGGGCGGCTATCTGCTCTATCTGCAGCCAGGCCCCCGCCATCAGTGGCAACTAAGAGTCAGCCTCAACCCGATCAGCATGGAACACCCGCTCAGCTGGCCGGCCCTCGCAGGCCTGACCAAGATTGCGCAGCAACGCGCTCAATTCTCCCAGACTCTCGATCAGGGACTGCGCAGCTTTATTCTGGAAACCAGCCGCCTCGGCTGGCGGGCCACGGGTGAGCAGCGCCACGCGTTCACCCATCAGGGCCCAGACGAACTGGAACAGGATCTGCTGCTGACCCTGTGGCAAAAACCGCTCTGATCACAGTGCGAGAGCAGGCTCCCTGCTCTCGCCGACCCCCTTTGAACATCAAAACGTGATTTGGTTCACACGCTCAATCATTGCTCTCCCCTTTGCCCTCCCCCCGGCCAAACTCAGATTAAAAAACTAACAATCTGAATTAACTAGACTTTTAAACTGTACAAACCTGACACACTCAACATATTCATCTCCTTATGGCGCCAATTAAACACAGATAGATTCAGCGCCAGTCAAGGTTAGGGCGCCTACCGTGTGGCTATCGGACCATTTCCGATTTAACAGAACCGAATACAGGTTCGGAAGTGTTTACATCAGAGGAATAAGCATATGAAGAAGTCTGCACTGACTATGGCCATCTCCAGCCTGCTGCTGGCGAGCGGTGCCCATGCTGCTACTGTGTACAACCAGAACGACACCAAGCTGGACATCGGCGGCCGCGCTCAAGGTGCTTACTATGGCACTGACAACAACAGCGCCGAAGGTGACCAGAGCTATTTCCGTCTGCACGTTGCAGGCGAAACCAAAATTGCTCCGGAAATGAAAGCGTTCGGTTTTGCCGAATACAACCTGCCGACTTCCGGTTCTGACAACGATGAACTGCGTTATGCCTACGCCGGTATCAAGCACGACCGCTTCGGTGCCTTCAGCTACGGTCGTCAGGATGGCCTGTTCACCAAAGCCGTTAACAACTACACCGACGTACTGCCCGAGTGGGGCGGTGACGGCCTGGGTAAAAATACCGAAGTATTCGGTACCGGTCGTACCAATGGCCTGGCCCAGTACATCTACACCTATCAGGGTCTGACCCTGGGCGCCCAGTTCACCGGTAACAACGATCCGCAGAACTCCGGCCGCAGCGAAATCAACCAATCCTTCAACGGTAACAACCCGTATGTTGCTGGCACCAACTGGAACAGCACCGGTTCCAAAGAGGGCTTTGCCTTCTCCGCCAACTATGACTTCAACATGGGTCTGAGCCTGGGTGCCGTATACAACCAGGCAGGCAAGACCGACGAGCAGGCTAAATACGCTGCCTTCGGTGGCGAGAAAGATGCCAAGCTGATGGGCTTTGGTGCCAAGTACGCTGCTGATAACCTCTACTTGGCCGCTACCTACTCCCACGGTGAAGATCACCTGTTCGTCAAGAACGGCTACGCCGAGAAGATGGATGGTTACGAAGCCGTTGCCCAGTACACCATCGGCAAGTTCAAGCCTTCTCTGGCCTACCTGCGCACTGACGTGAAAGATGGCGCTCACGGTATCGATGATACCTACACCGAGTACGTATCTATCGGTGCCTGGTACAACTTCACCGACAACTTCAACGCTTACATTGACTACAAACTGAACCTGCTGGATTCCGTAGATGGCAAGTCCGTCAACTCCCTGGGTCAGAACACCGATGACGTTGTTGCTGTAGCCCTGCAGTACAACTTCTAAGTTTTTAGAAGTCAGTTATACCTGTGAAATCAATGTCTACTGTTTGAATTTCTTCCGGCCGCTTGCGGCCGGTTTTTTATTGCGCCTTTTCAGCACCTTGCATATAACTATCGAGCGGAGAGTTGCCAAGTGCCGCTATCTGCATACAAAAAAGGTGCACAGAAGGACATTCACGGATGAAACGACTGTTCTGGAACAAGATCTGGTGGCAGATGTGGTTGATACTGTCGCTGCTGTTGGGAAGTCTCGGTTTTACCGCCCCCGCGCAGGCAAGCTGGGACAAGAGCCTCTACCGTCAGCTCGGCCTCGCCGGCAAACTTGATCAACAAACCTTTCGCAAAGCGCTCAATAGCTACCAGAGCGTGCGCCATAAAAACAAATCCATTCTGACCATCATCGATTACAGCAAACCATCCACTCTGCGCCGGTTGCTGGTCATCGATATGAAACGCTACAAACTGCTCTACTACACTTGGGTCAGCCACGGTCGCAACTCTGGCGAACTGGCCGCCCATCAATTCTCCAACCAGCCCAACTCGATGAAAAGCTCGCTCGGTGTCTATCGCACCGCCGAAACCTATCTTGGCAAGCATGGCTACTCACTGCGGCTGGATGGTCTGACTCCGGGTCTGAACAGCAATGCCCGCAAGCGGGCCATCGTGGTGCATGGAGCGGACTATGCCAGCCCGCGCCATCTGCTCAAATATGACAAGCTGGGCAGAAGCTGGGGTTGCCCTGCCCTTCCGCAGGAGCAGGCCAGAGCCATCATAGATACCATCAAGGGAGGGAGCGTGATCTACGCTCACGGATAAAGAAGAGGGTCAGCAATCGCTGGCCCTTTTCTTGAACACTTGTTTTTAAATAACCGTACAGCTCGTTTTATTGGCGAACGACCAGCACCGGACAAGGGGCATGACGTACCACTGATTCGGCAACGCTGCCCACGAGCAGGTGGCTGATGCCGGAGCGACCATGGCTCCCCATCACGATGAGATCCGCCTCATCATCATTGGCCTGAATGACAATCTCATCGGCCGCGCGGCCAAAACGGATGTCAAACGTTGCAGGAATCGGCAAGGTAGCCACCAGCTCCTTGAGCTGGGTTCTGGCCTGACGCTCCATCTCATGAGTAATCTCGACAGCAGTCATGTGCAGGATCTTGTAGCTGTCAAAACCATGCAGTTGATCGACGACGTGAACCAGCTTTAACCGGGCGTCATGGCTTTGCGCCATGAATACGGCATAGTCGAGAACCGCTTTGGACATTTGAGAAAAGTCGACGGGACAAAGCAGTGTCTTGATCGATGGCATAAGCAGTCTCCTCTACTGATTGGGGTGCTATTGAATCTCAACGAGATCATATCAACCCGACTGCAAATAACTCTCGACCCTGTCGCAAAACGAGCATTCAAAGGCATGGTTACCGCGCCTCCCAAAGAGCACATGGTGTAAAATAAGGTATCAACACCCCCTTTTTCGCTGCCCTCGAGAGGCCGATTGTGACCATACTGCGTATCGGTTGTCTGTTGGTCTGTTATCTCTGCGCATCTCTCTTCTGCCGCGCAGAATCACTCCACGTCTATTGCGACAACTGGCCCGGTTTCTGTCAAACCGATGGACAAGGGTTCTACCTTGATTTGGTCAACAGCATCTATCAACCCCATGGTTACACCATCGTCCCCCATATTGTTCCCTACAAACGGGCCCTCGCCATGGTGACCCGCAACAAGGGGGACATGGCACTGGGGGTCTATCAACATGAACTGGGCAATGTGCGTATGCCGGAATACCCAGATTCAGCGGACGATCTCTCTGTCATCATGCTCAAGCAGTGGCAGCCAAAATGGCAGGGGGAGCAGAGTCTGGCTGGCCAGCAGGTGTTATGGCTGCGGGGATGGGCACTGGACAAATACATATCAGTACCCATGAACTGGCATGAAGTGGACAGCTACGAGATGGCCCTCCAGCTGCTCGAGAAGGAGCGCTATCGCTATTACATGACCGTCGGTGTGCTGCACGCCGCCAATCCGCCCCCCACCAGCATGAGCCGCATCTTTTTACGCTGGATCCCCACCTATCCTGTTTTTAGCGACAGCGAGCGAGGGGAAGCACTGCAGCAGCTTTGGGATAGGGAGATGGTCAATCTGATCCGCAGCGGCGAGCTGGCCAATATCTATCGGCGCCATCAGCTCTACAACTATTACCAGGGCTTTATCAAGGAGATGGAGCTGCAGGCAAAAGTAGCCCCCATCCGTTAAATCTTCCTACTCTTCCTGCCCGTTATGGCAATACCCCTTGGCCAGTCGGTCATAGAGGATCACGTTGACAGATGCAGCCAGATTCATGCAGCCCCGGGTCGGCACATAAACCACATCTTTCACCGCGCCATAGAGCTTGGGATCCAGGGTGCCATCCTCCGGCCCGAAGATATAAAAAGCGCGTTCCGGATGGATATAGTCGGGGAGCGGCGTAGCGCCGTCGATCAGATCGACCACCACGGGAACACACCCTTCCGGCATGAATTGCAGCAGGTCATCCACCCCGAGCAACGGGATCTTCTCCACCATCTGCTTGGTATCGGTGGCAAAGCGGCGCGCCAGTTCGAAGCGGTTGCCGGTGTAGTAGACCTCATCCACCCCGTAGCAACCCGCAGCTCGCATCACGGCACCGACATTTTCCGGGGATTTGGGATTGACCAGCCCTACGCAGCAGAATGCTCTCTTTTCCATCATCTCTCCTCATCTTGCGGCGGCCATTATAAGCCGCTGCGGGGCCACCGACCCGTTAAAAGTACCTCACCAGGCTCAACAACTCGTCGCCCCATCACGGATGTCGATTTTTTGTGCGCAAGCCGACAAATTTTGTACAAACCGATAGCCGACAAACGTTTCCCAGCAATAATGGACAAACGTTTGTAAATGGATGCTTGTCTATGACTGAGCGTGAACAAGAGATCCTCGCCCTGCTGCGTCAGGATCCCATGATTGCCCAGCAGGAGCTGGCCGATCGCCTCGGCATCAGCCGCTCTGCGCTGGCCAGCCACATCTCAAGCCTGATCCGGCAGGGGTATGTGCAAGGCAGAGGTTATGTACTGCGAGAAGGCCCCTACGTGGTGGTGATCGGCGGTGCCAATATGGATATTTGCGGCACCAGCCACGACAACCTGCTGCTCGGCGACTCCAATCCGGGCAAGGTGCGCACCTCGGCCGGTGGTGTTGGCCGCAATATCGCAGAGAATCTGGCACGGCTCGGCAGCGATACCCGACTGCTGACCGCAGTCGGTAACGACCAGTATGGTCACCATCTGCTGGAGGTAAGTCAGCGGGCCGGCGTCGATGTGCGCCAGACTCTGGTGCTCGATGGCCACACCACCTCCTGTTATCTCAGCCTGCATGATGGCAGCGGCGAAATGAGCTGTGCCATCAATGACATGGCCATTATCGAGCAGCTCACTCCTGCCCGCCTGACCCCGCTCGGTGGCTTTCTCGGCGGTGCCCGGCTCTGGGTGCTCGACACCAATCTGGCCATTCACACCCTTGATTGGCTGTTCGAGCGGCAAGGTGAGCACGCCATCTTTGTCGATACTGTTTCGGTGGCCAAGGTGGAGAAGATCCGCCCCTGGCTCGGCAAGATCCACACCCTCAAACCCAATCGCAGCGAAGCCGAGCAGCTGTGCGGCATGACCATCGCCGGGCCCGAAACCTGGCCCATGGTGGCTGCCTGGTTCCACCGCGCCGGGGTCAAGCGACTGTTCCTCAGTCTGGGTGAACAGGGGATCTTCTACAGCGATGGCGAGCAGCAGGGCCACCTGCCGGTGCTGGGCAGTCCGGTACTCAACGTCACCGGCGGCGGGGATGCCTTTATGGCTGGCCTCGCCCACGCCTGGCTGCAAGAGCTCGACATTGCCCAGACCACCCGCTTTGCCCTGGGCTGCGCCGCCCTCACCGTCAATTGTTCCGATACCGTTTTTTCCGGTCTGAGCAAGACCGCCGTTGACCGCATACTGGAGGAGTACTCATGCTGAACGCTTACCTCGATATCCAACCGGAAGTTGCTGCCGCGCTGGCCGCCGGCAAACCGGTCGTTGCCCTCGAATCCACCATCATCTCCCACGGCATGCCCTATCCGCAGAACGTGGAGACGGCCCGTCAGGTTGAACAGGTGGTGCGCGATAACGGCGCCATTCCGGCCACCATCGCCATCCTCGACGGCCGCCTCAAGGTGGGTCTGGATGCCGGTGCGCTGGAAGCGCTGGGCCGAGCTGGCCACAGCGTGACCAAGTGCAGCCGCCGCGACATTCCGTTCGTACTGGCGCGCAAGGGAATGGGGGCCACCACGGTCGCCTCGACCATGATCATCGCTGCAATGGCGGGGATCCGGGTCTTTGCCACCGGTGGCATTGGCGGGGTACATCGCGGCGCACAGGAGACCTTCGATATCTCGGCCGATCTGCAGGAGCTGGCGCAAACGCCAGTGGCAGTGGTCTGTGCCGGTGCCAAATCAATTCTCGATATCGGGCTGACTCTGGAGTATCTGGAGACGCAAGGGGTGCCGGTGATCGGCTATCAGACCGAAGAGTTGCCCGCTTTCTACACCCGCGAGAGCGGCTTCAAGGTTGATTATCGACTGGAGAGTCCGGCAGCCATCGCCGAGGCGCTGCGCCTCAAGTGGGAGCTGGGACTGGCGGGCGGCGCCGTGGTGGCCAATCCCATCCCGACCGCACACGCCATGCCGAAAGCCGATATCGACGCAGCCATTGCCCGGGCGCTCCATGAAGCGGACGAGCAGGGGATCAAGGGCAAGGCGTCTACCCCCTTCTTGCTGGCACGTGTCTGCGAGCTGACTGGCGGCAACTCGCTGGCGGCCAACATCCAGCTGGTACTGAACAACGCGGCGCTCGGTGCCCGCATCGCCGCCGCACTGTAATCAAGCGCAAATGAAAGGAGGGCCTGTTGGCCCTCCTGCTATCACATGTTTTTAATCTCGTTGCCGATGCCCTTGACGGTATCGCGCGTGCCGTGACCTATTTCCTTGGTCACATCACGGGTCGTATGACCGATCTCCCGGGTGACATCACGAGAGGTGTGGCCAATCGTTCGACCAACCCCCTTCATCTCGGCACACCCCGTCAGCAGCACGCCCGCAATCAGCAGAACGCATTTCATCTGTACTGTGCTCATGTCGCGTCTCCCGGCGTTATCAGAGTGGCTTGGCAACCAGCAGGGTATGGCCCGGCCCCGGAATGTCGTGATCCTCCTCGACATGGAACTCGGCCTCGCGCAGACACTGGTACAACTCCTTGGAGTGGTAGAAGCGACTGTTGCCATTGGCCAGACAGGTAAAGTAGAGAGAGGTGGCGTTGAGGCTGAAACTCGCCGCCTCAAACGGCTGCCGATCCCAGAACAGCTCCAGAATGCACAACCTGGCCCCCTCCTTCATGCTGCTTCTGATCCGCCGCAGCATGGCCACAATCTCGTCATGGCTGAAGCAGTCGAGAAACTGGCTCATCCACCAGATGTCCGCCTCACCGGGCAGCGTTTGCTCCGAGAGCAGATTGACCGGATACCCCTGCACCCGCTCGGCAAGCCCCGCGACCCGGATCTGCTCGCTGGCCATGGCAATCTGCTCGGGCAGATCGAGAATGGTCACCTGCAGTTCGGGACTGCGCCGGGCACACGAGATGGCCCACTTGCCGGTATTACCCCCCAGATCGTAGAGGTGGCGCGGCTCGTAGCCGAGTACCAGATCCTGCGCCTGCTTGAACGCCCAGTCCGAATAAAAGTGATCGAAACGAAACCAGCTGCTGCGCGCAGGCTCAGGCAGATCCTTCAGATGGGCATAGAGATTTGACCAGTCGCCAAACTCCTTGAGCCCGGCAGGCGTACCGCTTTCGATGGCCTGCTGCAGGTGGGCAAGGGGCTTGTAACAGACGTGCTGGACAAAATCCATGTTGACCCGGGTCATGGGATCGCTCAACAGATAGTGACCCACCTTGTCCAGCAGGTAGCACTCCCCGTTGAGGTGGCAGATGCCGCCCCCCAGCCCCATGTCGAGCAGTACGCTGACCGCATACTCGGTCAAGCCGGTCGCCTCGGCGATCTGCGCCGCGGTCGCCCCTTGCCGCTCTTTGGCAAGAAACGCCAGAATGCCGAACTCACGCAAGCTCCAGGCTGCCTGAAACAGCATGGGAGCAAAAGCGATCCGCTGGGCCTGACTGATGGCATCCAGTGCGTTATGACGATCCGCCTGATAGTGATTCAAGAGACACCGACCTTACTTGTTGCTGCTGGCGCGATTCAATTCGATTTGAATTGCTTCGTTCAGCCCAATAATCCAGCGGTTGTAATTGCGGTGGATTTTTCCTTTACCCTTGTCATCCAAATTGACGCTGCTCACATAATTAATGGAGTAATTAACGGTGTTATAAGGAATGCTGATATTGGCCTGATGTTGGCGAACCTGAATATGGCCAGTAATTAACCCGGGCTGATCTTCACGCATTACCCACTTTTTACTAACACCGGCATTAATAATGGCGCGAGAAACATCCTTTTCACTCAGATTGGCCGGAACCAGACTATTGGTCATATTCATGACCGGCTGGGAAGTGGAGCAACCGGCAACCAACAGCAGTGTTAATGCGCTGATAATAATTTTGAGCATTTTCATTTTTGTAACCCTTTGTAATTGGAACCTGTCAAAGCCGACCCAATGAGACAATAAAATGTGTGTCCTTTCAATAAATAAAGGTGAGGGTGAATACTTTCTTCATACTTGTAACTTGCGTCACTGCTTGCCTCTGTTCTTGATTTGAAATGGTGGTAATATGCACGTCCTATTCAAATCCTTAACTGGAGCTGAACCACTGGGGGAGCCCGTGGTCGAGTCTCCCCGTTAGCATCACCCTGTCAAGGTCGTTTCGTGTACAAGAATTCCTCTTTTTCCATCGTTGAAAGCTGCGCGCTGGCGCCGGGTCTCACCACCCGGGAGCTGTGGCAAGGCTGGGCGAAAGAGGGGATCTGGCCAACGCAATCGCCTCTGGCAACGCCCCACATCCCCATGATGGTGGCACGCCGGATGAGCCTGGGTAGCCGCCTTGCGGTAGAAGTGGCCCTCGATATGATGTCGCGCCATACGGTAGAGGGAGCCGTGTTTGCCAGCCGCCACGGGGAGCTGGATCGCTCCATTGGCCTGCTGACGGCACTGGCACAGGCGCGCAGTCTCTCCCCCACCGATTTCTCCCAGTCAGTACACAACACCGCAGCCGGGTTGACCTCCATTCAGGGCAAGCAGCCCATCCCCATGAGCTCGCTGGCAGCGGGGAGCGGTACCTTTGCCGCGGCCCTGCAGGAAGCCATCGGCATGCTCGCCGACGGTATGGAACGGGTACTGGTGGTGGCCTTTGAGGGTACGCTGCCGACATTTAGCCAACCCTGGCTCGGCGATGAACCACCGCCCCATGCGGTGGCGCTGTTGCTAAGCCGGGGCGATGAGTGGCAGGGGAGTGCGCTGGCGACGGACACTGGCGCAACCGGCAAGGGCGATGCACTCGCGTGCTGGCGCGCCTTGCTGGACGGCATGCCACAATTTAGCATCACCGACGGGCGCAGGGAGTGGCTATGGCAGCGCAATTAAACCGGCTCTGGCGCCTGATTGGTACCATGCTGGGATTTACCCTGTTCGGCATTGGCTGCCTGCTGCTGACGCTGGTCTGGTTTCCACTGCTCTGGTTATTGGTACGCGGGGAAACGCGTCGCCACCTTGCCCAAAGCACCATCAGAATAAGTTTTCGTTTTTTCCTCAATGTGCTCAGGCAATTAAGGGTGCTCGATTATCGCTTTGACAATATGCCCCAACAACTGAGTGGCGTATTGGTATTGGCCAACCACCCCAGCCTGCTCGATTATGTATTGCTGGCGGCTTACATGCCGGAGTGCGACTGTATTGTCAAAGAGGCGCTCTGGCATAATCCGTTTGTCGCCGGCATCGTGCGGGCCGCCGGTTATATTCCCAATGCCGCGGCCGAAACATTATTACCGGTATGTTGTGAACGCCTGCAACAAGGTGCGGTACTGTTGGTCTTTCCGGAAGGCACCCGCACGACCCCCGGCGAGCCGCTGCAACTGCAACGCGGCGCAGCCCATCTGGCCGTCCGTTGTCAGGCCTGGCTGCAACCGGTTCGCATTCACTGCTCGGCCCCGTTTCTGACCAAACAGCACAAATGGTTCCATGTGCCCGCGCACAAGCCACTCTTTACGATAGAGTTTCTGCCCCAGTGTCAGGCTCGGGATCTGATGCCGCACGAAGAGGCCCCTTCGCTGGCCGCACGGCATCTCACTCACTATTTCAAACGGGTATTGAGCCCGGCCCAATCCGCCTCTGTATGGACTCAAGATGCAACAAACACTAACTGAAGAAATCAAACAACTGATCATCGACAGCCTCAACCTCGAAGGCATGACGACTGCCGATATCGACACCGACGCCCCGCTCTTCAATGACGGTCTCGGTCTCGACTCCATCGATGCGCTGGAGCTGGGACTGGCGATCAAGGGACGCTACGGCATCGTGCTCTCGGCTGATGACGAGAATACCCGTCGTCACTTTGCCTCTGTTGCAGCCCTGGCTGCCCTCGTCAACCAGCAGCGGGGATAATCGCCATGACCAGAGATGAGATCTTCAACGAAATTCGCCGCGCCCTGGTCGAGCTGTTCGAAATCGACCCCGAAGACGTCACCATGGATGCCAAGCTCTATCAACAACTCGAGCTCGACAGCATCGACGCCATCGATCTGGTGGTTCACCTGCAAAAACTGACCGGCAAGAAGATCAAGCCGGAAGAGTTCAAGTCGGTGCGCACCGTCGCCGACGTGGTTGACGCCGTCGAACGCCTGCTCGCCGAGTAATGCGTCGCATCAACCTGCTGGCGGGCGCCTTGCTGCTGCTCTATCCCCTGCTGGTCTATCTTGGCCTGTCGCACGGGGAGAGAGGCATGCTGGCTCTGCTGCTGTTGCCGCTGTTTGCCATTCGCCTGTTTGCCGGCGCAGCTCTGCCGGGCGCTTGGCGCTGGGCGACCCGCTGGCTCGGGGCCGTCGGCCTGCTGCTGATCGGCCTCAACCTCTGGTTTCGCGAGCACGACTGGCTGCTTTACTACCCCATTGCCGTCAATGTAACCCTGCTGGGGGTGTTTGGCTGGAGCCTCACTCAACCTATGACTCTGGTTGAGCGGCTGGCCCGCCTCACCACGCCGGATCTGCCGGAGCGGGGAGTCCGCTACACCCGCAAGGTGACCCGGGTCTGGTGCCTCTTTTTTATCGGCAACGGTCTCTTTTCTGGCTGGACTGTCTGGCACGGCGATCTGGCGCTCTGGAGCCTCTACAACGGCCTTGTCAGCTATCTGCTGATGGGCGTGCTGATGGGCGGTGAATGGCTGGTGCGCCAGCGCGTGATGAAACGGGATAGCGCATGACTCTGCTCGATGAACTGCTGCAGGCAGATGGCAACCGCGTCGTCACCTTCGATGGCCAGCGAGCGTGGACGCTGGCACAACTGCGCCAGAGCGCCGGGCTGCTCGCCCGCCAGCTCACCGCACTGCCGGCGCAGCGCTGGGCTATTTGCACCGGTGACAGCTACCACTTTTGTCAGGCGCTGCTCGCCTGCGCCATGGCTGGGCGAGCCGTGGTGCTGCCCGGCCACCAGCGCCTCGCCGGCTTGCAGGAGCTGCTGGGTCAAGATGCCTTCGATGGGCTGCTTTGCGATGAACCACTGCTGCTCCCCTGCACCGTGCTGCCCATCGATGCCGTTACAGCCTGCGAGCCATTGCCAGCCACGGAAGCGATAGCGACGCTGGCCCCCGAGATCACCCTCTACACCTCGGGTTCAACCGGCCAGCCCAAGGGGATCACCAAACCCTGGGCGCTGCTTGAGGTAGAGGTACGTACCCAGCTCACCCTGTGGCATCAGCACCTTGGGGGAGCGAGGCTCTTCTCCAGCGTCAGCCATCAGCACATCTACGGCCTGCTCTTTCGCATCCTGCTGCCGCTGGCGCTCGGCATTCCGTTTGCCCGCAGCCAGACCGACTATCCGGAGCAACTGGCCAACCAGAAAGAGCCATGGGTACTGGTCAGCTCGCCCGCCTTCCTGTCGCGGCTCGATCCCGCCCTTGCGGGAAGCGGCTGCCGACAGATCTTCTCCTCCGGCGGCCCTCTCGCCTATGAAGATGCGTGCCAGTGCGCGGCGCTGCTCGGCACCTTGCCGGTGGAGATCTATGGCAGCAGCGAGACCGGCGGCATCGGCTGGCGCCAGAGCGCTGCGCCCGATATCCCCTGGACCCCTTTTGCCGGTGTCTCCGTCAGCTGTGACGAAGAGCAGACGCTGCTGTTGCGCTCACCCTTTATGGATGAGCCTGAGCCCTGGGTCGGCAGCGATCGCATCGCCCTGTGTGATGATGGCGACAAAGGCGCAGCAGGCCGCTTTCACCTGCTTGGCAGGCGCGATCGCATCGTCAAGCTCGAGGAGAAACGCATCTCTCTGGATGATGTCGAGCGGCGCATCAAGGGGCTGGAGGGGATTCTCGATGCCGCCGTCTTGCCCCTTGAGCAGGGCGGACGTCAGGTGCTTGGCGTCGCACTGGTACTCAGCCAGCAGGGAATGCAGAGCTTCACCCACCTTGGCCACGGTGCCTTCTTGCAACAGCTGCGCCGGCAGCTGCGCCCCTGGCTCGAACCGGTGGCGCTGCCGCGCAGCATCAGACTTTTTCCGGCGCTGCCCCTGACCGGCGCGGGCAAACGCGACGGTGTGGCGCTGCGTCAGGCGTTTGATCAGACGCCACTGCAACAACCCGGAGTACCCACCTGATGGATAGTTCACTGCTGCCCGCCCTGCTAGCACGTCAGGCCACCTCCGATAGCGTGCAGCTGCTGCTGCACCTGAGTGCCGACCTGCCCTGGTTTGCAGGCCATTTTCCCGGCGCGCCCCTGCTGCCCGGGGTCACCCAGCTGCAACTGGCCATTCACTTCGCCCGCGCAGAGAACCTGCTCGCCGGCGAGTTTCAGGGGATGGACCAGCTCAAGTTCCAACGCCCGCTGCGTCCGGATGATCACTGCTGGCTGATCTTGCGCGCTCATGGCGACGGCCAGCTGCGCTTTGAATATCGTCTCGGCAGCGCAGAGGATGTCGATACGCTGCCGATCGCCAGCAGCGGACGGGTCAAGCTATCGTGACGCCCTGCATCATCATCCCCTGCTACAACCACGCAGCCCCTCTCGCGGCGGTGCTGCGTGAACTCGCGCAGCTCAACCTCCCCTGCCTGCTGGTCGATGATGGCAGCGAGCCGGCGGCCGCCGCCCTGCTCGATCAGCTGGCAACCGAACACGCCGGTTGGGTCACGTTACTTCGCCATCCGCACAACCGGGGCAAGGGGGGCGCGGTCAAAACGGCGCTGCTGGCTGCCAGAGCGCGCGGCTTCAGCCATGCCCTGCAGGTCGATGCTGATGGCCAGCACGATCTCTCCCGCCTGCCAGAGCTGCTGGTCGAATCGGAGCGCTTCCCGCAGGCCCTCATCTCCGGCGCCCCCGAATACGATGAATCTGTGCCAAAGGGGCGCCTCTACGGCCGCTACCTGACTCACGTCTGGGTCTGGATCGAGACGCTCTCCTTCGAGATCAAGGACAGCATGTGCGGCCTTCGCGTCTATCCGGTCGAGGCGAGCTGCGCGCTGCTTGAGCAGTGCACTCTCGGCGAACGGATGGATTTCGACATTGAAATCATGGTGCGACTGCACTGGCGCGGTGTGGCGGTGCGCTTTGTTCCGGTCAAGGTGCACTACCCCGAGAACGGCCTCTCCCATTTCAACCCGCTGCACGACAACCTGCGCATCTCCTGGATGCACACCCGTCTGGTGCTGACCCTGCTGCGCGATGGTGCAGCCAGCCTGTTGCGCGCCCCCGGCCAACTGTTGAAGCGCGGACGGGAACACTGGTCACGCACCCCGGAGCGCGGCACTCTGCTCGGCATTCGCACCATGCTCTGGAGCTACCGGCTGCTTGGCCGTCCGGGCTTCAAGGCCCTGCTGCTGCCAGTCATCAGCTACTTCTGGCTGACCGGTCGCAGCCAGCGCGAAGCCTCCCGCGACTATCTGGCCCGCCTCACCGCTCGCGCCGCCGAGCTCAACCAGCCGCTGCCCGCACCGGTGGGGAGCCTGCGCCACTTCCTGCGCTTTGGCGAGGCGGCGCTCGACAAACTGGCCGCCTGGCGCGGCGACATCGGCCTCGACGACATCGAGCTGGTGAACCCGCACCATTACGAGGCGGCTCGCGGCAAGGGAGCCCTCATCATCGGCTCCCATTTGGGCAATCTGGAGCTGTGTCGCGCCCTTGGCAGCAAGGCGCAGGGGGTACGCATCACGGCGCTGGTCTTTACCCGCCACGCAGCCCGCTTCAACGCCCTGTTGCAGGAGGTGAACCCCGACTCAGGCCTCAATCTGGTGCAGGTACAGGAGCTGGGGGCCGATACCGCCATCATGCTCAAATCGCGCATCGAGGCGGGGGAGTGGGTGGTGATCGTCGGCGATCGCACCTCGGTGACCAAAGAGAAACGGGTGGTCTGGGCCAATTTTCTCGGCGCCAAGGCCCCCTTCCCGCTCGGCCCGTTTGCACTGTCGGCCATCCTCGGCTGCCCCACCTACCTGATGTTCGGGCTGCGGGAGCAGGGGCACTTTCGAGTGCACTTCGAGCCGTTCGCCGACGGCTCGCCCCTGCCGCGGGCCGGGCGCCAGCAGCAGCTCGAGGCCCGGGTACAGCACTACGCCAACCGGCTGGAGCACCACTGCCTGCGTGCGCCGCTGGAGTGGTTCAACTTTTTCGACTTTTGGCATCTGACCGATGAGCAGGACTGATCAAGGCATGCACGAGATCCATTTCGGGGCCCGCCCCCTCACCATCGAAGAGGTTGTCGCGCTGGCCGAACAGCGCGCCACACCGCGCCTCAACCCGGCCCCCGAGTTCCGGGCCCGCATCCAGCGCGGCGCCGACTATCTTGACCGGCTGCTCGCCGAGGAGGGGGTGATCTACGGGGTCACCACGGGCTATGGCGACTCGGTCACCCGGGCAGTGCCGCTCGATCTGGTCGATACCCTGCCTCTGCACCTGACCCGCTTTCACGGCTGTGGCATGGGCGAAAATCTCAGTCTGGCCGCGACCCGCGCCGTGCTGGCTACCCGCCTCAACTCGCTGGTGCAGGGGGTCTCCGGCGTCAGCCTGCCCCTGCTTGAGAGGCTCACCTGGCTGCTGGAGCAAGACCTGTTGCCGCGCATTCCCGAAGAGGGTTCGGTCGGCGCCAGCGGCGATCTCACCCCGCTCTCCTACGTGGCGGCGGCGCTGATCGGCGAGCGAGAACTCTACCGCAACGGGGAGCTGACCAGCGCGGCCGAGCTCTATCGCGAGCTCGGCATCACACCGCTCCGGCTGCGCCCGAAAGAGGGGCTAGCACTGATGAACGGCACCTCGGTGATGACGGCCCTCGCCTGCCTCGCCTATGCCCGCTGCGACTACCTGATGCGGCTCTGCACCCGTATCACGGCGCTGGTGAGCGTGGCGATGGAGGGCAACGCCTTCCACTTTGACGAGCGCCTGTTTGCCGCCAAGCCCCACCCGGGCCAGCAGCAGATCGCCGCCTGGCTGCGCGCCGATCTGCAGAGCGGCGAGCTGCCGCACCACAGCAACCGGCTGCAGGATCGCTACTCCCTGCGCTGCGCCCCGCACGTCATCGGCGTGGTGGCCGACAGCCTACCCTGGTGGCGCACGCTTATCGAAAACGAGCTCAACAGTGCCAACGACAACCCCCTCATCGACGGTGACGGGGAGCATGTGATGCACGGCGGTCACTTCTACGGCGGCCATATCGCCATGGCGATGGACAGCATGAAGGTGGCGGTGGCCAATCTGGCCGATCTGCTCGACCGTCAACTGGCCCAGCTGGTCGACAGCAAGTTCAATCAGGGGCTGCCGAGCAACCTCTCCGGCGCAAGCGACGAGCGCCGCTTTGTCAACCACGGCTTCAAGGCGGTGCAGATTGGCGCCTCGGCCTGGACGGCGGAAGCGCTCAAGCACACCATGCCCGCCAGCGTCTTTTCGCGCTCGACCGAGTGCCACAATCAGGACAAGGTGAGCATGGGCACCATCGCCGCCCGCGATGCGCTGCGGGTGCTGACCCTGACCGAACAGGTGGCCAGCGCCAGCCTGCTGGCGGCGGTGCAGGGAGTCGAGCTGCGCCTTGCCCTGCAGGGCAATGACCAGACCACCCTCAGTCCGGCGCTCGCTGCCACTGTCGAGGCGGTACGCCGCGATCACCCCTTCCTCTGCGAAGACCGCCCGCTGGAGGCCGAGCTGCGCGCCATGATGGCCCGCCTGCAGGCACGTCACTACCCGATTTATGACGAGGTGTCCCATGTCTGAGCCCTGGCAGCTGAGTGCCGAGGTCGATGTCACCGTCCCCTTCCACGACGTCGACATGATGGCCGTTGCCTGGCACGGCCACTACCTGCGCTACATCGAGCTGGCCCGCTGCGCCCTGCTCGATCGCATCGACTACAACTACCCGCAGATGGAGGCCTCCGGCTATCTGTGGCCGGTCATCGATGTGCGGATGAAGTACATAGCCCCGCTGCGCTTTGGCCAGACGGTGCGGGTGTGCGCCACCCTGGTCGAGTACCAGCACCGCCTCAAGATCGATTACCTCCTCTATGACCCGCAGAGTGGCAAGCGCACCAGCAAGGGTTACACGGTGCAGGTGGCGGTCAGCAAGCAGAGCGGCGAGATGTGCCTCGCCTCACCACAGGTGCTGCTCGACAAGCTGGGGGTGAGCGAATGATGGCTCGCCTCACCCTTCTGCTGCTGGCTCTGCTCTCATGGCCAACGCTGGCGATCACCCTGGCTGATGTGCAGCAACAGCTCACGGCGGCCGATGCCCGCAGCGCCCGCTTCGAGCAGGAGCGCCAGATAAGCGGCCTCACTCAAGCGCTGCGCTCCAGCGGCGAGCTGCTGCTGGTGAAGGGCCAAGGGCTCTGGTGGCAGCAGCAAAAGCCCTTTCCCCTGACGCTGACTCTCACCCCGACGCGCATGGTGCAGCAGCTGCCCGATCAACCGGCCCAGACCCTCGACAGCCCGCAACTGCTGGAGTTCAGCAACCTGATGCTGGCCCTGTTCGACCCGAGCGAAGCGGCGCTGGATAACTACTTTCGCCACAAACTCGCCAGCGAGGGAGAGGAGTGGACCCTGACGCTCGAGCCCATCCGCTCCCCTCTCGACAAGGTCTTCGCCAGTCTGGTGCTCAAGGGGCGTCACGAGCTCGCCTCGCTCGCCATCCATGACAAACAGGGGGATGTCACCCTGATCCGCTTTGTTGACTGGCAGCTTAAAACCCTGCCCCTGAGTGCCGAGGAGCAATCCCGTTTTGATGCTCACTGAGAAACAGTGGCGCCTGCTGGGGCGACTGTGGCTGCTGCTCTGCGTGGCGGTCTGCCTTGCCCTGGCGCTGGCCCTGCCCCGCGCCCGCTTCAATACCAGCGTGATGGATCTGCTGCCCAAAGAGGAGCACCAGCAGTGGCATCCGGAAATCCGGGCCGGACTGCTCGCCAACCTCGACCGGCAGCTGGTGTGGCTGGTGAGCCTACCCGCCGGCGAAAATGGTGAAGCCGCCGCAACCGCGTGGAGCAAGCAGCTGGCCGCCATCAACTCACTGGAACATCTTAAAGCGGCCCAGCCAACCCTCGCCGGTGCCTGGCAGAGCTACATGCGGCAGATGGCGTGGCAACACCTCACGCCGAGCGCGCGGGCGCGGCTGGCCAGTGGCCCCGAGGGGTGGAGCCAGTGGGTGCTGGGGCAGATCTACTCCCCCTTTGGCGGCGTCTCGCGCGCCGAGTGGCAGGCCGATCCCCTGCTGCTGACCCGCGCTGCGGTGCTGGAGCAGAAGAGTCCGATGCAGCTGGACGAAAAGGGTTGGCTCAGCAGCACCGGGCCGGATGGCCGCCGCTGGTATATGGTGCGGGCCGAACTCAACCTCTCCGCTTTCGACATGGCGCGCAACCGCCAACTGCTCACCGAGCTGGCAACCGCCGAGCAGCAGTTGCGCCAGCACTATCCGGGTGTCGAACTGCTGCGCCGCGGTACCCTCTTCTACAGCCAGCATGCCAGTTCGCTCGCCGAGCAGGATATCTCGACCATCGGGCTAGGCTCTCTTATCGGGGTCATCGTGCTCATCTGGCTGGCGTTTCGCTCGGTGCGCGCCCTGCTGCTCTCTCTGCTGCCGCTGACGATGGGGATGCTGTGGGGGCTAGGCGCCGTACTGCTGGTGTTTGGCGAGATCCACGTCTTCACCCTGGTGATCAGCTCAAGCCTTATCGGCATCTCCATCGACTACGCCATCCACTTCCTGAGCGAGCGGCGCCTGCATGGTCACGAGACACCGGCGCAGACCCGCGCCCACCTGCTACCGGGGCTGAGTCTGGCACTGCTCACCACCCTGATCGGCTATGCCCTGCTCTGGCTCGCCCCCTTCCCGGGGCTGCAACAGCTCGCCATCTGCGCGCTGGCCGGCTTACTGGCCGCCTTCCTGACCGTGCTGCTGCTCTTCCCCTACTGGCTGGGCGACCTGCCGCAGGGGGCTTTGCCCATCCGCCACTGGCAGGTGCGCTGGATTGAGGCGTGGCAGCGCCCGAGCGGCCTGCGCCGCTGGCTGCCGCTACTGGTGCTGGTGATCAGCACCATCGGCATCAGCCGCCTCGTGGTGGATGACGATATCCAGAAGCTGCAACCTCTGCCCCACGAGCTGCAGGCGCAGGAGCGCCAGATCCAGCAACTCACCGGCCAGCAGGGGGGCATGACCGGCTATCTGGTGGTGGGCAGCGATGGCGAGCAGGCCCTCACCCGCCTCGAGACGCTGGCTGACCAACTTGAGCTGGCCCGCCAGCACAAGGTGCTCGACCAGTTTGTTGCCATCAGCCAGTGGATCCCCTCGAAGGCTCGTCAGCAGGCGGATCATCAGGCCATCATGGCGCTGCAACCGAGTGTCATTTCCGCCCTCAAAACGGCCGGTGTGCCGGTGGCGGCCAGCGCTCGTCCCCTGGATCTGCTGACCCCCGAGGCGTGGCTAACCAGCCCAGTCAGCGAAGGGAGCCGCCTGCTCTGGTACGCCCTGCCCGATGGCCGGGTCGGGATCTGGGTGCCGCTGGCCGGCATTCACGATGCCACCGCACTGGCCCGTCTGGCCGACGAGCATGACGGGGTGATCTGGCAGGATCAGCGCAGCCAGTGGAGCCAGCTCTTTGCCGATTACCGCCTCAAGCTCGCCGAGCTGCTGCTGGTCGCGGTGGTGCTGGTGATGGGGCTGCTCTGGCATCGCATCGGCTGGCGCCTGACCCTGCGCATCCTGCTGGTCAACGGGTTGGCCATCGCCATGGGGCTGGCGCTGCTTGGCTTCAGTGCCCAGCCGCTCACCCTCTTTGGCGTGCTGGCGCTGAGCCTTATCTTCGGCATCGGCATCGATTACGGGCTCTTCTTCGCCCACTGCGGCAGCGAGCCTGCCCGCCAGCAATCGACCCTGCTCGCCATCCTGCTGGCCCACCTCACCACCCTGCTGGCCTTCGGCCTGCTGGCGCTCAGCAATACTCCGGCCATCGCCGGTTTCGGGATCGTGCTGAGCGGCGGGATCTTCACCGCGTTTCTGTTATCCCCCATGGTGCTGGCCCCACGGCCAGCTGCGGAGTCATGATGAGATACTGGTACTTGCTGCTGGTGCTGCTGACCGGTTGCAGCAGCCAGCAGGGGATAGAGGCGTTTATTGCCCCGGGCGTTCCCCTCTCGCTGCCGGCGCCCCAGCGCGCCGAACCGCTAAACCGTCAGCAACTGCTGATCGCCAGCGTCAAGGGCAAGCAGTATCAGCTGCTCACCGCACTGGAGGCCAGCCAGCAGGGCATCACCCTGGTCGGGCTGATGCCAACCGGTGCGCGCCTGTTCAAGGTGCAGTACGACCGAAACGGCATTCACAGCGAGCGGTTGCTCCCCCTGCCCGGCAACGCCCTGCCCCCGCCGGCTCAGGTACTGGCAGACGTGATGCTCTGCTACTGGCCGCTGGCCGAGTGGCAATCCCGTCTGCCGGCGGGCTGGCAGCTGGTCGATGAGGGGGATGTTCGCCGCCTCACCGACCCTGAAGGCGTGCTGGTCACCGAGATCCGCTATCAGCACTGGCAAGGCCAGCGCGAGCCGGTCAGCCTGACCCAGCACCGCTTTGGCTACCGCCTGCAACTGGAGAATCTGGCGCAATGACCCTCTACATTCACGCCTACAGCCTCATCAACGCCCTCGGCCGTGGCAAGGATGAGGTGAGTGCCGCCCTCGAGGCTTGGCGCACCCGTGGCGCCAGCCCGCTCGATGGCGAACACTGGACGCTGGTCGATGGCCGCACCTCGCCGGTTGGTCGGGTGCGCCATCCGCTGCCAGCAGTGACGATCGCCCCCTACGACTCGCGCAACAACCGGTTGCTGCTGGCGGCACTGGCCGATATCGAAGACGAAGTGAACGCCGCTATCGCCCGCGTCGGATCGCAGCGGGTGGCGCTGGTGCTCGGCACCAGCACCTCCGGCATCGGCGAGGCTGAAGTGGCCGTTGCAGCGAGCGAGCGTGGTGAAGCGCTGCCGCCGCAATTTGACTACGTGCAGCAGGAGCTCGGCTCACCCTCGCTGTTTCTCGCCGCTCACCTTGGCCTTGAGGGGCCGGCGATGACCATTTCGACCGCCTGTTCGTCGAGCGCGCGCGCCTTCATTACCGCCCGCCGCCTGCTGGCCAGCGGTCAGGCCGATGTGGCGCTGGTCGGTGGTGCCGACTCTCTGTGCGGCCTCACCCTCAACGGCTTTGACAGTCTCGAATCCTTGAGCGAACAGCGCGGCCAGCCGTTTGCCGCCGGGCGCGACGGCATCAACATCGGCGAAGGGGCGGCCCTGTTTCTGGTGAGCCTGGAGCCCGCTCCGCTTGCCCTGCTGGGGGATGGAGAGTCATCGGATGCCTGGCATATCTCGGCGCCACACCCGCAGGGGGAAGGAGCAGAGCGGGCGATGCGGATGGCGCTGACCCGCGCCGGCCTTGAGGCTGAACGGATCGGTTACGTCAATGCCCACGGCACCGCCACCCGCCTCAACGACGAGATGGAGAGCCGCGCGCTGGCGCGCCTCTTCCCGAACAAGGTACCGGTCAGCTCGACCAAGGTGCTGACCGGCCACACCCTCGGGGCTGCCGGTGCGACCGAAGCGGCGCTCTGCTGCCTGCTGATCGAGCGGGGCCTGCCGCTGCCACCGCAGGGTGAAACGGCCGATCCGGCGCTGGCCCCCATCGCCCTTGTGCAGGAGCAGGGACCGGTCGATATCATCATGTCCAACTCGTTTGCCTTTGGTGGCAACAACGTCAGCCTGATTTTTGGCAAAGAGGCATCATGACTTTTCCTCCCATAGAACAACTGCTTCCCCATCGTGCCCCCATGCTGCTGCTCGAACGCGTCACAGCGCACGACGAGCAGAGTGTCTGCTGCGAAACGGTGGTGGGAGCACGGCAGGCGCTGCTGCTCGATGACAACGGCGATCTGCCCGGCTGGTGCGGCATCGAACTGATGGCGCAAACCATCGCCGCCTGGGCCGGTATGCAGGCGCATCAGCACCAAGAGCCGGTGCGGATCGGCATGCTGCTCGGCACCCGCAAGTACCAGAGCGAGCTGCCCGTCTTTGCCGCTGGCAGCCGGCTGCGCATCGAGGCCCACTGCCTGCTGCAGGATGGCGGGATGGCCAGCTTTGAATGCAGCATCTGGCTTGGGGATCGCGAGTGCGCCAGAGCCCGCCTGAGCACCTATCAGCCCACCGAGGCACAACTGACAGATTTACTGGAGCAGAAACAATGAACTCGACCGTACTGGTTAGCGGCGCCAGCAAGGGGATTGGCCGCGCCATCGCCCTCAAGCTGGCGGCCGACGGTTTCACCGTAGTCGTCCACTACCACAGCGACCAGCAGGGGGCGCAGGCGACCCTCGACGAGATCACCGCCCTGGGCGGCAGCGGGCGCCTCATCCAGTTTGATATCGGTGATCGCGAGCTGTGCCGCGCACGCCTTGAAGCCGACATCGAGCAGCACGGCGCTTACTACGGCGTGGTCTGCAATGCCGGCATCGTGCGTGACGGGGCCTTCCCGGCACTCACCGACGACGAGTGGGATGATGTCATCCACACCAACCTCGACGGTTTCTACAACCTGCTCAAGCCCTGCATCATGCCGATGATCGGACTGCGCCGCGGCGGACGCATCGTCACCCTCTCCTCGGTCTCCGGCATCATGGGCAACCGCGGTCAGGTCAACTACAGTGCCTCCAAGGCCGGCCTTATCGGCGCCACCAAAGCGCTGGCACTGGAACTCGCCAAACGGCGGATCACGGTCAACTGCGTGGCCCCCGGCCTTATCGACACCGGCATGGTCAGCCCGGAAGTGGAGGGCGAAGCGCTCAAGATGATCCCCCTCAAACGCATGGGACAGGCAGAGGAGGTAGCCGGTCTGGTCTCCTACCTGATGTCCGACATCGCCGGCTATATCACCCGGCAAGTTATTTCCATCAACGGAGGCCTGATATGAATCGACGGGTCGTAGTCACCGGCATGGCCGGTGTGACCGCCTTTGGCAACGACTGGGCCAGCGTCAAACCACGCCTGCAGGCAGGACGCAACGCCGTGGTCACCATGCACGAGTGGGGTGTCTATGACGGGCTCAACACCAGGCTGGCTGCGCCAATCAGCGACTTTGCCCTGCCGGCCCACTATCCGCGCAAGAAGATCCGCGCCATGGGGCGAGTCTCCGAGATGTCGACCGTGGCCTCCGAGCTCGCGCTGGAACGGGCGAAGTTGCTGAACGAAGCTGTGCTCAGCGATGGCCGCACCGGTATCGCCTATGGCTCCTCCACCGGCAGCACGGCGCCCATCAGCGCCTTTGGCGCCATGCTCAACGACAAGACCACCGCCAACATCACCGCCACCACCTATGTGCAGATGATGCCGCACACGACGGCGGTCAACACCGGCCTCTTCTTCGGTCTGCGTGGCCGGGTCATCCCGACATCCAGTGCCTGCACCTCGGGCAGCCAGGGGATCGGCTACGCCTACGAGGCGATCCGCCACGGCTACCAGACCGTGATGGTGGCAGGTGGCGCGGAGGAGCTCTGCCCCTCCGAGGCGGTGGTGTTCGATACCCTGTTTGCCACCAGTCAGCTCAACGACACCCCCGAACTTACCCCGCGCCCGTTTGACCGGGATCGCGACGGACTGGTGATCGGCGAAGGGGCTGCCACTCTGGTGCTCGAAGAGCTGGAGCATGCCCTCGCCCGTGGCGCCCACATCATCGCCGAGCTGGTCGGTTTTGCCACCAACTGCGATGCGGCCCATGTCACCCAACCCCAGAGCCAGACCATGCAGCTCTGCATGCAGATGGCGCTGGATCAGGCCGGGCTGCGTCCCGAGCAGATTGGCTACATCAGTGCCCACGGCACCGCCACCGAACGGGGCGATATCGCCGAGAGCCAGGCGACTGCCGCCATTTTCGGTGACCAGACCCCCATCTCCTCGCTCAAGAGCTACTTCGGCCATACCCTCGGTGCCTGTGGCGCCATCGAAGCCTGGCTGTCGCTTGAGATGCTGCACGATGGCTGGTTTGCCCCGACCCTCAATCTGGCCAACCCGGATCCTGCCTGCGAGCCCCTCGACCACATCACGGGTCAGGGACGACAGCTGGAGATCGAGTATCTGATGTCCAACAACTTCGCCTTCGGCGGCATCAACACCTCGCTCATCTTTCGCCGCTGGCACGATGAAACAAAATAGGTGACATCACAGCAAGCAACGAAAAAGGGGCCGATATGGCCCCTTGTTTTATCCGCAATCTGGCGTATCTATCCGCCTCAGCGATCCCGGTTCAGGGCGATGAGTTTGTCGAGCACCACCTCACCATCGGCCCGCAAGCCGTTGTGCTCATACTCGTTGGTGATCCAGGCACGGCTGCTACCCAGACCCCGCAGGGTCTCGCGGCTGTAGTCAAACTCCACGTACATATCCTCGGCATAGACGGCGCAGGCCACCGGCACCTTATTGCGGGCCAGCTGGGCCGGGTCATAGAGCGGCCCCCAATCCGCCTTGTTGGCCAACAGATGGGCAGCCTCTTTCAGGGGCAGCAACTCGCGGAACTGCTCGAACATCCAGGGGAAGATCATCTCGCCAGTGAAGGCAAAATCCTTGCCGGGTGCCCAGTTCAGTTCGGGAAGTTCCTCTCTGACCCGGGCGGCGGCCCAGCGAGTCGCCTCTCCTTCGGCATAGATGGCCTCGTGCAGGATGGCGAACAGCGGATTGGTATTGAATGGCTGCATGCTCTGCACCTGATAGAGAAATGCCGGGCTCAGCTTGTCGCCGATAAAGGCCTCTTCCAGCAGATAGTAGAGCTCCTCGAAAGCGCCCGTGGCCCCCAGATCCAGCCCCTGCTGCTGGAACTGCTCCACCGTCAGGCGCTGACCATTGGGCAGCCGCACATCGTGCTGGTGCAGGTGGTTGGCCAGCCGGTTGGCTATGGGCTGGGCATGGGGGAAGCGGGCAAAGAAGGCGCGATTCTTGTCGGCCACCCGCTGGTAGGTGGCGCGGTAGACCTCCTCTGCGCTGCGGCCAATCGGCGCGATGCCGCCGGTGATATAGACCTCCTGCAGACTGTCGGGGAAGAGCGAGAGGTAGGTCAGGCAGCAAAAGCCGCCAAAGCTCTGACCCAGCAGGCTCCAGCGGTGGTTGGGGCTCAGCTCCAGCCGGATAAACTCGGCGTCCCGCACTATGTTGTCGGCGCGAAAGTGACTGAGATAGTGCGCCTGCTCGGCCGGGGTCATTTTGGCCAGGAGATGCCCGTGGATAGGGCTCGACATGCCAGTGCCCCGCTGATCGAGCAGTACCACCCGAAACTCCTCAAGCGCCCGCTTGAGCCAACCACTGTTGGCGCTTGGGCGCGGCGCCCCGAAACCGGGGCCGCCCTGCAAAAAGAGCAGCCAGGGGAGCTTGTCATCGAGCCGATCCTTGCGGCACAAAGTGCGGGCAAAGAGAGTCAGGCTCTCGCCATCGGGATCGTCGTGATCGAGTGGAACGGTAAAAAAGTGCGGCTCGCAGTGGATGCCGTCCAGTACGTAGTGCAGTGGGCTGCTCATCTTGACTCTCTCCATGTCGAGGTCGGAATAGGCTCTGCCCCATCTTAGCCCTGCTCGCCAGCCGGGTCATGCCGCTTTTTGCGAATGTGGAGGCTGGTTCAAAGGGTGCAAAAAAGAGGATTGCATCCCGTTGTCAGGGAGGAGATTGCTTGCTGAATTATTCTCCTGGCCGGGAGATTGACGCCATGCCCCCATTCAACAAAGATGGCGAGCCTGCAGAGGAGTGCAGGGATTCAGGCCGTCAAAATGGATAAGGGAACGTGATGAGACCGAAGTGGATCAGGGTCGGAAAAAGAGAGAAAAAGCCATGCCCTGGCAGCATGTTGCAGACCGGCATGTTGCTGTTCAGTGCCACCTGTGGCGCGACACTCTTTTTAGCCGCGTGCAACGGCAACTAGAAATGAAAAAAGCCCGCTCGATTGAGCGGGCTTTTCGAATTTGGCTCCTCCTACTGGACTTGAACCAGTGACATACGGATTAACAGTCCGCCGTTCTACCGACTGAACTAAGGAGGAATTGTGGTGCCCAGAGACGGAATCGAACCGCCGACACGGGGATTTTCAATCCCCTGCTCTACCGACTGAGCTATCTGGGCAACGGCGCGCATTAAACCCTTTCCGGCGCACGGTGTCAACCACGCTGGCACGATAAAAAGTTCGTTCGCTCAACAACTGAACGCAACGGGTGGTTATTGGCCGTTTCGGGGCAAAAAACGGGCTCGCCCCCCCACTCTCCTGTGCCATTCATCACCAAACAGCGGGAAATCAGCGCTTCTGCAGGTTTGCCGCATTGAGCCGGATGCGCTGTGCGAGTATGCTTTGCCGCAACGATACCGCCTGGAGGCAACATGAGTCTGAATATGCAAGAGTGGCGTGAAGAGACCACAGAGATCGTCAACGAGCTGCTGGCCGACGGCAGCAACCCTGACGCGGATTACGACATTGAGCACCACTTCGCCTGCCAGGATTTCGACCGTCTGGAAAAAGCAGCGGTTGACCTGTTCAAGGCTGGTTTTGAAGTGACCGATGCTGAAGAGATGGAGCTGGATGACGGCGCCACCATCTTCTGCTTCGATGCCACCATCGAGTGCAAACTGAATGTCGAAGCTATCGTGGCCGATATCGCCAAGATGCTGCCCATCCTCGAAAAATACGGGGTGGACTACGATGGCTGGGGCACCTACTTCCAGGATTGATCCTGCCCCCATCGCCAAACAACAAGGCCACCGCGAGGTGGCCTTGTTGTTTCTGGCACAAAGTCAGCTCAGATAGCTGGCGGCGAACTCCTGCGGCGGCAGCGGCCGGCTGAACAGGTAGCCCTGCAGACGATCGCAACCAGCATCGGTCAGCCACTGCTGCTGCTCCGGCGTCTCCACCCCCTCGGCCGTGATGCGGATCCCCAGTTCATGGCCCAGCCCGATGACGGAACGCACGATGGCGGTCGTCGCCGTGTTGCTGGCAAGCCCCTGGGTAAAACTGCGATCCAGCTTGAGGGTCGCGACCTTGAGCCGCGGCAGATAGGCCAGCGAGCAGTAGCCGGTGCCAAAGTCATCGATGGCCAGCTGGAAGCCGGCTGCTATCAGATTGTCGAGGTTGGTCTCTATCTGGTCGGCATTCTCCATCAGGACCCCTTCGGTGATCTCCAGCTCCAGCTGACTGGCCTTGAGTCCGTGGCGGACGATACAACCCTGTACCAGCTCACAGAGGGCCGGATCACGAAATTGCAGCGGCGAGAGGTTGATGGAGAGCATCATCTCCGGGCAAGCCGCCTGCCACTGCGCCAGCTGGGCACAACCCTGCTCCAGCATCAGCTGACCAAGCTGGCCGATCACCCCCATCTCTTCTGCCAGCGGGATGAACTCATCGGGGGAGATCATCCCAAGCTCTGGGTGGGGCCAGCGGCAGAGCAGCTCGGCGCCATGCAACCGGAGCGTACTGCTGCAGACGATGGGTTGATAGACCGCAACCAGCTGGGCCGACTTGATGGCCAGTGGCAGCTGGGCCGCGATGAGCTGACGCCGTTTGAGCTTGGCATGGAGCTCAGGATCGAACAGGGTGGTGTAGTGCTGTTGCCGCTTGCCCTGCGCCAGTGCCGCCTCCGCATGGCTGAGCAGCCGTTCGGCATCATTGGCCTTGCCCTGAGCCAGCCCGAGGAAAACCGGGATCTGGATGCGGTGCTCTTCCACCTGATAGTGCTCCATCAGCTGCTGCTGCAACTGCTGGCTCCACCCTTGCAACGGCTCGTTGAGCTCGGGCAGCAGCAGGCTGAAGTCATCAGCCGCCACCCGGCACAGCAGCGAGCGCGGCGGCGCCAACTGCTGCAGCCGCTTGGCTACCTGACTGAGCAGGCGATCGGCAATCCGAATCCCGAAGCGATCGTTGATCTCGCGAAAATGGTGCAGGTCGACCAGCACCAGCGTGGCATTGCGGCCACCGAGATGGCGGCTGGTCTGCAGAAAGCGGGAGAGCTTGAGCAAGCCGGTCAGGCTGTCGTAGTGCTGCTCCTGCTGCAGCTGGGCCTGGGTGGTACGCAACCCCGTGATATCGCGACCCAGCGTCAGCACACCGAGGGAGTGGCCATCACCATCGGACACATCCACCCGGGTGATCTCCATATGCCGCCCCTTGCCACTGGCATCGAGCAGGCAGCACTCCCCCTGATCCATCCCTTGCGGCGCAGAGAGGCGATAGGGGATCTGGTGGCCCAGCACCTCCTCGGCTCGCTGCCCGATAAAGTCGAGAAACGCCTGATTGCACTCCAGCAGCACGCCGTTATGGTCATCGAAGCGGATAATGTCGGGGATCGCATCCAGCAAAAACCGCTGCAATACCTGCTGGTTCTTGACCGTCTGTTCGAGGTTTTTTCGTTGCGCAATCTCGTTGACCACACCAAACACGGCATAAGGCTCGCCCTGCTGGTCATAGAGCGGCACCTTGTGGATCTCCATCCAGCTGGTGTTGCCGCCGCTGTTGCAGTGGAGCTGCTGGTAAAGCAGCGGCTCCCCCTTCGCCAGCAGTTGCCTGTCCTCCTCGCCAAAGATGTCTCCCCACGGCATCTGCGCATTCGTCTTGCCGACCACTTCGGCAGGCGAGGGATAGCCTGCCTCACTGGCAAACATGCGGTTGGCAAAGAGGTAGCGCCCATGCTTATCCCGACAAAAGATACTCATTGGCAGATGGTCGATGATCTGCTGCAGCAGATCCGGGGTGAGCATGTTGTTCACAGGGGCGCTTATGGAGGAATTTCGAGCAAATCTATGATAGCAAACCGGTTTTGTAAAGCGACCTGACTGGCACAATAACGCACTCGATGCAGGATGCTTGCTGACAGAGATTGTCGCTCCGGAGATAATAGGCGCCGGTTGGCCAATGGCCGGATGAAATGGACGAGAGAAAGAAGATGAAAAAGATTATGGGAGGCGCTCTGGCGCTGCTGCTGGTCGGTTGTGCCGGTGACAACAATGGTGGTGAAGAGTACCGCTACAACCCGCCGATTGCCAAGGCGACCAACAATACCCAGGAGATGGCGATCCCGGTTGACCTGGTATGGGCCCGTGCCGAGAAGTGGTTCACCGATCACGGCCTCAACATCGAAAACAGTCAGCGCGGTTCCGGCCTGATGACCGCCAACGTCGAGCACTCTGCCGACGGTCTGGAGTGGCTGGATTGCGGCACCATGGGCTCCAAAGTCGCGCTGGGTAACCCCAACCTGCAGATCAACCTGATCATCACCCAGAGCGGCAACAGCAGCGTGGCGACCGTCAACGTCAAGGGCAACACCGAGCTGTTCTTCGTTGAGTCCTCAGGCGAGCGCGTACCGGCCCCCTCCATCAAGCCGGTCTGCGTCTCCCGCGGCACCCTGGAGCAAAGCCTGTTCGCCACCCTCGGCAACTGATTTTTCTTCACTTCAAAATAAAAAAGCGGCAGATTTCTCTGCCGCTTTTTATTGCGTAGCCGTTAGTGCTTACGGCTTGTCAATATCGAGCATGTGATTATTCAACATGTAATCGATCACCTGATTGGACGTGGTCGCCGAACCGCCCGTCAGACTGTCGAAGGTGTGGTTCATCAACACGATCTCCTGGGTAACAGAGGCCGTGCTGCTCTCCTTGACCTGCAAGTGCACCCCTTCGTTATCCTGGAACACCGAGAGCAGGCTCTTCAGATCGTTCTGGTTGTGAGAACCATCGTGATCCAGCAGATCGCGCAGATCCAGCTTGTCGCCTTCCGAAAGATTGACACTACCTGACCCCTTGTTGAAGTCCATGATGTAATCCTTGGTCAGAGAGCCGGATACAGTATCCCCCTGATTCCAGACGAAAGTATCTGAGCCGCCGTCACCACGCATCACATCGCTGCCGAGCCCGCCGATCAGGATATCGTTCCCCAGACCGCCACGCAGTGCATCGTTGTGACTGCCGCCATCGATATAGTCGTCACCGGTACCACCAAACAGGATATCCGAACCTGACTGCCCGTAGATCTTGTCATTACCGCTACCGCCATTGACCACATCCGCTTTGCTACTGCTGACATCAACACTCAGCAACAGACCGTCGCCATCGAGCATGGCATCACTGCCAGACAAGCTGCCTGTCATGATGTGATGAGCCTTGAGCTGAGCTACCGTCAGTTGCAGTGAATCATCGGTACCGAATCCATCTGCTCCGGTTTTGCCTGCATAGATCACATCGTTGCCGCTGCCAGTTTCGATATGGTCATTGCCTGCCCCACCACTGACTACCTGATCGGCACTCCCTTTGTTGTAACTGATACCGGTATGCACATGGTCTGTACCACCGTTACTGGTGGTGACCTCGCCCAGCAAATTCCCACCAAACGCAACATCCAGGCGGTCAGGGTTAGCCGCATTCTCGCCATTGCGTACCACGATAGAGTCATTGAGGTCGGTACCATCTACCGTCAGCGGCAGATGAACCGGAACCCCGTTGCTGTCCACCGGATTGACGCGGATGGTCAGGGTGCTGTTGGTAGTATCGCCATCGCCATCGCGCACACTGTAGCTGAACACCTCGCGCGCATCAGCCGGGATCTGGCTGCCATTCTTGGTGACCTGATAGGTATAGGCACCGTTGGCCAGAATGGTCAGTACCCCGTACAGACCAACTACCTGGGTACCCGCACCATTGCTATAAGTGGTCGAGCTGCTGCCAACTCCGTAGCCAATGACACTCAGACCACCATCAGCACCGGCAAGATCGTTGGTCAGCACATTACCGGTGGTCTGTGGCAACTGATAACCAGACCCTTCCACCAACTTGACGATCAGATCGAAGCTGTTGCTGGCATTCTCTTTGGTGTAAATAGTCTTCACCACGTTGCCACCCGCATCGCGGAAACCCAGTACCTCCAGCGTGTATGCCTTACCTTCGAAGTTGAAGGTAGCTGTCGTATTACCGATCGAGATGATGTCATCACCATTCCCCCATTTGTCATTGGGGGTTTCGTTATGATTGAAATTCACAACAAGTTTTATTGGTGTGACCCGTCCCAATGCATCAGTTACGGAGAAAGTAACCTCCATCGTTGCAGCACTGATAGCATCGTTATAAATCGGGTTGTTGTAATGAGTGAATGTGCCCAGTTTGATCTCTTCATTGATCGGAATTGCGCCATTCAATGCCGCATCATTGTCCAGGAAGCCGTAGCCAGACGGATTACTACCCCCACCCCAACGAATCTGATCTTTACCTGGGTTAACATCATCAGAGTCACTGACTTTGACATACGAACCACCACTCCAATTTACCCAGTTAGCATCAACCCCCGAAACTTGGAATGAATCAACAACCACGTTAACTTTGGCATCATCGACCACAGCAACCGGCACATCATCACGCACGGCAACATCGAAAGAGCCGGTAGCAGTGTCGGAACCAGCTTTGCTCACCTCGTAGTTCACAGTGATACGCAACTCATCCTGACTGCTCAATACGCTGCTTTGACCATCCACAAGGTGGCTGAGCGGCTTGATCAGGGTGAAGGTATAGCTCGGCGGATTAGCACTATTGTCTACCGTTACGGTAAAGGCCACATTGGCCGGGTTGGTCCCGAAGTAACCTTTGAGACCCGCACCATCCTGCACCACATTCACGGGCTGCCCATCAATCCCGGTAATGCCGCTCAAGCCGGTAATGCTGACCAACTTGAGCTGAACGCCGGATACATTGCTACCATTGCCATCAGTAACCTGCAGCGATTGGGTTACCGAGAGCGGGCCGCTGGTCGGCGCCCCGACAGGCTCGGGCAAACCGGCGTTGCCACCAGACAAACCATCCTCATCAACCAGACCACCACCGAGCCGCACCGAAAGGTCATTGTCAACTATGGTGCCAGTGCCGGAAACGCCACCCACCGATATCGCCAGCGTTTCGGTAAACTCGGGCAGCATGTCGTTTACCGTATTCAGCGAAACCGTGAAACTCGATACTCCGGCAGGCACTGTTATCTTGCCGGTGGTGCTGCTGTAGGTCACCCCGTTGGTAAACTGCAAAGCTCCCCAATCAGCACTGCTGGCAGCATGAGCACCGCTGCCTGCAATGGAGAGGCTGTACTCGGTCGCCACATTGGTCGCTCCGCTCAGGGTGACAACATGTTGCAAAGCCCCCCCTTCAGTCACACTGGCATTCGATACCCCCATTACATCGGGGCGAACCAGCGGATTGACCGCAAAGCTGCCTTGCGAGCCATCACCGTCGCGATCGTAGGCTTTAAATGTAAAGTCAATGTCACCGTCAACAGGGCGCTGCATCTCGGCATACTGGAAGAACTCCCATTTACCTGTTGCAGGCGTGAACTCCATCTTGAAGATCAGACTGCCATTGCTGTCCTTGCCAAGCAGGGTATTAGCCCCATCGGCGGTGATCGCGATAGCCAGACCGGCGACTGTCTTGAGGCCGGATTCGACCGTACCGGTGACCAGTTCGAAACGTCCTTTACCATCAGCCCCCCACTGCGGATCGAGCGTGCCCGAACCATAGGCAATCGCCTGCGGGGTAGAGGAACCAAGGAACTCGATAGACTTGACAGTAAAGTCACTGTTGTCACCCCAGCTGGCTGACTTGCCGTTATCGGTCGCCTTGATCACCATGGTGTCAAAACCACCCTGCTGAACCTGGAAGTTGGCAGCATAATCGCCATTGGCAGCATTCGAGCTGAATGTCTGGGTTGCAACCAGTTTACCGTCGCGCCAGAACTCGACCACACCGCTCTCGAGTTCTCCACCATAGATCTTGCTGAACTCGATCTTGGCACCATATGCCACAGTGCCCGCATCCAGCTTGATCACCAACTCCTCGGATACACTCGAACCATCAGCAAATTTGCGGAAATCGATCTCATTATCAATGTTGTGATAAGGCGCGCTCGTGCTCTTGACGCCTAGCCCGTCAACGGAGGCATTGACCTTGGCATCAACGAGCCTGGAGGAAGTCGAAGACTCGAATCCCCGTGCCGTGATAGTGAATTTGCCCGCATCAATGCTGCCGCTATCCCCGACATACCCGGTCAGGCTGAACTTGCCAGTCAACACATCCGGGATGCTGGTTTTCACCAGAGATACTGCCGCCATGTCACCAGCTACGGGGGAGTCGTCCTCGACCATGATGGGCAGACTGCCGGTAGTGGTGGTCTTGCCATCCGATACAGTTACACCGATCTGGAAGTTGAGTAAGTCTTCACTCCCCTTCACCGGATGATCAAGCGGAGCCTTGAGTGTCACGTCATAACTCCAGTCGCCCTTGCCGTTGCCGGTGGGAGCAGTCAGTTTCACATCCATGACCGCCTTGTAGTCGGCGCCGCCCGGTGTACCGGTATAACCGGTCAATATCTTGGTGGCGGCATTCCAGTTCCACTGCACCGCGGCACCGCCAGCCGTCAGGCCAGCAGGCCCGTTCAGGCTGATGGTAAGCGTATCCTGGCTGTCGACATCGCCGACCGTGATCTTGCCGCTGGCGGCCACGCTGTCGGAGGTATCGCTGCTGCCTGCCGTATCGGCAATGCCGCCGGCAAGCCCCTCTTCGGAGACGGCCACCCCGCTATCGATGCTCAGGGTTGGCGCATCATTGGTGCCGGTGATGGTGATGGTCAGGGTGCTGGTCCGCTCCACCGTGCCGTCGGTCGCGGTGTAGGTGAACACCACCCCCGCGGTCTGGCCGGCTGCCAGTTTCTGCGCATCCGCGCCATTGGCATTGAAGCTGTAGCTGCCGTCCGCCCGGATGGTCAGGGTGCCGTAGCTGTTGGTCAGCACGGTGTCGCCACTGGCGTTCACGGCCGTGGCCGTCCCGCTGGTGCCGCTCAGGATACCGGTCACCTTGAGGGCGTTGCCGTCGACATCGCTGTCGTTGGCCAGCACGCCATTGGC